>CAYWAK010000265.1:0-3661 GCA_964455755.1 uncultured Ardenticatenales bacterium | reverse complement strand
CCAGATTTTTCACTGAAGGCGCAGGACGATAAGGTATACTCGCTGAGCGCGTTTCGGGGGAAGCCGGTCGTACTGGTTTTCTATCCCCTTGATTTCAGTCCGGTTTGCACGGACGAACATGCTTGCTTCGTAAATGACATGGCGCGTTTCAACGAACTGGATGCCCAGGTTTTCGGCATTAGCGTGGACAGTGCCTGGACACACAAAGCGTTCGCCCAAAAGATGGGCATTGACTATCCCCTGTTGGCCGATTTTCACCCCAAAGGGGCTGTGGCGGAAAGCTTCGGCGCCTACCTGGCGGACAAGGGGATCGCGTCCCGCACGATTTTCTTGATTGATCGTGACGGGAAGGTGGCCGACACGTATGGTGTGGACGTTCCCGTGGTGCCCGATGTGGAGCACGTGATCGAAGCATTGAAGAAACTGGGATAGGGACAATCATAATGCCAACTATTACAGAAGAACAGGTGATTGGCGCACTCAGCAAGGTCATCGAGCCGGAGCTGCACCGTGACCTGGTCACGTTGAACATGGTCAAAGATGTGGCCGTTGACGGGACGCAAGTCCGCTTTGCCGTGGAATTGACCACGCCGGCTTGCCCCCTGCGTTCGCAAATCGAATCGGAAGCGCGGGCTGCGGTGATGGCCATCCCCGGCGTAGAGACAGTGGATGTGCAGATGACGGCCAACGTGGCTGCCGATCACCGGGTGCGTGGCCAACTGGAGATTCCGGTGCGCAACACGATCGCCATCGCCAGCGGCAAAGGAGGCGTCGGCAAATCTACGGTGTCCGTGAACCTGGCCATCGCCCTTTCGCAGCAAGGTGCAAAGGTGGGGTTGTTGGATGCGGACATCTACGGGCCGAACATCCCCATGATGTTGGGAATCAGGGGAATGCCCCCCCCGCATAACGACAAGATCGCGCCGGCCGAGGGCTATGGCTTGAAGGTCATGTCCATGGGCTTCCTGGTGCCGCCGGATCAACCGATTGTTTGGCGCGGGCCTATGCTGCACAGCGCCATCCGGCAGTTTCTCTCGGACGTGGATTGGGGCCAACTCGACTACCTAATCATTGATATGCCACCCGGTACCGGCGATGTGCAATTGTCGCTGGCCCAGTCGGTGCCCCTGACCGGCGGGGTGATCGTGACCACGCCGCAAGACGTGGCGCTGGCCGATGCGCGCAAGGGGCTGGTCACCTTCACCAAGCTGGAGGTGCCGGTGCTGGGTATCGTGGAGAACATGAGCTATTTTCTCTGTCCGCACTGCGGCGAGCGCACGGAGATTTTCTCCTACGGCGGTGGCAGGGATGCAGCCGAGGAGTTGGGCGTGCCCTTCCTGGGGGAGATTGCTCTCGATGCGGCGGTGCGCGCCGGCGGCGATCAGGGGATGCCGATTGTCGCGGCCCATCCGGAGTCGCCTCAGGCGCAGGCGATCGTACGTGTGGCCCAGGCCCTTGCGGCGCGGGTCAGCGTGGTCAACGCCACACGCGAACAGGAAGGCTCGATTCACATTAGCGAGATTCCGGTCGCGCAGTAAGTGTGTTGCCAATTCGTAGCGGCCGGCCGGTAGTCTTCCTCCATCGGCCGGCCGCTCGCTCGAAATGAAAGTAGCCGGCCCGTTGGTTACAAAATGCGTAGACGAGATAGATACCGAAACGCCGCGCGAAATGTGTTGCGCTCCCTGCTCCTTGCATACAACCTCTTCCTGATCGCCTGGCTTCTGTTGCATGGCCGGCAGGACGGTCACCTCTGGTGGATGTGGATCGTCAATGCCGCCGTCCCCTGGTTTTTTCTGCCGTTGCCCCTGTTCATGTTGGCGAGCCTCTTCCGCCGGCGTTGGGCAGTGGGACTTATTTTGCCGGTTGGCCTGTTTCTGGTGTTGTACGGCAGCCTTTTTCTCCCGCGTTGGCCGTCGGCGTCGGCGGGTCGCGACGAACATCTGTTTCGCGTGATGACGTTCAACGTGCTCTTCGAGAATCAGGACTATGCGGGCGTGGCGGAACTGGTGTCCCGGCAATCTCCTGACCTCGTCGCTTTTGAGGAGCTGGAACCGGTGGCTGCACAGACCTTCCGTCAGGTTTTGGGTCAGGATTACCCCTACCAGGCGTTGGAGCCGCGCAACGGGCCCTACGGCATGGGAATCTTCAGTCGCTGGCCGCTGGCCGATGCGCAGGTGGTGGTTAAACGTCCCTGGGGCGTGGGCGGATTCTTCGTGGACGTGGCCACGCCGTGTGAGTCGCCGCTACATCTGGTGGCCGTGCACCCGCCCCCCACACTTCCGCGCCGCTCGCGCATGGCTTATCGTGCAGAGATCGAACGCACGGTGGCCGAACGGCGGCGGGAAATTCGACAGGCCCTGGACTACCTGGCGGCGCGGCCGGGGCCGGCGGTCTTGTTGGGCGATTTCAACCTTACTGACCAACATGAGACATACCAGATAATCACGGGGGACTACGGCTACAAAGATAGCTTTCGTGAAGGGGGATGGGGCTTCGGGCTTACCTTTCCTGTGACCAGGGGCAGGTTTCCGCTTGCGCGCATTGATTACGTCTTTCATTCGTCAGGCTTGCGCACCAACGCGGCACGCGTTGTCCCGGAGCACAGTGGATCCGACCACCGCCCGCTGGTTGTGGACCTGAATCTGGGCTGTTCTGCCCGGGCTATGTCGCAACAGTGATGAACTTACACCACTACGAAAAGAATGGTAGCAGGAAAAATGCTACGATGCTACTCAAGAGAAAAAAGACGCCAATTGCCAACAGCAATATGCTGACCACCATGGCGGCGTGTCCTTCTATAATCGTCCGTCTTCCCCACTCCGTTGCGGGGTCGAATAGCCACAATTTCCGATTCCGGAAAGCTGATTCGCCTGAGAACAAGAACAACAACCCGGTAAGAAAAAGAATGATAAGGGAAGCAAGTTGATAACTGGCAAAGGTCATGCTAATAAACGCCAAGATCGCGTAAGCGGTCGTCAGATATGCCAAAGTGGTGAGCCAATTCGTGAATTACTGTGTGCTGTACCTGGCTGGCTATCTGACTCTCAGTGTGGCAGACTCGCTCAATAGATTCCTGGAATATGGTGATCTTGTCCGGCAAGACCAAACCGTAGTAACTCGTTCGTGCTGTCTTGGGGATGCCTTCATACAGACCCAACAAGATGTTGCCTTGCCTTATACCAACCCTGCGAAGTTGGTCAGCAGTGGGACTGAACTGCACCACCACTGCCACGTTGTCCATCCAACGCTGAATGTCTTCTGGCAGATCCTCCAACGCTCGGGAGACAAGTTGTTCGAACGATTCTTTATCCATAAACCAGAATTATACCATCCCAGAAACAAATGAGCAAGCAACGAAAACTGAGGGCAAGCGTGACCTGACCGCTTGACAAATTTGACAGAGGCTGTTATAGTTTCACCATGTACCGAATTATTTTCATGGGGACCCCGGCATTTGCCATACCCACGCTGGAAGCGTTGGCTGCCACAAATGCGTATGACATTGCCTGGGTAATCACACAACCCGATAGACCGGCGGGCCGAGGCCGGCAGCCAAAAGCGCCTCCGGGCCAAGAGGCCGCGCTCCCTCTCGGGTTGGCCGTTTGGCAGGCCCAAACCAAGAGCCACAGGGAGCGTGTGCCCCCCGTGTCAGAGACGATGC
>CAYWAK010000264.1:0-3663 GCA_964455755.1 uncultured Ardenticatenales bacterium | reverse complement strand
TGCGGTGTATCTGAGAGCGGTAAACAAGTACTCTCCAATAAATACTGCGGCGATACTGGTAGTTTAACAAATTTCCCCCAAAAGTCAATGTGGCGAGTGTCACGGGGCGACGAGAGTGACGGATTTTACAATTAAGGCGTTTTATGTTATTATAGTGGCGTTGCTCACAAGCGTCCCCCGCACGACACAATAAACTATTCATCACCCTCTACCGTGTGGGGGATGCTTGTGAAATCATGGGCTCGCAAATGTCTGCTTGGAATGCAGACACAGTTATTAACTTGAACTGAAGAGAGGAGGAGTTTTATGGGATCTATACTGTTGGTTCCCATCGCGGCCTTGATTTCCCTTGTCTTTATCGTGTGGCTCGCTTATAATGTGCTGTCACGGGATACAGGGACAAAGGAAATGAAGGAAGTGGGGGACATGATCTTTGAAGGTGCGGTGGCCTTCCTCACCCGGCAGTACGGCACGATAGCCATACTTGCTTTGGTGACGGCCGCCGTCGTCACCGTGTTGATCGCCTTCTTCGAGAAGAATTCCGAGACGGCAGTCACGGGGTGGAATCTAGGCATGCGTACCGGTGTCGCCTTCCTGGTTGGAGCGGCAGCTTCTGCTCTATCAGGCGTTATTGGTATGTACGTAGCGGTGAAATCCAACGTGCGAACCGCCAGTGCCGCGCGTGGCGGTGTAGGACCGGCGCTGAAAACCGCACTATACGGTGGCGCTGTGTCCGGCTTCTTGGTCGTAACCCTCAGCCTGGTTGCTGTTTATGGCATGTTCCTGCTTTATGGTGGAACCGCTCATCCTGAACAAGCGCCTTTCTTGATCGTTGGTCTAGGGTTTGGGGCCAGCTTCGTAGCCCTCTTTGCCCAGTTGGGTGGCGGTATCTATACGAAAGCTGCCGATGTCGGCGCAGACCTGGTCGGTAAGGTCGAGGCCGGCATTCCCGAGGACGACCCTCGTAACGCCGCTGTCATCGCCGACCTGGTCGGCGACAACGTAGGGGACTGCGCTGGCCGTGGAGCAGACCTGTTTGAATCTACTGTAGCCGAGAATATCGGCGCGATGATCCTCGGCGTTGCCATCTGGAAAACTACGAATAATCCAGCGTGGATCCTCTTTCCCCTGATTGTACGTGCAGCCGGTCTCATTACTTCCATGATTGGGTTGTTCTTCGTGAACTATCGGGACGGCGAAGAGCCGATGAACGCTTTGAGCCGTGGCTATATCGTGGCAGTCATTCTATCCATCGCCGCGCTATACCCTGTGGTGCAGTTTACGATTGGCAACATCTGGTTCTTCTGGTCCGGTGTCGTCGGATTGGTAACCAGCGTCTTTTTTGTACTGATCACCATGTACTATACCGAGGCGCGCTGGCGACCGGTCAAGACCATCGTAGAAGCCTCGCGTACGGGAGTGGCCACCAACATTATCTCCGGGTTGGCCATTGGATTTGAAAACACCGCCGCTCCGGCTATCCTCATCAGCGCTGCATTGCTCCTCTCGGCCTGGACCGGCACAAAGAGTGGCGTGGAACATGGTGCAGTCTACGGTACGGCCGTGGCTACAATGGGTATGCTGATGACCGCTGCCTACATTCTGGCTATGGACACCTTCGGTCCCATCGTGGACAACGCCGGCGGGATTGTCGAAATGACAGGGGCGCCAGACGAGGTGCGTGCCGGCACCGACGCTCTGGATGCTACCGGCAACACGACCAAGGCTCTGACCAAAGGATACGCCATTGGCTCCGCGGCCTTGGCTGCCTTCCTTCTGTTCGCTGCCTACCTGGACAAGATTGAGCTGGTCCGTCAAGCCAAAGGATACTCAGAAGCCGTCGTGAAATCCTCACACACCATAGACTTGGCCAAAGTGCCCGTCTTCGTGGGAGCGATTCTCGGTATCATGCTCATCTTCCTGTTTAGTTCTCTGGCCATGCAGGCCGTTAGCAAAGTGGCCGGCGATATTATTGAAGAGGTACGCCGGCAATTCCGTGAGATTCCCGGCCTGATGGAAGGCACGGCTCGCCCCGACTTTGCCCGATGCGTAGACATTACCACTACAGGGGCTCTCAAATCCATGGTCTGGCCGGGCATATTGGCTGTGGGTATGCCCATTATCGTTGGCATCTTGCTCAAGGCAGAAGCTGAGGGCGCGTTTTTGATGACCGGTACCATTGGCGGCATCATGTTGGCGACGGTGATGAACAACGGCGGCGCTGCTTGGGACAATGCCAAGAAGTTCGTAGAATCTGGAGCAGTCCACGACGCGCAGGGCAACGTGCTGGGTAAGGGCACTGAATTGCATGCCGCCACAGTTGTGGGCGACACCATTGGTGACCCCTTCAAGGATACGGCTGGACCGTCCTTGCACGTCGTCATCAAGCTTTTGGCCACCATCACACTCGTTCTGGCACCTATCTTTATCTAAAGACACAGTGTCCCTGTGAGGTGCCCAGGAGTCTTCATTCCCAGCGCTGTGATTATTTGACGCAATACACACTGAGCACTTACATCTGCAACTAAGGGGCGGCCCCTGGGGTCGCCCCTCCTTATAATTCTGGGGGAGGATGCGGACCTCGTGCGCATACTGGTAATCGGTGCGGGAGCTATTGGCTGCCTCTTGGGGGGACGACTGGCCAGTTCTGGACACGACGTAACCTTGGTCGGCCGGCCGTGGCTTGTGGAAGCAGTACAAGCGTATGGCCTCGATGTCGCTCAGGAGGCGGGCGACCACATACACATCCGCAACATTCAGGTGACGGAAAACGTTGCTGGTGCCTATGCCCTCCAGCCAGATTTCGATCTGGTACTGCTCACGACAAAAGCTCACGATGTCTTACCCCCCATCGTCAACCTATCCAAGGAAACTGATACTCTCCCGTTGGTCGTTACTTTCCAAAATGGTGTTGGCACGGAAGAGACCATTGCGGAAGTCATCGGGGAAGACCATGTGATCGCCGGCACCATCAGTGTTCCGGCCAGCATGACCGGGCCGGCCGTCATCGAGACCGTGCGGCGGGGCGGTATCGGCATTGCGCCGATGACCGGCGAGGTCACCGGTACGCCCATTGCGGAAGCCCTGCGCGGTGCCGGCTTTGTTGTCGCCGTCTACGACGATTATCGGGCCCTGAAGTGGTCTAAGCTGCTTTTGAACATCATCGGGAACGCAACGTCTGCGATCTTGGGGTGGCCGCCGGAACGCGTGTATGCGAACCGGGACTTGTTCGATATGGAACGCGCGGCTTTCCTGGAAGCACTACAGGTCATGACCGCGATGAAACTGCACCCGGTTGCCCTACCCGGCTATCCGCTGCCAACACTGGTGCCCTGGGTAAAACGCTTGCCCTCCTTCATCCTCCGTCCCATCGTTCGACGCGCAGTTCGCACCGGCCGTGGCGGGAAAATGCCCTCAATGTATGTGGACCTGGTAGCCGGAAAGAAGCATTTGGAAGTAGGCGTGTTAAACGGAGCCGTTGCCAGACAGGGCGAACAACTGGGAATCCCTGTGCCAACAAACAAGAAGCTCACCGACATTTTGCAACAAATTGCTGGTGGAAAGATTTCACGCGAAGAATATTGTGACCATCCGCAGGCACTATTGGACGCTGTTTAGGTTTACCGCTCTCAGATACACCGCAGAGACGCGGAGAACGCGGAG
>CAYWAK010000263.1:0-3695 GCA_964455755.1 uncultured Ardenticatenales bacterium | reverse complement strand
AAATGTCCAATGCCGCCCTAATGTAACCAATATCGAACGAAACATCCGTAAGTTTCTTGAAAAATCAACAAAATCATATACCAATATTTTCAAAAAATTGAACTTTTAAGGTTTTATCGGTTGTAAACTGAGACAAGCTGTGATATAATGAGGATAGTTCTTCTTGATTGTTTGTGAAAAAGGAGGTCCCCTATGATGCATCTACCCTCAAAACGCATGTTGATTCTTTTGTTTGTTGTGGCCCTGCTTACCCCTTTTGCTGCGCCGGCCTCAAAGAACTTGGCGGGCGGAACCGGTGAGCGGTTTACGAACGGCAATTTCGAAAGCGGCTTTGGTCCCACCGGAGCCGGCATTGGCTGGACGGCCTTTACGAACGGCGGGCAGGCCGACTATGGGTGGCACGACGACACGTGGGCCCCGGTCGTATGGGACGGGCAACACTCCCAACTCCTCGAAATTCACACGTATGGTCGAGCCGCCTCTGACCCCGATAGGTTCATTGGCATTTATCAGACCGTAGCCGTGGTACCCGGAACGAATTACACCTTTGCCTTGCACGGCATAATGCGCGCAGATCCCGGCGGCCCAGACGTCCCAGACGTGGCCAGCTACGGCTACCGTGTGCAGTGGGGGTATGATCCGAGTGGTGGCAGCGATGCGAATGCCGTCACCAACTGGACGGACGTAGGCTGGAATAGCGTGTATCCTCGCATCTCCCCCGGGAGTATTGAAAGCTTCTCCACCAACTTAACCACGACATCGAACCGGATCACCGTATTCATTCGCGCCCTGAAGAAATGGCCACGGGCCGACGTTGAGTTCAATGTCAATCTGGATGCGGTGAGTCTCGTCGGAGCCGTGCCCGAGGACACGCAATCGCCAACGGTAGCCATCGTCGCGCCCACGTATCCCCAGGCCGGCCGGGCCAGCACGGTGCACGTTACGGCGTCGAACGATGTGGGGATAACGGAAGTGCGGCTCTTGGATAACGGCGCTCTGGTGGACAGCCGAACATACGCCGTCGGCATGCTCAACTTCGCCGGGGACTTTTCATGGACGCCGGCTGCAAACGGTCTCCACACGCTACAGGTCGAGGCTAAAGACGTTGGCGGCAAAACAGCCGTGCGCACGGTCGTCGTCACCGTCGGAGAGGTTGGCGAATTCATCTTCAATGCCGGTTTCGAGGAAAGCTTCTCTGCCGGAGGTGTAGCCACCGGATGGACACCGTTTGACAGTGGTGGTCACGCGCACTACGGCTGGTATGACGAGACGTGGGATAAAGTAATCTACAACGGCGCGCACTCCCAGTTGATTGAGATCAACACCTTTGGTTTTTCCGGATCCGAATCCGACCGTTATGCCGGCATCTACCAGACGGTAAGCGGCTTGGTGCCGGGAGCCACATACCAGCTCTCCATGCACGGCATGTTGCGCGCCCGCGAAGACGATCCCGACCGCGATAACTTCAGCTATCGCGCGCAATGGGGCTACGACGCAAACGGAGGCACCGATTGGCGCGCGGTCACCAATTGGACAGAGCTGCCGTGGAACAAGGTCTATCCGCGCCTTTCGCCAAGAGGCAGCATGGACAGCTATACGACAACATTCGTGGCGCCTTCGAGCCAGATTACCCTCTTCATCCGTTCATGGAAGAAGTGGGGCACGGCCTACCGCGAGCTTGACTTCAACATCGACGCGGTCAGCCTGACCGGGTACCGGTAAGCATGGTGCACGACTGGCGCGCTTTGAAGATTTCACAGCCCTGAGTAGAGCAGCGTAGCTCTGCGTTCAGACGAGAAAGCTCCTGGATCGTCCCCCATCACAAAGGGGCCGGACAGGAGCTTTCATTTGTGCGCGCCGCTCATGAAGTTCGTTCTACGCCGGCATATTACCTATCCCCGTTCACCAAAGCAGCGCGGAAAATCCCTTTCTCTTGCCCCCTTCTGATCCCCAGGTTGGGGCATAAATCGGTGCCGGGACGGCAATAGCTCATCGTTGACAATTTTCGAAAAACAGTGCATAATAATAGGAGCAAGAATTTGCATGTTTGTCTGGAAAATCATGCAGATTCCGATAGGCTGAGAACATGGCCTGTCTACCATCACGGATCGCGCGCTCCGATCTCCGGAGAAGCGTGGCTCATCTTGGCGAGAGGTACGAATAACCCGTAGCGGAGGTTAGCTAATGAGCGAGCTCACATTACAGAGCGTTTACAAGGAAGCCGAAGCACTGATTGTCTCGGAAGCATACGAAGAATCTATGACACTCTGCCAACACTCCCTGCGCCACTACCCAAAGAACCGTCACGCCTACACGCTCTTGGGACTGGCCTGCATCGGCCTGGGAAACCCTCGAGAAGCAGCCGATATGTTTCGCCGCGTTCTGAGCACGGACCCGGAGAACTTCACAGCGAGAGCGACTTTGGGAGAGATTTTTGCCGACGAGGGCACACTCGACGAGGCGATATGGCAAACCGAGCGCGCCTTTGAATTGATTCCGGGGGATGCCGAAATCCGTGAACGACTCCGCGACCTACATCAAAGACGTCACGGCGCGCGCATGCAGCGGCTGAAACTCAACAGCGCGGCCCTCGGCCGTCTGTACGTGCGAGGCAGGCTCTACGACCTGGCTATCGAAGAGTTTCTGGACCTCTTGGAGAAAGACCCGGCGCGCGTAGACATTCGAATCTCTCTGGCCGAGGCCCTTTGGTCTGCCGGCCGTCGTCAAGAAGCGGCCATCATCAGTGAAGAGCTGCTCGCCGAGCTGCCAAACTGTCTGAAAGCAAATCTTATCCTCGGACAAATCTGGACCGAAAGTGGGCTTGACGAAGGGTGGGACCGCTTGCAACTGGCCCAGGCCATTGATCCGGAAAATCGTGTTGCACGGCAAATGTTTGGCGTAGATTCGCCCCTCCCTCTCCAGGATGTCAATATTCCGCCGGTAGGCACGGCACCCCCCGTGGTTGTCGAAAAAACTCCCGAAGAGACTCCGGACCAGATTCCCCCCTGGCTGCAGTCGCTCTCGTCCGAAGATCAGGAGAGCGTGCCGCCTGCTCTGGAAGCCTTCCCCAGCAAGACCCCGGAATCGGACAAAGGATTGTGGGTCGTGGAACTGAGGGCAGCGACCGATGCGGCGCTATCTGCGCGGCCCCCGGCCCCACAAAAGTCAGAGCGACGTGCTCTGTGGATCACGGACCTGCGGGCCGCCACAGACGAGGCGTTGCAACTTCGCCAGGCCGAGCGCGCAGCGCCCCTGGAAAAGACAGCGCCGTGGGTCGCAGAACTCAGACAAGAAACGGACAATTTCATCGCCGATTACAGGCCACCCGTCGAGGCTCCTCCTGACCAGACACCCGAATGGATCGGTGCCCTGCGGGAAGAGACGGCCGGCGCCATTGCCGGCTGGGCGTCCGCGCTGACCACAAGTGCCCCTCCTCCTTGGGTTCCTGATCTCCGGCTGGCCACGGATCAGGCCCTTGCTCCGCCGCCAGCCGAAGAAGGGGTCCCCGCCCCCCCAGACGGCGCGGACCAATACCTGGAAGCACAGGACTGGGTCGGTACGCTACGCGAGGAAACCGCATCAACACTTGCCCAATGGCAGCCTTCCTTGGAACCTCTGGAGCCGGCCGTTCAGGAAGAAATCACCCCGGCGGAAACAACTGAAGAACCCCTGGCAGAAGCCGCCTCCGAGGAGAC
>CAYWAK010000262.1:0-3731 GCA_964455755.1 uncultured Ardenticatenales bacterium | reverse complement strand
GACTATTATGTACAGGGAGGTTCTTTCCATGAAAATCCTGGATCTATCCGAGCACGAAGCCCTGACATTCGACGATGTTCTGTTGCTTCCGGCCCACTCGGAGGTTCTGCCATCGGAAATCGTGGTGGATACCGCGCTGACCCCGCGCATTCACCTGGAAATTCCCGTGCTCTCGGCGGCCATGGATACGGTGACCGAGGCGCGGCTGGCCATTGCCCTGGCGCGCGAAGGGGGCATGGGAGTCATCCATCGTAACATGACCATCGAGCAACAGGCCGGCGAAGTGGACAAGGTCAAGCGCTCCGAGGCGGGGATGATCGTGGAACCGGTAACCTTGCCGCCGACTGCCAGCCTGGCGCAGGCCGAGGAGCTGATGAGCCGATACCACATTTCCGGCGTGCCAATCACTGAGGACCGCCGCCTGGTCGGTATCCTGACCAACCGGGACGTTCGTTTTGCCACGGACTATTCGCGCCCCGTTGCTGAGTACATGACAAGCCGAAACTTGATTACCGGTTCCCTGGGTACGACGCTTGCCGAAGCACGCGGCATCCTTCAAAAGAACCGCATTGAGAAGCTTCCTCTGGTGGACGATGACTTCAATCTGGTCGGGCTCATCACGGTTAAGGACATCCAGAAAAAGATTGATTACCCCCGCGCCGCCACCGATGAGCACGACCGCTTGCTGGTGGCCGCAGCCGTGGGCGTCGGGCCGGACATGATGAGCCGCGCGGCTGCCTTGGTCGCCGCTCGAGTCGACGCGCTGGCCGTGGACACGGCCCACGGTCATGCCGAAGGCGTGCTGCGCGGCGTGCGCCGGCTGAGAGAAGCCTTCCCGGATGTTGACATCTTTGCCGGAAATGTGGCCACAGCCGGGGGCACACGGGCATTGATCGAGGCGGGCGCTGACGTGGTGAAGGTGGGTATCGGCGCAGGCTCAATTTGCACGACGCGGGTCGTCTCCGGTATTGGCGTGCCACAGTTGAGCGCCGTGGCAGAGTGCGTGGCAGTGGCTAGGCAGTTCAACGTGCCGGTCATCGCGGACGGGGGGATTAAGTATTCGGGCGACGTGGTGAAAGCGCTGGCGGCCGGGGCCTCGGCAGTGATGATGGGCAGCCTGTTCGCCGGCCTGGACGAAGCGCCCGGCGACATCATCCTCTTCCAAGGCGATCGCTTCAAAGATTACCGGGGCATGGGTTCTTTGGGCGCCATGCGCGGCCTGGCCCGCGATCGATACGCGCAGGGGAGCGAAGGCAAGCTGGTCCCCGAAGGGATCGAAGGTCGCGTACCGTACAAAGGATTCTTGAAGGACATGGTTTTTCAGTTGGTCGGGGGATTGCAATCGGGCATGGGCTATGTGGGGGCGGCCAACCTCTCAGAATTGTGGGAGCGAGCACAGTTCATTCGTATCAGCAACGCCGGCCTTCGTGAAAGCCACCCGCACTCCGTGTTCATCACCAAGGAAGCGCCGAATTATCAGATGCGCACGAGCGACTAAAGCGGACGTCGGATGGCGGTGGTCAATGTAAGCGTCAGGGGCAGGCCTGCCGCCAGGCGTCCAGGTTGCGGTGTTTCAGGATTGCACTGAACTGCATCGTGGCAGCCTGCGGGCAGAAGCCGCCCAGGGTGATGCCGGTGTCGGTGTACTCGGCGGCGAAGACGGCCTTGCCGGCGGCGACGAAGGGCGACATGTCTCCACACCATTCATCGGCAAAGCAGTCTTCGGTCAGCGCCCAATCGAAATGAGTCAGCAAGTCGCCAACCTGATCGCCATCGTTCTTGAGCCCGATAGAGAGGCCGCGAGCATGGGCTTCATTGGCCAGCCAAATGTTATAGGTTAGCTGATCCTGGTAGCTGAGCGGAAAGCCGGTGTCGTTGGTATAGCCATCAATGTTGTCCGGTTCGACGCCGTCGAAGTCCTTGGCCTTGCACTGGTCCAGGCGCGCCCGCATGATCGGTGCCAGCAGATTGATCTGGCGGATGTCCAGCCACTTCTCGCCGGGCCAGCCTTCGTAGTTCTTGCCGATGACCGACGACGGGAACTGCGCTGCGTCGGGCCGCCAGTCTTCCCAACTGCCCACGCTGATGTAGCAAACAACTTTGCGTCCCTCTGCGTGCAGGGCAGCTACAGCGCCGGCTTCGTTGTCGAACAGGTCTATGTCGTACATGGCTGCATCAAACGAACGGTCAAGGGGCGGGCCTTCGAGTTGCCACTGCCATGTCGTGTTCACGGGAGGCTTCCACCACCCCGACGAAACAGTGTGGTACGCTTTCAGGATCATGGGCAGGTGGATGATGTGGGCGACTGTAACGGAGGGGCTGGGACTGGCTGACGGCAATGTCGCAACAACGCTCGGTGTGGATGTAGCCGTTGGAGTGGCCGTCGGCGGGTGGCCGGTAGCGGTCGGCGTGGGGGTATTGTTCCCTGCCGGTTGCGTGGCCGGTTCGACAACCTCGAAGTTCGCGGTGGTGATCTGCGCCGTGGCCGGGTCCTGCCCGTTCGGCCATGGCCCGTAGGCAAACGGAATCGATACAATCTCCCCGTTGAGCGTCTCCATCACGATCTGCCACTTGGTCTTACCGGCCGGCAGCGACGTGCCGGGCGATTCGCCGATCAGCGTGTTGACCTCGTCGTCGGTCAGATGGAGATCGGCGGTAGTGGTCTCCTCGGCGTAGAAGATGAAGCCGCCGGCATTGTCCACCAGATAGGCTCCGTGGGTGCGCAGCGCCGCCAGGAACATGCGGGTGATCGGCGCCAACTGGGTTTCGTTGACTGGGTTGCCCGCGTCGTCCACGAGGGCCTGCTTCAGGCGGATGCGTTGGCCGGCGGCCAAGGCGTTGGGATTCGTGTTGTAGTAGTCGGTCTCGGTCGCCGATGCCGGATAGAAGTAGTCAGACGAAAGGGGCTCGGTGGGGTCGCTGCTGAGGTTACGCGGCCCGGGGATGGCAAAGGCCAGGGCGTGGGCAATGGCCCCGCTCTCGATGTCCTCGGGCAGGATCAGGCCGGCGAGCAGGGGCGGGCCCGCGGCGCGCGCGCTGGAGTACGTGTCCACATTGGCCCCCGAGCCGCGCACATCGAAGAAGTCCACCGCCCCCGCCTCGAGAATTGCGGTTCCGGTGTACCCGGCTCCCCGGCTGGCACACTGCCCGGTGCGTTGGGTCGTCGCTTGCCAGAAATCATAGGTCATGAACGTATCGGGGCGATAGAGGGCCAGATGGCCGTCGGAGTTCTTGCCCTGCGGGAGGGCGGGTCGCACCGCGCCGGCAGGGGCCGGAACGGGCGCCGGTCCGCCGAGCTGATCGATGCCGAATTTGGGGCTGGGCCACGCCATGTTGCCGTCGTAGTCGCAAATCAAAACGTCCTGCTGACCGGAGCCGGCACGAAAGATGGGGATGGTGTACTCGTCGAAGTTCACCCACGTGACCGGAAACCAGTCGGCAGCCCTTGGCGGAACGAGCCAGGTAGTGTCCCCGTGCAGAAGGCGATAGGTGGCGAGGACTTGCTGGTCGCTTTCGGGCAGGACCGTCGCCGTGGTGGCCGTTTGATTCCAGGCGCTATCCGGCGCGAACAGCGGGAGGGGCAGCGCGAAGTCGCGCGGCAGCAAGGGCGGGCTGGCCGCCTGCACGCCGCTGTCGGCCCGGGCCGGCCCCCGCACCAGTATAGACAGAGAGGTGACTGTCAGAAGTATAAAGATCGTGCAGATTATGCCTCGTTTCATAATATCACCTCC
>CAYWAK010000261.1:0-3736 GCA_964455755.1 uncultured Ardenticatenales bacterium | reverse complement strand
GAGGAGGGATAAACAAAATGTTTGACTATCGTTCGATGTTCAACCTGGCGGGAAAGAGGGCTTTGGTGGTCGGTGGTGGTGGCGGGATTGGAGGCGCATCGGCCGCCGGCCTGGCCGCATTCGGAGCCAACGTGTTTTGCGCCGACGTGAATCTGTCGGCCGCCGAAGAGACAGCCCGCGAAATCCGTGCCCAGGGCGACCGGGCAGAGGCCATCTACCTGGACCTGCTCGATCCGCAGAGCATCGCCTCCGCCCTGTCCGAGATTGGGCGCATAGATGTCTTGGTCAGCACGCCAAGCGTCAACGTTCGCAAACCGCTGCTCGACACGACCGATGAGGAATTTGATCGAGTCGTTGGGCTCAATCTCAAGGGCACGTTCCGGTTGATGCGGGAGGTGGGCAGGGGTATGACCGAAGCGGGCGGCGGCAGCATTATCGCCTGTTCCAGCATCCGCGCGAAGGTTGTGGAGCCGGGGCAAGGCGTATACGCCGCCACAAAGGCCGGCACGGTGCAGATGATTCGCGCCCTGGCCGCTGAATTGGGGCCGTTTGGCGTTCGTGCGAACGCGATTGCCCCCGGGATCGTGGAAACGCCACTCACCGCGCCCATCAAGAATCGGCCCGATTGGTATCAGGCCTATGCGGACAAGAACATTCTGAGGCGTTGGGCGCAACCGCATGAGATGGTCGGCGCGATTGTATTCCTGGCCTCGGACGCCAGCTCTTACGTGACCGGTTCCCTCTTGATGGTAGATGGCGGCTGGACCGCGGTGGACGGACGCTTCAGCCCGCCTCTCTAGAAGCTACCGGCGCTTGAAACCGCGCTTACGCAACTCAGTCTAGATAGGTGCGCAGCAGCCGGCTTCGGCTGGGATGGCGAAGTTTTTTGAGGGCGTCGCGTTCGATCTGACGAATACGTTCACGCGTCAGGCCGTACTTGTTCCCGACCTCCTCAAGCGTGTGTTCCTGCCCATTTTGCAGACCATAGCGCAGGTTCAGGATACGGGCTTCGCGAGGAGTCAAAGAACCGAGCGCGGACTGCAGATGATCGCGCAACCCAAGCAGAACGGTTGCACTCTCCGGATCTGTGATATCCTCATTGGCCAGAAGCTCGATGAGCTCTCGGCGGTCGTCCTCATCTACAGGGCGGTCCAGGGAGATTGCCGGCCTGGCATGGTGCATGATTTGGCGCACGCGCTTCTCGGAAACGCCTACGGCCTTGCCAATTTCCGATGTGCTTGGCGCTCCCCCTTCCAGTTGGGAGAGCCGGGCCGTGGCGCTCTTGATCTGTCGCGCCTTGTCGGCCATGTGTACGGGCAATCGAACCGTACGCCCGTGCGCTGCAATCGCCCGCCCGATGGCGTGGCGAATCCACCACGTGGCGTAGGTGCTGAATTTGTAGCCCATCGTGGGGTCGAACTTGTCCACCGCGTGCATCAATCCCATGTTGCCTTCTTGAATCAGATCGGACAAGGGCAGACCATACCCCTGGAAACGCGTGGCGATGTGCACGACCAAACGAAGATTACCGGCGATCAGTTGCTTGCGCGCATCCTGTCCCCGTCGGACGACCTTTTCCAGGCTGGCTTTCTTTTCCACTGTCGATTTCTCTCCGGCAAGTGCGTCGCGCGCGTCAACGGCGTTGAGCCACTGCGTGGAAAGTGTTCTCTCTTCCTCCGAGGTCAAGAGACTGTGTCCGGCACTCTCTTGTAAATACATGCCTACGAGGGGATCCCATTCTCCTCTATTTGTTGTGTTTTTGCCCAAATCCATGTCTCCACTCCTCACCCGGACAAGCCGGAACCAAAAAAGCTAACCACAGATTGAGAAGTTCAGTTTCTTGAAGAAGTTGAACTTCTAAGCACGTGGGATGTGTGAAATCGGTTTACAGGTACGTACTTCGGAATATGTGTCGCATCTTAGACAACTTGTGGTGCAGTACTTCTTACCAGTCACGGTTCATTGGTCTCTTCGTGCCTTGGTTGCCGGTTCCAGTGCAACACAAAAACAACAAGCCCAAGTCACCATAACAGCATACTGCGAGAAGATGAGAAGAAGATGAGAAAACCCTTAGTAGACTGTGAGAAGCAGCGAAACCGCGATTCCGGCCAAGCCAAAGCTTGCCGCCAAGGGATTACGGACTGTGGTCCGTGAGGGGAGAGCGTTCCGGCAAATCTTCGGCGATCTCCACAAAGCCGTGCGGCTTGCGGATCAAGATTTTCCGGTGACGTGATTCAACAAGGCCCCGCTTCTGCCATTTGCTCATCACTCGGCTGGCCGACTCCAGCGTGGTTCCGGTCATAGCGGCCAGGTCTTGCCGGGTGAGCACGATGTCTATGAGTACCCCATCACCGGTACGCTTGCCGAACCGGGTCACCATGCGCAACAGCAATCGAGCCAGTCGCCGCTCGACGCGTTCGAAGGCCATCTGGCGGATCGTCTCGTGCGCTTGCCGCAACCGCGAAAGCAAAACATCGATGATGTTGGCCGCCATCTCCGGGTAGGTGCGCATGAGCTGCCAGAAGTCTTGGCCGGCGAGGGTCGCCACGCGAACGTCCGTTTGTGCCTGGGCCGTGGCCGGGTACTGCTGCTCGCCGAGCATGGCGATTCCGCCGATCAAATCGCCACGACTGGCCAGGTGCAGAATCACCTCTTGCCCGCCCAAAGAATGCTTCAACACCTTGACTTTACCTTCTGCTACAAGATATAAACGATCCGCCGGGTCACCTTCATGAAAGAGAAAGCTGCCGCGCCGTACAGTTTGGAGGTGGAGTAGCGGAGCCACAGCCTGACGTTCGTTTGGGGAAAGCGCTTTGAACAGCGGTGAAGCCTCCAGGAGAGAAATCATCATCAAATCACCCCCGTAATCAGCATCGCTATTCGCCTTCAAGGGCATCCCGCGAGGCGGCACGATGCAGTTGGCGCTCGGCCTGTTCGAGTATGTCCGCGAAGCCTTCTTCCAGGTAGGGATAGGCCATCGCCACGGTGGCCAGACCAAAGAGCGAGCCGGTGACAGTGCGTAGCAGCCAGTTTAGCGTGCCGATTCGCGTGCCGACGTAGAAGCTTTGCGGGAAGATGCCGCCCGTCAGCCAGACGGCCCAGGCGTTGTATGTGCGCCAGCCCCAGGGGGTTATGTCGTTAATGAATTGGGATACGCCGTCGAAGAACATCGGCGCAATCAGCAGGAGATAGACAGAAAAGGGCAAGGGTTTTGGGGTGCGGCGTTTGCGCAGCAGGCCAAAGAGCATTCCGCCGGCCAGCATGGTCCAGTAGATGGCGTTGTCGCGGTGACAATCGGCCAGCTTGAAGCCCATCGCCGGCGTGCCGATGAAGGCCCGCAGGTTGTTGACGTTGGCGCCAGCCGCCAGAATCTTGTCCACATTATAGCTGGAGATAAAGCCGTCCGGCCCAAAAAGGTAGTAGGCACGTTGCGGGATTTGGTGGCAGGTGAAACCATACAGCGTGTAGAGCAAATGCCCCGGGCCATCGAAACCGGCGGCCATCAGGGTGGGAGCCATCACAGCCCCTCCCACATATAGGCCCAACAACAGGTTGACCATCAGCAACCAGTGCCGCCCCAGAGCAGCGACCATGCGATCCAGAAAGATGACCAGATCGCGTGTGCGGCCGGTCACCGGTGTGGGTTGTGCGGGCATTCCTTCCTTCTCTCGTATTTGCTACCCCTCTCAATGCGTCCAGAAAGTATACGAGCATTGAGGCTCCCTGTCAAATTTCG
>CAYWAK010000260.1:0-3736 GCA_964455755.1 uncultured Ardenticatenales bacterium | reverse complement strand
TGTTTATCCGTGTCATCTGTGTCCTATTTACACAGGAGACCGTAAACGATGAAACGACAATCATTGCAAAAATGGCTGGCGGCTCTGCTCTCTCTTCTGGCTCCGGTAAGCATCATATTTTTCCTTGTGATCATTCTCCCGCAGTATGGAGTGCGCAGAAACATTGCCCAGGCGGCCACGCCAAAACAAGACCTTTCGGGCCATTATGCCTCGGGGGAGATTATCGTGCGCATGGCCAGCCACATAACGAGCGAAGACCGCGCCACGCTCCTCTCCACCGCCGGCGTGCAGCCTATGGGCCAGATCGCATCGCTGGGGTACTGGCGATTGTCGGTTCCGGCCGGCCAGGAGAAGCAATTCGTCGGCATGATGCGCTCCGATACGCGTGTGGCCTACGCCGGCGTTAACCACCTGTTCCACATCGCAGATACCGTGCCGGACGACCCGCTCTACATTTGGCAGTGGGGACTCACCCAAATTCAGGCTCCCCACGCCTGGGATATAACCACCGGCACCGCGGAGTTTACCGTTGCCATCGTGGACACGGGTGTGGACCTGGACCATCCCGATATCAAGCCCAATCTGGTGCCCGGGGCCACGTTCGTCACCGGAACGCTCAGTCCGGACGATGACCACGGTCACGGCACACACGTAGCCGGCGTGACTGCCGCCGCAACGAACAACGGTATCGGCGTGGCCGGCGTCTCCTGGATGGCAAAAATTATGCCCATTAAGGTCCTGTCCGGGGACGGGTATGGAACCGAGTGGGATGTGGCCCAGGGCGTGCTCTGGGCGACCGGACATGGCGCCGACGTGATCAACATGAGTCTGTCTGGCGAAGACGACGCGCCTGTTCTGCACGATGCCCTGGATTTCGCCCACAGCGCCGGCGTGTTGTCGGTGGCAGCGGCCGGCAATTGCGGAGATCCTATCGGTTACGTGAATAACGGTTGCAGCACATTCAATGCAGTTCTCTATCCCGCAGCCTACACGCAGACGATGGCTGTCGCGGCCAGCACGCCGAGTGACGAGCGCGCCTCTTTCTCGAATTTTCTGCCGTATGTAGATGTAGCCGCACCGGGCACAAGCATTCGCAGTACCTGGGCGGGAGGAGGATACCTGTACCTCAGCGGCACATCACAGGCCACACCCTTTGTTTCCGGGTTGGCTGCCCTGATCTGGTCCCTGCGGCCCGATGACACCAACGATCAGATTCAAACTTTGATCGAAGCCACCGCTGACGATACGAACAGTGACACCGATCCAGGCTGGGACCCCTACCTTGGGTGGGGGCGCATCAATGCTTTCCGGGCCGTGCAGCGCGCTGCGCCACTCGATTTGGAGATCACCAAAGATGATGGGCATTCCATCGCCCGCGTCGGTGAAACGCTAACCTACACCCTCCATTTCACCAACAGCGGGATCATGACCGCTACGAACGTACAAATCACGGATACCTTACCCGCGCCTCTTTTCTATCAAAGCAGCAATCCGCCCTTCGCCAGTCTGGGGCAAGGAGAGTGGATGCTGACTTTTGGGGATATTCCGCCCAATGGCTCCGGCACAGCGCTGCTCACGGCCAGCGTCTTCCTGACCACACCCCACGGAACGACGATCACGAACGCTGTGAAAATCGGCGGCGGCGGACCGCAGGGGCCGGATGCTTTTCCTCTGAACAATCAGGATCAGGACGTTGACCGGGTAGTAGCGCCGGTGCTGGCCGTCTCCCCCACAGCGCTCATCTTCCTCAGCGACACGGTCACAGCTCCCGGAATTGGCGTGGTAACAATCTCCAACGTCGGGAGCGATACGCTGCATTGGCAGGCCGCGGCCAGCGATCCCTGGCTAGGCGTATCGCCGCCAAGCGGCACGGTAGCGAGCGGCACGCCGGCAACCGTCACGGCCTTCGTGCTCGGCGACCGGATCACGCAGACCGGCCTCTACACGGCCTCCCTGACGCTGACCGGCGATACGCCGCCCGGCGTGCAAGGCAGTCCCCAGGTCGTTGCGGCTACGCTCTCCTACCTGCAGAACCTGTTGCATTTCTACATTCCGCTGTGCAAAACAGGTCCTTGATCGCGCCCGTGAATCGCAAAAACCAGCGTCTGGTGCTGGCAGTGGTCTTGCCGGCAATCATCGTCGGCGGCGCGTTTTGGCGTGTGCAGGTTGTGGCAAACGTCAGACCCTTTGTGGATGAATACATCACCATGTGGGCGGCGATGAAGATTCTGGCACACGGCTATCCACTGTTGGCTTCCGGCAACGTCTACACGCATGGCATAGCCCATTCCTACTTGGTGGCCGCATCCCTGGTCTTGCTGGGCCACTCGGAGACTGCGGCCCGCCTGCCCGGCTTACTGATCAGCCTGGTCACACTCCCCGTTCTGTGGCATGTGGGCCGGAAGATGTTTGGCTGGCGGGCAGCGTTGCTGGCTACGCTCCTTCTGGCCCTGGACCCCGACGCGATTCTGTGGGGCGGGCGGGCGCGCATGTATGCCTTCCAGCAATTGTGTGTATTGCTCGCCTTCTACGCTTTGTATCGCAGCGACGTGGTCCCCGGTAGAACGTCCGGTGTAGAATCAACCCGCTCACCCCTAAGATACCGGATGGGCTTTGCCCTGGCCTATGCCGGCGCGGTGTTCAACCAGGGGATAAGCACCCTGCTCTTGCCGGTGATGGGTCTGCTGGTGCTGTGGCGCAAAGGCGTTCGCCAAACGCTGCGCTGGCCCGTGATGCTCCCCTTTGCCCTGGCGGCAGCCAGCGTGGGCGTCGTATGGGAACTGGACCGCGTCGGCTTGCCGGCGATGACCCTAGTACCCCCCTTCGAGTTTATCACGCGGCACCGCCCCACATTCCAGCCGGCCCTCGATGGCACAGGCACCCTCAAGATACTGGCTCCCTACATGCAGTTGCCTTTCGCCCCCCTCACTGCGCTGTTTTTGATCGGCCTGTTTTGGTATGGCGCAAAAGCCTTGCGCCGCCGCACGATTTGGGGTGACGAACCCGAACTGGCTTACGGCTATCTGGTGATGCTCGGGGTCATGCTGGAGATGTCACTCCTTGTGGGCCACACCTGGAAAAGCCCCCGATTTCTCTTCATGATCCTGCCCATTTTCTACCTCATCGTGTCATCGCTGGCCACAAGAGCTGCCGGCTGGGTGACGAAGCCCACTCCGCGGGCGCAGGCGCTCGTGCTGGCGATGCTTGTCGCCGCGACGGTGGCACTCTACGTGCCGGCGGCCCAACGCGCCACCCAAACACGGGTGTGGGGCTATGACGGCGCATTCCGCTGGCTGGCCGGCCAGCGACAGCCTGGCGATGTGGTGCTTACCATCAACGCGCCGGCCTGCGCCTTCGTCCTGGGGGGCTGTGATTATGTGGCAGTGGAAAAGGGCTTCGAGGGATACGCTCTGCAAGACGCGCAGGGCCGGTGGGTAGGCGGATGGAATCTTATCCCCTTGCTCACGTCTCCAGAACAGTTCGATGCGGTATTGGATAGTGCGCCCGTCGTATGGTTTGTCGTGGACAAGCGGCGCTTGCAGCAACGGTATACGTCCGCATTCTTAGACCGCGTCGAACAACGCATGGAACAAGTGCATGAAGATCAGGGGGCGTTGGTCTACCGCTCGCGCTAACGACAGGGCTCAGCGGCAGCGACCGCAAAGCCACCCCGGCCAGCCTGCTACCCGCTTTGCAATTTGCGCCCGTTTCCGCGAGCGGCGAAGCCGCTATCCAC
>CAYWAK010000259.1:0-3754 GCA_964455755.1 uncultured Ardenticatenales bacterium | reverse complement strand
TCATGTGCCACTTCTCAGTACACACAGCACATCAATCCGAAATCTAAAATCGCAATTCCAAAATTGCTGAAGGGGGTGAGGCGTTTGCAGGAAATCTCTGGGGTCGTTCGTTTGTACTTGTTGCAGGTCTATGGAAAGTGAGGTACGCTATGGGACTACAACCATTACCTGAATCCATCCGGGAGTATGACCGGGTGGTGACCACAACCTGTTCGAACATGTGTGAGGCCGGTTGTGGCATGTTGATCTATGTGAAGGACGGACGGGTGGTAGATATTTACGGTGACTCGGAACATCCGGTTAACCGGGGTGCGCTATGCCCCAAAGGAACCGGCGCCTTCCAGCATATCTACAACCCGCTGCGGATCAAGTATCCGTTGGTCCGCAAAACGCTGGACGACGAATTCCAGCGCGTGTCGTGGGACGATGCACTCGATTTCGCTGCCGAACGGCTGATGAAGGTGCGGGACGAGTATGGCCCGGAAGCGGTGATGATCCATCGCACGGGACGCTCCGACATGCTGTGGAAGGCAGGGGCCGCGCGGTTCAGTCGCGTTTTCGGCACGCCGAACCTGGTCGGCCAAGGCCCCATCTGCTGCGAGTCGCCGGGTGTGGCCATGAACTATGTCTTCGGAGCCAAAGACCTGGGCCGGCTGATGAACCCGGTGATCGACTGGACGAACAGCCGCTGCATTTTGGGTGCCGGCTCCAGCCAGGCCAACAATCACCCGGTGGAGATGCAATGGTTGTTGGACGCGAAGGAACGCGGGACAAAGATCATCTGGATCGACCCCCGTTTCAACACGACCATGATCCACGCCGACATCCCCATGCGCTTGCGGCCCAACACCGACGCGGCTCTGGTCATGGGCATGATCCACGTGATCATGAAAGAGGACCTTTACGACCACGAGTTTGTGGACAAGTGGGTACATGGCCTGGACGAGTGGATGCCGCTCATCGAAGCGATGCCGCCGTCACGCGCGGCCAGTATCACCTGGGTGCCGGAAGAGACGATCATCGAAGCGGCGCGCACCTTCGCCAACAGCAAGCCGGCCTGCGTGACCGGTTGCCTGGGCACGGCGCAGACCTACAACGCGGTCAACATCAATCGCTGCTACGCCGTCCTGGTGGCCATCACCGGCAACATCGGCGTGCGGGGCGGCGGCTGGAACTGGCTGCACAATTGCCGCCCCCCGATGAGTGCCGGCCATGACCTGGCCGAGTTGCCGCCGATCAAGGCCCCGATCATTTCCGACAAGCTGATCGGCTGGGCCGACGTCAGTGCAGCGAATTTTCCGAACGCCATCTTCACGCAAAAGCCGTACCCCATCAAGGCGGTGTGGTGGAACGGGAACATGCTGGCCCAGATGCCGGGCACGCAAAAGTATGCGGCGGCTTTCAAGAAGAACGTGGAAATCGCCATCCACAATTCGTTTCACCCGAACTTTACCCAGCACCACGCCCATGTTTCCTTGCCCATCACCTCGTGGGTGGAGCGCGAAGGGGTCGTTCACCACGGCAACAACCGTTTGTGCCAGTGGTATAACCAGGCCATCGAGCCGAATTGGGAATGCCGCAACGACATTGACGTGGTCGTTGGGATTTTCGATCGTATTTTCGGCAAGGAAGCAGGCCTCAAGTGGTTCCCGTGGCGGCGAGACGACAACCCCGAGTTCGTGAATCTGGCGGCCATGTGTGATTGGATTCAGCAGCAGGAATCCTTCACATACGGCATTGTCAAGGAGACGATGGACCCGGAGACCACGCCGAAGGGGGGCGTCATGTGGCCGGCGTTTACGAAGGAAGAGGCCATGCGCTACGAGTTCCCCGACGCCACGATCCGGGGCAAGTGGATCATGTACGAAGACACCTATCCGGAAGACCCGCAGGGCCGCCGCTTCCCCACGCCGTCCGGCAAGATCGAGGTCGCTTCGCAGGCCCTGGCCGACATCGGCTGGGACTATCTGCCGCAGCACCGCGAAAGCAGCCATTCGCCGGTCAGCAACCCTACGGACTTCGAGAAGCATCCGCTGATCCTTTGCACCGGCCGGCCCGTCTCCAGTTTCCATGAGATGAGCCACTGGTGGCCGTGGTGTGACGAGCTGGAACCGGATCGCTACATTCAAGTGCACCCGCAACTGGCCCAGGTGCTGGGCATTAGCGACGGCGATTACGTTAAATTGGAGAGCGCGGTTTCCGAGCTGGACGGCTATGCCTGGGTCACCGAAGAAACCGACCCGCGTCAGGTTTGGAGTTACTGCTCGACCGATGAGTACCAGCCCTTCGTTCCCGGAATCACCAACCGAAACGTCAGTTGGCTGGTGGATGATGTGGTCACCGATCCGGTCTACAACCAGGCGGAGTTCAAATCCCAACTGGTGCTGCTTTGGAAGCGCGGAACCGACAAAGAAGAAGCGCGTCGTAAGATTCACGAGTTTCTCAAGCAGTTCCCCGACTACGACGTGGACATGGCTACCGAGTTGGGCGCGTATACGAACGATGTGGCCTGGAAAGGCGCCCCGCATTGGGACGCTCAAGCCAAGAAGGTGACGTGGCAGGGCGAGGCCGCTGAAGATGGCAATGTGTTGCCTTTCACCGATGGCTAGAGGAGGATGAGAATGAGCGATTTCGTTTACAGGGCAGAAGTGGGGTTCGCGGAACAGCGTTCCTACCTGGAAGAGCGTGCCGCGCGGGTCACCTTGCCCGGCATGACCGAACAGCACCACATGTTCTTCGACGCCAGCCGCTGTATCGGTTGTTTCGGCTGCGAAGTGCATTGTAAGCTGGAGCGCGACGTACCGGTAGGCCCGCGGCTATGCCGCATGATCCAGGTGGGGCCGGCCGTTGTGGCCGGCAAGTTGCAGACCGATTGGGTGTACATGAGCTGCTTCCATTGTGAGGATGCGCCCTGCATGGCCGTCTGTCCCACCAGTGCGATGCGCAAACGGGCCGACGGTATCGTCTGGGTTGATGAACCGGCCTGTATCGGCTGTAAGGCCTGTTTGCAAGCCTGTCCGTGGGGCGCAGTACAGTTCAACCCGCGCGACAACAAGGTCATCAAGTGTGACTACTGCAAGGATCGCGTGGATCAGGGTCTGTGGCCGGCCTGCGCAACCAAGTGCTCGACTAAGGCGCTGTTCTTTGGCACGCTGAACGAGTGGACGACGATGCGACGCGAGCGTCACGCCCGTCGCAATATGGCCGGGCCGTTGGGCAGCAGTGAGCGTGGGGCGTAGAGCGTGGAGCGAGAAGACGTGCGAACGCAACACGCAACACGTATTGCGCATACATCGCGTTTCACTTAAGAGCGCATGAATGTCTGTTGAGGAGGTAGACAGATGGCTAAAGTTGGAACCATGGACACCAAACCCATTCGGGTGGCCTTCGCGAATGGGGACTACGACAAGGCTTTTGATTTGATCGCCGGCGCCGGCTTGAAGATCGTGTATAAAACGGTCGCGTCGGTGGAGCCGTATGAGGCCACGATTCACCTGGAGGATTATGAGGCCCGCGACAAGGCTACGCAGGTCTTGGACGAAGCGGGCATTGTCTGGTCGGAGCCGAAGCCGTTTTACTAGGCGCGTAACCGTCAAATTCTTGTACTGGACATTGGCGTTTTCTGCTTTAGCCACAGAATAACACAGATTTTCACGTGGAGTAGCCTTTCCAGGCTGCTGACAGGCTCGAAAGCCTGTCCCACGTGTCAATTTTACCGTAATGGGAAATCAGCCAGGAAATCTGTGTAATCTGC
>CAYWAK010000258.1:0-3762 GCA_964455755.1 uncultured Ardenticatenales bacterium | reverse complement strand
TCCCCTATTTTCATACTTGGTGGCGCGCGCCGGGCGCTCGTGAGCGACTTCTCAAGAAACAAACGATCCACCTTGTTTCTCTTTGTGCGCTTGTATCACGGCGTTTGAATTGCATACGGAGGGGACGAAAAACGAATTGAAGCGGGAATAGGTCTTTTATAAGTACCGTGGAGCGGTCAGTCTTCGTACCACAAATTGCCTAAACAATGACGAAAAAGACCAACCAATTTTTGTGTACCTCTTGACCTAGCGATGGATTTATGATATAATATAGGGCAGTCAAACTACACGAAATAGTTTCAAGGAAAGGGTATACAAATGGCGACGAGAATTGACCTAGTTCAGGACGTTTTGCCGATCTCCGAGCTACGCCTGCGGGCTGCCCAGGTTATCAAGAAGATACAGAAGACACAACGCCCTCTGGTGATAACCCAATATGGCCGGGCCGTCGCCGTGTTATTGGATGTAAATCAGTTTCAGATGCTACAAGATAAAATGGTGGAGATGGAAGAACAACTCACATCCAAAGGGAGCCAGGGATAGGTATTCACAGAATCTCTTTTCGTCTGAGCACGATTCCGAGGGCATTGAGACGGTCAGGGTCCGGTGGCTCGGCTCGACATGCAGGGAATTGATCTTCCCCAACGCTGAAGCAACGACGACAGTTGCCAATGTGGGTTGCTTGTGAACTTCGGGCATCGAGTACGCATCTCTGTAGCGAGTATCAGAGATGGCAGAGAACTGAACCTGACGCGATTCTACGCCTTTTCTTTATAGCGATACACTATCCGCCCGCGTTCCAGATCGTATGGTGACAATTCAACTCGCACCCGATCACCAAGCAACACACGAATATAGTACTTGCGCATCTTACCAGAAAGATAGGCCAACAATCTATGACCGTCCTCAAGTTCTACGCGAAACATTGTGTTAGGCAATGCTTCGACAACCGTACAATCCACTAAAAGCTTTTCGTCTTCTTTCGCCATACTCTCTCCTTTACCCAAAACGTATTGGAACAATTTCTTGAACAAGCATATTACGCCTATTGTAACATGAAATGGGAGACATGACAAGAGCGCATGTGAGAGGCACAATCCGCATCCAAAGAAAGCGATTATCTGTGCCCTTGTTGGGGCAATATGCTCTGTTCGTACTCATATCTGCGTTTCTATTCGTCCCTCCCCTTCCGTTGGTTCCGGTACAGGGAGAGCCTTCGACGGTTTCCACGCAAACGCCGGCGTCTCCGGAGATACGAGTCTTGCACTTGCAAGGTTCACCCTACCAGCTCGGCTATCAGCACGGGACGCAATTGCGGAGCGATTTGCGAGACGCCATCCCCACGCAGTTTCTCCGGTCAAGCGCGGCGCGAGGCTGGATGACATATCCGTTGCTTATGGCATACGCGCGCCGGGTTGATGGGTATCTGCCCCCAGATATTCGCCAGGAGATGCAAGGTGTGGCCGATGGGGCCGGCTTGCCGTACCACGAAATCCTGGCCTGGAACCTGATGGAAAGTTATCTGATCAGTACGGAAGCGAATCGCAGCGACCTGGAAAAACAACTCATCTTCGGCCTGCAAGAATCCCTCTTGTCGCCAGAATCTTTCGGGCTGAGCGCAGAACGTTCATCCGTGTCGCGCGCGAAGACAGTGCCCGAATCACCACGCCAATCACCGGCGGAAAATGGCCGCAGCCTAACCGCCGATGCTTTGTTGACCGGCGTCGTGCTCCCAAAGACCAGCATAGGCCTGGCAACGTGGGGCAATGCGGTCGCGGATCGGGAATTACGCCTGGGTGTCCGCCTGTATCTCAATTCCGACGCCCCCTACGGACGGATGCCGGTGATTCTTGTCTACCACCCTGAGCACGGAATCCCGTTCTGGTCCCTGACTTGGCCTGGACATGTGGGGACCATCGCCGGGTTCAACGGCGCGAAACTCGGTGTGCAGGCCACAGCCATTCCCGTAGCCGATTCCACGGCAGACGGTGTCCCCGTTTCGTTCCTGGCGCGACAGGCTTTGCAATACACGATGGACGAGGAAAGCGCGCTAACGCTCATCCTGTCCACTCCAGCAGCCCACGGCGCTACGGTCTTGCTTGGCGATGGCAAGGTGCCCCATGCGTTGCGGCTGGAGACCACCCCACACAGTCATGCCACGCAGGAAACGAAAGAAGGCTTCATCGCCTCACCCCCACACTTTGAAGCGAAAGATGTCATGGAGGGTTTGACGTCCACCTCCTCTTCCGATTCGCAATTTCCGTGGAATTCAGTTAGACAGCAGTTGCAAATGGGCCGGGAACCGGACACGGTGATCATGCAAGCATTGGCCCAAGAAGAGTTGAACAGAGGTTCAATGCTGGCAATCCTGATAGAGCCGGCCACTCTCACCGCAACAATCCAGAACGGTCGCCACCAGAAGATTCCATACACGTTGCGTGAGGAAGTACGTTAGCCGAAGAGGAAAAAAAGAGTACGTCCTGCTACATCCCGATCACAAAAGTCCTTCCATCGGTTTGATGGTCAAGCGTCCGGCTTCTAAATCCACCTCTTGCACGACCTCTGCAATGGCCGGCACGAGGATTTCCTTCTCCGTCGACTGCACGACATAGACCTCATTGCTCCCCGTAAAAATCACGTCCGATACGCGGCCCAATAGTTCGCCCTGGTCTGTGTAGACATCCAGTCCCACAATCTGGAAAACGTAGTATTCGCCCTCTTCAAGGGGGACGGCCTCGTCCAGCGGCACAAGGAGATCGCGGCGGCGCATGGCTTCCGCCTGCTCCCTGGTCTCGATTCCTGCCAGCCGGAGTATGGCTTTATTGGAATGAATGTGGAGGGAATCTATGGCATAAGGCTCTGGTGGGTCGCCAACAAAAATGGTATCTCGTTGTAGCAGCCGCTGCGGATAGTCCGTGAGGAGACGAACCTTTAATTCACCTTTCAGGCCACGGGGCGCTGTAATCTTGCCTACGACCAAGTGAGTCGGACTTGACCGGTGGCCGGTCACGGTTAAACGATTTCCAGATCAACGTGTACGCCTCTTCGTGTGCCTGGCACACGAAGGAGGGTACGCATTGCATTGGCTACCTTTCCTCGTTTCCCGATGACCCGGCCAGTATCCTGCTGCGCCACACGCAGACGGATATTCACTGAATTGTTGCGCTCAACGACGTCAACGTGTACAGCTTCCTGGTCATCAACAAGAGATTTCGCAACAAATTCTACGAGTTCTTTCATTCGACGTTCTCGTCTACTGATGCAGTCTGCTCGCCGGCGACCGATACGTCGTCCTCGGCAAGTTCTGTCTCCTCAGCGACCGGCTCTTCCACGGAAATCTCCAAGTCTTCCTCCGGAGACACCTGGTCGGGCGGGAAGATGCTCTCCCAGTCTTCGCCATTGCGCATACGGGTCAATTTCTCAAATGTGCCCATGTTGCGCAACATTCGCTCGACAGCTTCTGTCGGCTGCGCGCCATTGGAAAGCCAGTGCAGTGCTCGTCGTTCGTTAATCACAACTGTGGACGGTTCAGTGCGCGGGTTGTAGTGCCCAATATTCTCTATGAATCGTCCATTTCGAGGTGACCTCGAATCGGCGACAACGACACGATAACTCGGTTGCTTCTTTGCGCCTACTCGGCGCAAACGGATCTTTACCATCGCTTGTTTTCTCCTGAATTTGAAACCATATTTTAATAGCCCCATTGAAACAGAAGATATTATAACGCAGATTGATAATATACGCAACCTGGACGACCGAAGG
>CAYWAK010000257.1:0-3777 GCA_964455755.1 uncultured Ardenticatenales bacterium | reverse complement strand
GCTGCTGGCAGGCTAGAAAGCCTGCCCCACAGAACAGTTTTCTCAAGTACTGATAGTATACCGTCAAATGGCTCTGATGGCAACTCCGACACGCCGAAAGGGTATGACGCAAAAGTAGGGGGCGAGGCATTCCTGCAGCCCCCTGAGAGGAACAAACCCCCTTTGGTCTGCTCCACAGCAACGGGAGAGCCTACGTAGGGGGGCTTTGACGGACGCTCTGTCCGCCCGAAAGAGGTTAGAGGATGACCAACCCCCGTTGAATGCCCAGCCGCACCGCTTCGGCGCGGTTTGTGGCCCACAGCTTGGAGTAAATCGAGGAGATGTGAAACTTGACGGTGTGCTCGCTGATTTCCAGCTCGAGGGCGATTTGCTTGTTCGCCAGCCCCTCGGACAGCAATTGCAACACCTCAATCTCACGCGGGGTGAGCGCCTCGGCGAGTGATTCCTGTGCTTCGCCGGCAGCGGGCCGGCGGGCGAGAAGCGCTTCGAGCAAGTTTGGCGTGCCGGCGATCAGCCCCTCGTGCAGCGCCCGCAATGCAGCCTGCAGTTCCTCCTCCGACGACTCCAGCGACAGAACGCCCCAGGCACGCAAGGGAAGCTTTGCAAGATTCGGTATGTCCGTCTGCTCATCCACGAGGAGTAAGAGGGCCGGCGGTGTTTGCGCCTCCGCAAGCCGGTCGTCCAGGTCAGCACGGGAGAAAGAAGCCGCCGCCAAGACAAGCACGTCGGCCTCCTCCTCCGCATAAAGATCGCTTTCGGCCAGGCTGCTCCCTTCGCCAACAACGGTTACGTCATCGGCGTCACCGAGCAGCGCGCGTAGGCCAACCCGCAAGGTCAGGGTAGGGGAAATCAGGGCAATGCGGATCATCGGCCCGTATTCCTAACACACATCGGCATAAATCCTTTGGCAGTAGGGCTTCGTTGGAATTACCGCAGAGACGCCGAGTCCGCAGAGAAAACCGTGTATTACCCGACGTTCTCCGCACCTCTGCGGTGGAAAAACGACCAACGTATTTGCGCTATGCCGTACTTAGCAGCCGTGCCTGACGCGCCAATGCCAGGAGCGACGCCGGCCTCGCCAAAATGGCGGTCCTCCCCAACCGCGGCCTCGCCCATGCTTGTGCCCATGCCTGTGCCCGCGGCCATGGCGTGACGACGGTTCCCCCTCGCGCTCGCCGATGGTCACTGAGATGATTTGCGGTTTGCCGCCACGCAACACCTCGATTTCGGTGGGCTGGCCCACGATGGGGCCGCGCAACCTGCCGGCAAGCTCGTCTGGATCGCGCAGTGGCCGGCCCGCCAAGCCGACCAGGATGTCGCCAACGATGATTCCGCCCGCCGCAGCCGGACTGTCCTGTTCCACGCCCACGACCAGCAGGCCGGAAGTCTGCTCGCGGCCCAGTTCGCTTTGTGCTTCGGTCGAAAGTTCGACCGGCTGGGTGCGTACGCCCAGGTAGCCGTACCGGACACCGCCATGCTCAGCCAGGGCAGCCGCAGTCTGCCAGGCCAGGTTGACGGGGATGGCCACCGATGCTCCGCGTCCCAAGCCGGACGTGTTGACACCGATCACCCGGCCCTGCACGTCAATCAATGGTCCGCCCGAAAAGCCCGGGTACGGAATCGCATCTGTGCGGATGTACTGTTCGAGTGATCCGCCGTGCCCGAAGCGTGCCGGCCCGCCGGTTGCGCTGACGATGCCCAGGCTGGCCTGGACGCCGTCGAGGCCGGGACGTCCCACAGCGAGCACAATTTGCCCGACGCGCGCGGCCTCCGGCGCTGTTTCGGCTACCGTCGCCTTTGCTTCGGCCAGACGGAGGAGGGCCAAGTCGCTGGCCGGGTCGCGGCCGGCAACTGTGGCAGCAATCTCTTCGCCACCCGGCAAAACCACGACAATGTCTTCATCCCGTTCGACCACGTGGCTGGCCGTGAGGATCAGGTCGGGGGCAAAGCCGATTCCGCTGGCCGGAAATCGCCGCCGGGCACGCACCGTTACAATCGCTGCGCCGGTGGTGGCAACGGCCTGGGCCATGGTCTCCGACAGATTCTTCAATTCATTCTCACCGTTCGTCATACCAAATCTCCTTTTTCTCTTTACACGAAACGAAAGTCATGCCTGCTGACAGCACAGAGGTGTCTGCGCTACCAATTTCAGTTTCATGTAGTATACCACGAACGGTGCCGGGCTACATCACCCAAAAGACCAGGTAAGTACCTGGAAGAACGGCTAGGCAGGGCTACAAGTCGTAGTCCCCTATGAAATGAATGGAGGTGGCGGTGCCGCGATAGAAGGACTCCAGGCTGAGTTTTTCGTTCGGTGCATGGAGCTGGTCGTCCGGCAGGCCGAAGCCCATCAGAATCGTCCGCAGGCCAAGGATGTCCTGGAACATGCCGACGACGGGGATGGAGCCACCCTCACGCATGAAAACCGGACGGGCGCCGAAGCCGGCTTCGTAGGCCCGTACCGCAGCCTGCATTTCGGGAATGTTTGGGTCCACGTAGGCCGGTTCGCCGCCGGCCAACTCGTGGACGGTCACCTCGACGGTATCGGGGGCCAGCGACTCAACGTAGCGGCGGAACTTCTGGGCGATGTCGTGTGCCCGCTGGTCGGGAACCAGACGCATGCTGATTTTGGCCCGCGCCCAGGCCGGCAATACGGTCTTGGCCCCTTCGCCGGTGAAGCCGCTGATCATGCCGTTCACATCCAGCGTGGGGCGGACGGAGATTTGCTCCAGCACGGTGTAGCCGGCTTCACCCCAGGTTTGGCGCACGCCAGCCTCGCGCCGGAAATCCGCTTCGTCAAAGGGGAGTTGCGCCAACTGCGCGCGCTCCTCCTCCGAGAGGGGAGCCACGTCATCGTAGAATCCGGGGATGGCAATGCGCCCCCGGTCGTCGTGCAGATGGGCGATGATCTCGCACAGCACCTGGGCCGGGTTATGCACAGCGCCGCCGTAGCTGCCGGAGTGCAGGTCGTGGCTGGGGCCGCGCACTTCCACCTCCAGATAGGCCATGCCGCGCAGCGCATACACAATGGAGGGTCTGTCCAGACCGAACATGTGCGTATCGGAAACGAGGGCAATGCCGGCAGCCAGCATGTCTGCATGGTCGCGACAAAAGGAACCCAGGTTCACGCTGCCTACTTCTTCTTCGCCCTCGATGATAAACTTCACGTTGACCGGCAAGCGGCCAGAAGTCTTCAGGTACGACTCAACCGCCTTCAGATGTGTGAACATTTGCCCCTTGTCATCGGCAGCGCCACGGGCAAAAATCTTCCCGTCGCGAATCTGCGGCTCGAAGGGGGGCGTCTGCCATTCATCCAGGGGATCGGGGGGCTGCACGTCGTAGTGCCCGTAGATCAGAACGGTTGGCAAGGCGGAATCCTCCAGCCATTCGCCGTAGACCACGGGATGGCCGGCAGTCGGCGTCACCTGCACGTTTTGCAGGCCGATGCTTTTCATCTGGGCCGCGATCCAGCCGGCTGCGCGTTGCACATCGGCAGCGCGATCCGGCAGCGCGCTCACGCTGGGGATGCGCAAAAGGTCCAGCAACTGGTTGAGATGTTGTTCGCGGTGTTCGGTGGCGTAAAGCAATGCCATGGTTTTGATGTCCGCCGGTGTAACCATCAGTCAAGTCCTTTCTGACCAAGAAGTTGAACTTCTTGCGTACTGCGTAAAACGTACAATCGCTGAAAGCAGAGAGTGCCGTCGTCTCCTCCCGGCGTTCAACCTACCAAGATTATACCATTGACGGATGTCTTTGGTCAAGCTGTCTCGTTCCTCG
>CAYWAK010000256.1:0-3790 GCA_964455755.1 uncultured Ardenticatenales bacterium | reverse complement strand
TTAGCTAAGACAGCCATATTATACTGTAGAACATGCGTTTTTTCAAGCGCTTCGTAAAGCAATAGAAACCGAAATGACTGTACTTCCTGGTCTGTCCTCGGGACATGCCGAAATGCCATGAGGAAGAGAATCGATATGCGGCGACCAGCGCGTGAGTGGCTGTGGGTAGGGGGCTTGCTCCTCCTTGGCCTGGCTCTGCGGTTGGCCGTTGCCCCCAGCTACGGCTACGGCGGTTTCGAAGGGGACATGATCGACTACAAGCAGGGCACGCACCGTGCTCTGACCCTCGGCATTCACGAGCTCTATTCCCTCAACCAGTTCAACAACCTGGCGGTCACCGGCGGAGAGTGGAACGGGGGATTCTTCGCCGATTACCCGCCGGTGAACTACTACATCTGGATGGCCTTTGTCGCGCCCTACCGGCAGTGGCGCCGCGCTGACTTCGATCTGTGGGACTCAACGCTGAACTTCTATGAGATCGCGCGCACCGACCTGCCGGAGCGGCTGGCCCGCACGCGCACCTTCACGATGTTAATCAAGCTGCCCTCCATTTTGGCGGAATTGGGCCTGGCGCTGCTGGCCTACCTGGTGACCCGACGGCGACGCGACTTCAGCGTAGCCTTGCTGGCCCTGGCCGCGATTGCGCTGAACCCCGCGCTGATGGTGGATACCGCGCATTGGGGCGCGCCGGACGCCGTGCACACCCTGTTCATCGCCCTCGCCCTGCTGCTCCTGTTGCGCGGCCGGGCGGCGTTGCCGGGGGCCTTGTTGGCGCTGGCCGTGTTGGCCAAACCGCAGGTGATCGTTTTTGCGCCGTTTGTGCTGCTGGTGGCCTGGAAGAAAACCGGGTGGCGGGGATTGCTGCGGGGATCGCTGGCCGGAGCGGGCACGGCCCTGCTGCTGCTGGCCCCGTTCATCGCCCACGGCACGTTTGGGCAATTTACGGCCGGCGTCTTGCAGACGGTCGGCGAGGAATCGGTCATCTCGGCGAATGCGAACAACTTGTGGTGGCTGCTCACCGGCGGCCGCGCCTACGAGATGGCGGACACCGCGCGCCTGGCCGGGCCTTTCACCATTCGCCACCTCTCGCTGGCCCTGCTCGCTGTGGCCTACCTCTTTGCGCTGTGGGTCTGGCATAAAAAGGGGGCGGGTGAATTTCTCGTCGCCGCTTTCATCGGTTTCGCCTTCTTTATGCTGCCCACCGAAATCCACGAGAACCACATCTATCCGGTGCTGCCCTTCCTGGCCTTTACCGTGGCCTACGACCGCCGACTCTTGCGGATTCTGGCGGCCGTTTCGGTGGCCATGTTTGTGAACATGCTCGGCTTTGACCCCGGCCTGAGCGCCCGCCTGGGACAAATCCCGAATGGCCTGGCCGCGCAGCAGATCACCGGGCTGGCTGTGGCCGCGCTGTACCTGGCCGCCTTCGTCGGTTTCGCCTGGGCACTCTTCACACCGCAGCGCGCCGCGCCACGGGAGACGGAGATAGAGAGAAGAATGATAGAAATAGAGAGATGGATGCGGAGAGTCATCGGAACTATGCACAACTATGTACGCGCTCTCTATCTCTATCTCCGCCACTATCTCTTCCCCTATCTGATTGGGTTGGCGCTGGCTACGGCGGTCCTTGTAACGCTGGCCTATCAGGTTCCGTCCGGCCCCGTAACGGTGGAGCTGGGTCGCGCAGGGGATCAGCGCGTGACCGGCGGCTTCTACTTTCGAGAGCAGGACGCCATCCACGGGGCGTTTCGCTGGACACGCGGGAAGGGCGAGGTCGTATTCCCCGGCGTGGGGGGCGGCCCGGCCCGGCTGACCGCGCGGCTGAGCGGCTTGCGGCCGGCCGGCAAAGCGCGCGTCACGCTGCGGGCGAACGAGCAGCCGGTAGCCACGTTCGATGCCGGCGGCGACCTGGCCACGTACACCTTCGACCTGCCGCGCAGTGCCGCCGGCCTGCGGGGCGACCTGGTCATCACGCTGGAATCGGACACGTTCGTGCCCGGCCCCGACCCCCGCTCGCTGGGCCTGCTGGTGGACTGGGTGCGTTGGGAACCGGCCACGCCGTGGGCCCCGGCCCTGCCACCGCTGGCCCAGCTTCTGCTGCTGGGCAGCGCCGTGCTGATCCTCTTTTCGTGGCTGTTGTGGTGGGGACTGGCCGCGCGGCCGGCAATGGCCGGCGGCTTGTCGGCGGCCCTGGTGGGCGCGCTGGCCTATGCCATCGCCCGTCCGTGGATGACGCTGAATGCCTGGCCGGCACTCGTGGCCGTGGCAGCCCTCGTGCTGCTGGCCCTGCTCCTCTCTGCCGCGCTGCGTCTGCTGACCGGCTGGTTGGGTCGGCCGCGGGATGGTGAATCGCAAGGAGTTGCCCCCACAGCGTGGCAAACGCGCCAGGTTGTTTTAATGTTACTGCTGGCGCTTACCCTGCGGCTGCCCTTCATGACGACCGCAGGCTACGATGCCGACGTGCGCATGTACGAGACCTGGTCGTGGAAGGCGACCATGCTCGGTATCCATACGATCTACGATCCGTCGGCCGGCGTCACCTCCGACAACCATCCGGGGATACTTTACCCCTTCAAGGCCATCGGCCGGGTCTACCAGCAACTTTTCGATCCACAGTTTCCCTTCCCCCGGCAAACGCGCATGGATCACCGGTTTCTGCTTCGCTTTCCGGCGGTGCTTTCCGATTTGCTGATCGGCCTGTTCGTCTACGCCCTGGCCCGGCGGCGGCTGAAACACCGTGTGGCTGCGCTGGTGATGGCTTCGTTCGTCTTCAACCCGGCCATCATCTTCGATTCGGCCTACTACGGCCAGCTCGATGCCGTGCATTCGCTGCTGGTGGTGGCCGCGGTCGTCGTCATCGGCGAGGGATTCCCCGGCTGGGGCTGGCTGGTCATGGGCGTGGCCATGCTGACCAAGCCGCAAACGTACGTCGTAGCTCCGCTGCTCGTGCTGGTCACAGCGCGGCGGTTCGGCTGGGGGGGATTGGTGCGCGGCGGGCTGGCCTCCCTCACCGGCGGGCTGTTGGTCGCCTTTCCCTTCTTGCGCTACGGGACGTTTGGCAGTTTCGCGCACTACATGGTTTCCATCACACAGGTGCATCCGGTGGTCGGAGCGAATGCGGACAACTTCTGGTGGTGGATGAGCGGCGGGCAGGCCGCGCGCACTTTCGATACCACGCCGGTCCCGCTGCTGGCCGCGTTGGGCCTGCCGTTGAGCTATCGCACGACCGGTATTGTTTTGGTGTTGCTTACGCTGCTCATCGTGTGGTACCGGGCTTGGCAGCAGCCCGAGCCTCCGGCGCTCTACGAGTGGGCAGCGATCAGCGCGCTCATCTTCTTCGTGCTGTCTACGGAGATGCACGAAAATTACATGTACCTGACTTTGCCGCTGCTGGCCCTGGGCTATTATGCCGGCCGGCGCTTGACGATTCTGTACGCGCTGCTCTCGCTGACCTTCTTTGCCAACATGGCCTTGCACTACCCGGCCATCGTGTCCTGGCTGGTTCCCCAAAACCCGGACATCTTCTTCGGAGCCGAATTGTTCTGGCCTCGCCTGGCGACAGCGGTTTTGAACACCGTGGCCCTGACTTGGTGGTTGTGGTCTTTGCGTTCTCCGAGAAGACGTGCTATACTCAGTACTTGAGAAAACTGCTCTGTAGGGCAGGCTTTCTAGCCTGCCAGCGGCCGCCAACAGCCTGGAAAGGCTGTTCTACGCCGGCAGCCTGGAGGCTGTTCCACGAGACAAATTCTCAGGTACTGATACTCAGTGAGCAGTGACTGGATTCTGACTA
>CAYWAK010000255.1:0-3821 GCA_964455755.1 uncultured Ardenticatenales bacterium | reverse complement strand
GGCTACGGTTTTGCCATCACCCGCGAGGCGTTGGCCGCCGGCGCTACGGTGATCATCAGCGGGCGCAGCCAGGGGTCAGTGGACCGCGCCCTGGGGAAACTCACCGAATTCGGCGATCGCATCCACGGCACCAAGTTTGAGTGTTCTGCTCATGCGATACCACCTTTCTATGCGAAATCAGGTATCAGGTGTCACGGTTCCACGTTTTCACACGCCATTCATCGTTCCGCATTCATCGATTGCTTACTCATAACGCAGGGCATCAATGGGCCTGAGCGCGGCGGCCCGTTGCGCCGGCCAGATGCCGAAGAAGAGACCCACCGCCACCGAAAATCCCGCCGCCAACACAATCGAGCCGGGCGACACCACAGCCGTGAACAAGCCGATCAACGTTACCAGTTGCGCGACGCCGACTCCCACCGCGATGCCCAGTAACCCGCCAAGCAGGCTGATCACGACAGCTTCCACCAGGAACTGGGTCAGGATGTCTCGTTGGCAAGCGCCCACGGCCTTGCGAATGCCAATCTCGCGGGTGCGCTCCGTGACCGAGACCAGCATGATGTTCATGATGCCGATGCCGCCCACCAACAGGCTGATGCCGGCGATGGCCCCCAGGAACACGGTCAGAATGCCCGTAACCTGGTTCGACAGGTCTAGGAAATCCTGCTGCTTCAGCACCGAAAAGTCGTCCTGGTCATTGCGGATATTGTGTCGCCGGCGCAGCAGCCAGGTAATGTCATCGCTCACCGCGTCCACCTTGTCTTCGGAAACCACCGAAACGTTGATGGTACTCACCACCCGGCTGGCTCCAGTGGCGGCTCGTCCACCGAAATAGCGATAGGCCGTGCTGATGGGGATGTAGATAAGGGTGTCATTGTTCCCTCCGGGGCCAGAACCACCCTTGGATTCCATGATGCCCACGACGCGGAAGGAAACACGGTTGATCTTGATGCTTTGCCCCAGAGCAGCCTGGGCGTTGCCGAATAAGTTCGTGGCGACTTCCGGCCCTAACACGGCGACATTGCTCGCCAGGCGGACATCCTCATCGGTGACGAACACGCCCATATCAAGGTAGCTGTTACTTACCTCCGTGTATTGCGGCGTCGTGCCGATGATATTGGTGTTCGTGTTCTTATCCTGATACACAACCTGTTGATTGCGGCTGTAAACTGGGGCAATGGCGGCAATATCGGGCACGATGTCGGCGATGGCTTGGGAATCTTCCAGGGTCAGGGGTGCGGCGTTGGCCGTCGAAGAGACGCCGCCACGAGACCGCTGACCCGGAGTCACGAAGATCACGTTTGTGCCGATGCTTTGGATGCGGCTGGTGATCGAAGCCTGCGCTCCCTGGCCGATGGCGAGCAAGGCTACCACGGCTGCCACGCCGATGACGATGCCCAGCATGGTCAAGGCCGAGCGTAGTTTGTTGGCGGCCAGACCACGTAAAGCCACGCGAATTCCTTCGATCAGGTTCACTTTCGTTCCTCCCGCTCAAGCAGGCCGTCGCGGACATAAAGGATGCGTCCGGCACGAGCGGCCACGTCCGAATCGTGCGTGACCACCACCAGGGTCAGGCCCTGCTCCCTGTGCAGCGTTTCCAGGAGAGTCAAGAGTTCCGCCCCTGTTTTGCTGTCCAGATTGCCGGTTGGCTCGTCGCCCACTATGAGGGACGGCGCCGTGACCAGGGCGCGCGCGATGGCCACCCGCTGTTGCTGCCCACCCGAAAGCTCGTTGGGATGGTGGTCCATGCGGTCGGCCAAGCCGACGTGGTCGAGGGCTGTTTGGGCACGGCGACGCCGTTCGCTGCCCGAGACGCCGGCGTAGATCAGAGGCAGCTCCACGTTGTGCAACGCCGACGTTCGCGCCAAAAGGTTGTACGTTTGGAAAACAAAGCCGATACGCCGGTTGCGCACCCGGGCCAGGGCCCGGTCGTCATAGCGGCTCACGTCCTCGCCGTCCAGGTGATAGGTGCCGGCTGTGGGCATGTCCAGACAGCCGATGATATTCATCAGCGTGGACTTGCCGGAGCCGGAAGGCCCCATAATGGCCACGAACTCGCCGTCGGCTACGCGCAGCGACATACCCCGCAGGGCATGTACTTCCACGTCGCCCATGCGGTAGACCTTGGTCACGCTATCCAGGGCAATCATGGCCCGCCCCTGCCTCCCCCGGGGGCCCCGGGCCCGCCCCCGCCTCCCCCGGTGGCCCCGCGTAAGAACCCACCGATGGGGACTTCGCCCTGCCGGAATTGGGAGGCGCCGGTCTGCGCCAGCGAGGGGATGACCACGACATCCCCCTCCTGGAGGCCGTCTACCACTTCGGTGAACGCATCGGTACTTAGCCCCACCTGCAGGTTGGTCTGGCGCGTCGTGCCATCCGCCTGCACGACTTCCACATATTGACCCCGGGGGCCACTACGCAAAGCCCGTGTGGGAACGAGCAAGACATTTTGCTTCTGCGCCACCTGGATCATGGCCGTCACGTTCATGTCGGCGCGCAAGGGCACGTCCGCGGCCTTGATGTCTACCCGCGCATCGTACGTCACCACGCCTTGCGTCACCTGCCCGACTTCGCTGATGCGGCCAATCTGCCCTCGCAAACGAGCGTCCGGGTAGGCATCGGCGGTGAGCAGCACCGGCTGCTCCTCCCGGAGCCGTCCGATCTGCGTTTCATCCACCTGCAAATTCACGTAGAAATAGCTGGGGTCGATCAGAGTCAGGCCCGGGCCGTTTGATCCGACCTGATCGCCGGCCTCGAAAGCGATATCGGCCACCACGCCGTCGAAAGGCGCGACGATGCGCGCATTTTCCAGGAGGAGGCGGGCTTGCTCCAGAGCGATGCGGGCCTGCTCGACCTGTGCTTCGGACTGGGCCAATTCCTCCGACCCGGGGCCGCGCAGCAGGTCGGCCAGCTTTGCTTCGGCCTGGGCCACCTGTGCTTGGGCAGTGGCCAGTTCCGCCGCCGTGGGATGCCCGACGGTCTTGTCGTAGCTGGCCTTGGCCCGTTCGTAGTCCAGCGTAGCGGATTGCAGCGTGGCTGCCTGGGGGGTCATGCCGGCAGTGTTGCGCCAGGCGATCTTGTCGTAATCGGACTGGGCCTTTTGCACCGCGACTTCGGCCTTCTTCAAGTCCGTTTCGGCGATCGTGCGGTCCTGTTCGCTGGGGCCGGCTTTGACTTCCTGGTAATTGCTGCGGGCCTGGTCCAGAGAGGCGCGGGCCGAGGTCACATCTTCGGCCACCGGCGTGGCCTGGAGTTGGGCCAGAGCGGCCCGGCGGCTGGCCAGAGTCTGTTCTGCGTTTTGCACCTGGAGTACCAGGTCTTCTGTGTACAACTCGGCCAGCAGCGTGCCGGAAATGACCTTATCGCCTTCGTGGACCAATATCCGACTCACCTTGCCCGACGTGCCAAAGGTCAGTGTCTGAAGCCGGGCCGGGACCAGGCTGCCGGATGCCTCCACGGTGGTGGCCAGATTGCCCCGTTGCACTCCTACGGTACGTTGTCCGCTTGTCTGTGCGCTTGAGCTGCTGCGGATTCGCAAACCATACACACCGGCAGCAGCGGCCACAAGAACGACAATAAGCAGAATAAATCCGATTATACGTCGCATGAAGTTCGCTCCTTTTTTGTAACTACTTCAACAGTGTCACATTTCAGCCCGCTCCCACCGGATCTGACGATCCGGCGGCTGGGCAGGACGAATCCCGGTTGATTCGGTGCCTACCTCGTGTTCTTTCAGCTTATTGCCGTAGTTTACCTGATACCAACGGTTTCGATAGTCCCTACGACTCTTCCAATCAAGACTCGTTTGTTTATCATGACTC
>CAYWAK010000254.1:0-3828 GCA_964455755.1 uncultured Ardenticatenales bacterium | reverse complement strand
TTTTTCCTTGACCACAGATGGCGCAGATTACACAGATTTCCTGGCTGATTTCCCATTGATTCCGTGAAAATCTGTGTTATTCTGTGGCTAAAGCAGAAAACGCCAATGTCCAGTACCGTACTGGCAAGGGTCACAATTATACACGGAAACCGGCGATCCTGCAAGCGGAGTCTCGACGTGGCGCGCAGTTCACCCGTCGTTCGGGCGAACTGCCGGCAGGGCGACGCAAAACATCGTGCCCTGGCCCGGTTTGCTGCGCACGATGATTGTGCCTCCCATGCGCTGCACGATGCTATAGCTGATGGAGAGGCCCAGACCTGTGCCCTGGCCCACTTTCTTGGTGGTGAAAAAGGGGTCGAAGATGCGGGTAAGATTTTCCTGCGCAATCCCCACACCGGTGTCCGCAATCTCGACATTGACGGTGCCGTTATTGGCGAAGGTGCGCACGCGGACTTTGCCCGGCACCTCGGCCCCTTTTTGGCCGATGGCTTGCGCGGCGTTGACCAACAAGTTTACGAGTACCTGGTTTAGCCGGGGAGCCACCCCGTTGACGAGGGGAACATCGCCGTACAGCTTTTCCACCTCGGCGACATACTTGATTTCATTGTGCGCGATATGCAAGGCGATCTCCACCTCCCGGTTGACGTCGAACGGCTGGGGCGAATCATCAGACGTGCGCGAGAACTCCTTGAGGTCTTGCACAATGGTCTTCACACGCTGTGTCCCCTCGCGAGCGTCGGCAATCAGTTGGGGGAGATCTTCCGTTAGAAAATCCACATCCAATTGTTGCTCCAGGGCCTGCAAGGCGTCCGTCTGCGCTTTCAGAACGCCCAATTGGCCGACCAATTGGCGAAACCCGCGATACTCCCCGATGATGTTCAGCAAGTCGGCCACGCTCGTTTGCAACATGCCCAGATTGCTTTGAATGAAACCAATGGGGTTGTTGATCTCGTGGGCAATGCCGGCCGAGAGTATGCCCAGCGAGGCCATTTTTTCAGATTGCACCAACTGCTGCCGTGCTTTTCGCAACTCTTTGATCTTCTCCTCAAGCGATTCGTTCACCTGTCTCAGCTCGCGGGTGCGACGCTGGACGCGGTCCTCCAGCGTCGCCCGTATTTCCTCAAGCTCGGCGGTGCGACGGGACAGATGGTCGCGGGACACGCGCAGCCTCTCGGTCATTTGGGCGTTGCGGATGGCGATGGCGGCCTGATTGGCCAGTGTGACCAGCAGCCGCTGGTGTTCGGGCGTGAAACCGTCCCGTTGCTGGCTTTCGATACTCAGCGTACCGATTGGCTGGTCGTTGATGAGCAGCGGCGCGACCAACAAGGCTCTGGTTCTGGTGTTCCCGGCGTCTATGAAACGAGGTTCTGTGCGCACATCGGGCACGTACAGCGGAGTATTCCCCAGAGCAACGCTGCCCAGGATACCTTCACCCACCCGCAAATGTCCCGACGGGTTTGGCATCCCCAGGAACGCGGTCCCGCCCACCCCTTTGATGCCGCCGCGCACCCGCATCTGGTAGGAGTCGCGTCTATCGGGCGCGTATTCGCTGATCGCTTTCGGCACGAGTAATTCCCCTTCGAGCAGATGGATCGCACCCTTGCATGCGCTGGGAACTGCTTTCAGGGCCTCATCCACGATGTGGGCCAGCAGGTCATCCATGTCCAGAATGCTGGTGATACTTTGGCCTACTTCGATCAGGGCATTGGTTTCGCGCAGACGCTGGGCCATCTCCTGTTGCAGGCGGCGGTTTTTTGATTCCAGCGACCGGGCGTACCCGGAATCATTCATGCCGGCAAAAGCGAGGCTGGAGGCCAGGGGGAGCAGCGACTGGACGTTGCGCTTCATGTGCAGCGAAGGTTCCTCGTCGGGCAGGAGGCCAATCCACAATCCGCCGATACCCTTTTCTTCGCACACGATCGGAACGATTAGCGCCAGGCCGCCGGCGTGCTTATGCCGAACCCAAATCTGGCCGCGCATCGCCTCGGCCACCGGGTGTGGCCCATCCAGCGAGCCGTCCGGCTCCTGGGCCACGTGGCCGGGCAAGCTACGGGAAGCGGCCAAATGCCAGCGCTGCTGCAACGGATCCGCCAGGTAGAATGCCAAGGCGCGCCGTCCGAGCAATCCTTCCAACGCTTGCAAATAGGCATTTAGCGCGTCTGTCACGAAACGAACCTTTCAACACGCCCGCAGAAATTACTGGCGCCAATTCACATAAACGTAAATGTCGCCCGCAACGGGATCGCTTTGATGATAGGTGCAGATCTTTTCAACGAAGGATTTGCGCAACGATTCGTCTTTTGGCATGAGCAGCACTCCACTCTGCGTATACACGTCGCGAGACAGGATCATCCCCTCTTGCAGATCGCTCAGAGGAATCGACTCCTCTGCGAACTCACGATCTTCTCGCTTGATCTTTTCCAGGGCCTGTCGAAAGAAGCGGACGACGCGCGGGTCGAACCACGTTTCGTTGCCGGTGATGATGACTCTTTCGGCATCCTGACGAGCGGCGGAGAGCGGTAGCGAGGCGTGAGACTGCTCGGCGTGCAGATCGTACTCATTGGCCACGGCGAGGATTCGCGATCCCAACGGTATGGACGGGCCGTGCAAATGGTCCGGATAGCCTGTGCCGTCATAATATTCGTGATGGCTGCGGATGAGCCGCCCCACTTCCCGCAGGCTTCCCACAACCTGGACGCTTGCTTGACCGAGTACGGGATGGCGCTCCACAACCCGCTGCTCCGATTTGGACAGCTTGCGGTAGGGCCGGTTGATCAGGGCCGGCGGAATGCCGATCTTGCCGATGTCGTGCAGCACGCCGGCGATCTCGACGTTGCGGATTTCCTCTGCGGAAAGTTCCATTTCCTCTGCAATGGCTCTGGCCAGGGTCGCAACGCGTTGGCTATGGCTGCCGGTATGCGCATCGTGCATTTCGATGAGTCGCGCGAATACACTCACCATGTCCACGAAGTCACGCCCCAGTTGGGCATGGAGCTGCTCCAGCCGCGCGCTCTTCTCTTCGAGGGACCGGGTCCGTTCACGCACTTTTGCTTCCAGGTCCTGGCTGAATGAGCGCAGGCGCATGTTTTGCTGGGCGGTAACTTGCAATAGCCGGCGGTTCTCCAGCTTCAGTTCCAGGTGTTCTATGCCATCGCGGACGGCCAGGCATAGTTCACCATCGTCCCAGGGCTTCAGCAAGAAGCGGTAGACTTCTCCGCGATTGATCGCGGCAATGGCGGCTTCCGTATCCGAGTATGCCGTCAACAGAATGCGGATCGTGTCGGGTGCGATCTGTCGAGATCGGCGCAAGAATTCCACACCAGACATGCCGGGCATGCGCTGATCGGATATGATCAAAGATACCGGCGTCTGATGCAACAAGTTCAGCCCTTCATTACCCCCATTGGCCATGAGTACTGTGTAGCCCTCGCGGCGAAATACACGGTGAAGCGCCCGCAAGATAGCCGATTCGTCATCCACGCAGAGCAAGCGATGCGCAGATGCAACTGTTGCTGTCATTTGACCTTTTCCCCCTACCGGAGCAACCGGGAAATATCCCGGATGTGTGATCGTTTTGTGTTTTCCATGAACCTGACAGAAATGCGCTTTTGTGCATTCGTGGACGCAAACATCGGCACACAGTCCAAGACGCCCATTGCGCAGGCGCTACTCTATTATCGGCAAGAATTCGAATTTCCTCAGGGCATCAGTCGCAACTCGTTGTTCGCTCGTTTTCTGCAGGAAAAACGAATTTTCGGTAAACCTCTGCCACTATCAGTACCTGAGAAAACTGCTCTGTAGGGCAGGCTTTCTAGCCTGCCAGCGGCC
>CAYWAK010000253.1:0-3843 GCA_964455755.1 uncultured Ardenticatenales bacterium | reverse complement strand
TTCCTCCGCGTTCTCCGCGTCTCTGCGGTGTATCTGAGAGCGGTAAACAAGTACGTGTCAGTGTTATGAGATCAATCTTCCTCGCCTCGATTATACCCACAATCAGGGGAACGGTCAAACGGTGGTGCAATCTCTCCCGCGAGAGCGGCGGCAGCGACGACTGCCGGATTGGCCAGGTAGATTTCGGAGTCCGGGGTGCCCATGCGCCCCCGAAAGTTGCGGTTCGCCGTGCTGATGCAAACTTCGCCGGGGGCCAGCACGCCCAGGTGATTGCCCATGCACGGCCCACAGCCGGGCGGCCCGACCACGGCGCCGGCCTCGACGAACGTCTGGATGTAGCCCCGGCGCAAAGCCTCGGCCAGCACCTCGCGCGATGCCGGAATGATCAACAACCGCGTTCCTGCCGCTACCCGCTTTCCGCGCACGACCGCTGCCGCTGCGGCCAAATCCTCCAGCCGGCCATTCGTGCAGGTGCCGATGAATGCCTGGTGAACCCGTGTGCCGGCCACATCGGACAGGGGGACGACATTGTCCACGGTGTGCGGGCAGGCGATCATCGGTTCGAGTGTGGACGCGTCGTAGCGGTACTGCGCTGCGTAGGCGGCCCCGGCGTCGGGGTAGAGCGCATCGCCGGCGATTTGCGTGACCCAGCGTGCCGTCAGCTCGTCCAGAGCGCCGGCGGTCGGGTCCTCGCGCAGCTTGCGTCGTGCCCGGCGCTCCGCCAGCCAGCCGATGGACCCTTCGTCCGGTGGCAAGTAGGCATTCTTCGCGCCAAACTCGGCCATCATGTTTGGGATGACCATGCGCGCCGCCGGAGACAGCGCGCCAATCGTCAAGCCATCGAATTCGATCGAGGCGTACAGCCCCCCGTCCGCCCCCAAGTCCCCGATGATGCGCAGGCACAGGTCTTTCGTCGTCACGCCGGCCGGCAGTGTACCTTCTACGGTGATGCGGATGCTTTCCGGCACGCGCAGCCACAGCTCGCCGGTGGCCCAAATCGCGGCGACCTCGCTGCGCCCTACGCCGGCGCCGAACGCACCCATCCAGCCGTGGTGGGTGGTATGGCTGTCCGCGCCCAGGATCGTCTGGCCGGGCAGGACCAGCGCTTCCTCGGCGATGACCTGGTGGCAGACGCCGCGCCCCACTTCGTAAAAGTGTTGCACCCCTTGTTCGGCGACAAAGGCGCGGGCTTCGGCATGGTTGACCGCGTGCTTCGGCGTGGGTGCCGGCGCGGCATGATCCAGGACGACGACCATGCGCTCCGGATGGCACACCCGTTTGCGGCCCGTGCGGCGAAAAATCTGCACGATGGCGGCGGTGTTGTCGTGCGAGAGGACGGCGTCCGGCCGCACGTCCACCACCTGCCCAATCTCAACGCTGTCCAGGCCGGCTGCGCGCGCCAGCGCCTTCTGCGCGAAAGTGCAGGGCTGCTCGTGCTTTGTCATCACCCTTCTACGTCCTCGTCATTCTTCTTGGCCCAGTGGAACAGCAGGCTATCCACGTCGTCCAGCGTGAGGGCCTGCTCGTCGGCAAGCGCTTTGATGTGGCCGGTCAGCCGCTTGATCTGCTCATCGTCCATCACCAGCCCCAGTTGTTCTGTCCGATTGCGCACCGCATTCCAGCCGGTGAGCCGGTGTGCGATGTGGATGTAGCGGTTGATGCCAAAGGCTTCCGGCTTTAGGATTTCATAGGTCGAAGGGTTGTTGAGCACGGCCTTGGCATGGATGCCGGCCTTGTGCGTGAACGCGGTATAGCCGGTGATGTAGTTGTTGAAAGGAATGTCCACGCCGACCATCTCCGCGACCGTGCGGTCCAGCTTGCTAAGCAGTGGCAGGTTGTATTTGGCGACCAGCTCCGGGTCGGTGGCGTACATGCGGGCGACCAAACCGCCGAGCGGTGTGATGCCGTTGCGCTCGCCGATGCCGAGGATGCTGGTATCGATGTGCGTGGCGCCGGCCTCCAGCGCGGCATAGCTGTTGGCGATGGCACAGCCGGAATCGTTGTGGCCGTGAAACTCGATGTCGCAGTGCACGCGGCGGTGCAACTCGGAGACCAGCTCGTAGATCTGCCGGGGCGTGCCCACGCCGACGGTGTCGGCCACGCCCACGCGGTCCACGCCCAGTGCGTCCACCGCTTCGTAGACGGCAAACACGTCTTCCGGTTCGCTGCGCAGGCTGTCCTCCGTGCTGAAGCGAGTGATCACCCCCTGGCTCTTGAGATATGTGACGACCTCTTGCGCCATCTCGATGATCTGGGGGATGCTCTTGCCGTGGCTGAACTTGCGCAGGTAAGATGACGTGCCGATGACCACGTCCACGCCGTCAACGCCGGTATCCACGGCCCGCTTGGCGTCGGCCACCGTGGCCCGCGTGTGGGTGAGAATTTTGGCGCGTAGCCCCAGGCGCGTGATTGCGCGCAAGTCCTCTTCGCTGCGTGGCGAGGCCAGCGGCGACGTAAGCTCCAGGAATTCCACACCGAATTCGTCCAGGAGCCGCGCGATCTCAATCTTTTGCTCCGTGGTGAAGAAGGCGTTGACAAATTGTTCTCCCTCTCGTAACGTAGATTCAATGATGGCATAGTTTTGTAGACTCATAAGAACCTCCTTAGGCAGTCGCCAGTCGTCTGTCTCCAGTCATCAGACATGAGACTTCTTGCTGGGGTGGTTTCGCATCCCAACGATTTCATCAATCCGACGATCATCGCCGCAATTTCGTCTGATCACGCCCTCCAACACCTCAATCGCCTGCACGTACTCTTCTACCTCGATGTGTTCCTCCGGCGTGTGATCCAGTGACGAATTGCCGGGGCCGTAGGCGACGATGGGGCAGTTCCACGCCGGCGCAACCACGTTCATGTCCGATGTGCCGGTCTTGACCTTGAAACGGGGCTTCCCGCCCTGCTCGCGAATGGCGGCCAGGAAGGCGCGCACCAGCGGTGTATTCTTCGGTGCGCGGTGGGCGATTTCTGCCCCGTGAAAGGACACGTCCGCCCCGCCGGCCAGGGAGCGCACCCTCTCCTGCAATTCGTCCGGTGTGCAGCGCGGTGGCAGGCGAAACCCGACGGTCAGCTCAACCCATTCACATAGCCCGTCTCCATCGCTGGCGATATGTCGCAGTGAGGGCGTGAGCTGGTCGAACTGCTTGCCGTGACCGGCGTTGTCGGCCGCGCAATGCGCCACGAGGCGGTTCCAGAACGTGACGGCCTCCTCCGTGGCCGGTGTGTCGCGCCCCGCAGAGTGGGACGCAGGTTGTTCCAGGCGGTAGTCCACCAGCAGGCGGCCCTTATAGCCGAGCGTGATGCCATCCCACCCGCTCGGTTCGCCGATGATGCAAGCGTCAGGATGGTAGCGGTCGCGCACGTAGCGTGCCCCCTTCGACGTAGCCGCTTCTTCTTCCACCGCGCCGATGACGACCCGGCGCCAACCGGGTCGCGGCCCCACGCGGGCAACGGCACAGATGAACGCGGCCAACGGCCCTTTCGCGTCCACTGCGCCCCGTCCATACAGCCGGCCGGCTTCACGGCGGACGGGCACCTCGCCGGGCACCGTGTCCGCGTGGCCCAACAGCACCAGCTCGCGCGGGCCGTCACCCATCACCCCGACCGCGTTGCCCGCTCCATCCACCTGCGCCTCGAAACCCATCGCGGTCATGTGCTTCGCCAGGAAATCGGCCAACGCCCCTTCTTGCCCGGACGGGCTGGGGATGCGGAGCATGGTCTCCAACAGTTCGACCTCGTGTTGCCTGCTACGTACTGTGTGCTGCGTATCGCGTGTCGCGTGATCCGGATTGTGTAGATTCATGGTATTTGTTTACCGCCGAGACGCAGAGGGCGCAGAGGGCGCAG
>CAYWAK010000252.1:0-3876 GCA_964455755.1 uncultured Ardenticatenales bacterium | reverse complement strand
ACGTCGTTGTGGGACAGGATTGGCGTGCCGCCGTTGCCGTCGGCCCAGATGCCGTAGGTGTGGTTCGCCACGATGTTGTTCTCGATGCTGGGGGCAGCCGGTGCGGCGTCGGTCCCGTAGACGTAGACCCCTTCGCCGCCGCCGGGAGAGCCATTGACGTCTGCCGTGTTGCCGGCGATGGTGTTGTTGGCGATGGCCGGCGACGCGCTGCCCACGTAGATGCCCCCGCCGGTCAGCGCACCGTTCTTCACGATCCAGTTGTTCGTCACCGTGCCGTTGGCTCCGGTCTGCAGCAGAATGCCCCCGGCATAGGTGCCGGCCGTGTTGTGGGCGATGTGGTTTCTGGAGATATCCATCGTGGAACTATGGACAACCAGCCCGCCGCCGCCGAGGGCTGCGCTGTTGTACTGCACGACGTTTTCCTGGAAGGTCGCCCCGTTGCTACCGAGGAAATAGATTGCGCCACCGTCACCGGAGGTAGAGGCGTTGTTGCTGAACGTGTTGCCGGTGAGGGAAGCTGCTGAGCTGTGAACGAATATCCCGCCGCCGCTGTTTCCCGATTGATTGTAGATGATGATGTTGTCCTGCAGGAGAGCAGGACTTTGTATGATGCCGATTCCGCCGGAGTATCCTGTCGTGGTGTTATGAGCCACTGTGTTGCTGATTATTGTTGGGGAGGACTGATTCTCGATGTTTATGCCGCCACCATCTGTTGCCGTATTGTAGGAGATGGTGTTTCCGGAGACGAGGGGCGCAGAACTGCCATACACTTTCACGCCGCCGCCAATGCCGGAAAAGCTCGGATCTGCGGAGGCCTGGTTGTTCGTAATCTGGTTGTTGGTCAGTTGGCCATTCGAGTTCTTCTGGATGATGACACCACCGCCGTCGTAGCCGGCCACGTTGCTGTCTATGGTGTTGCCGTCAATGATCGCTGCCGTGCCGTCACTGGCGACAATACCACCGCCATACTGGCTGGCCGTGTTCCCCTGAATCAAGCTATTGCGAATTGTGAGGTTCGACCCGACCCCCTGCAGGTATATCCCCCCCCCACTGGCCGTGGCCTGGTTGCCGACGATCTGGTTGTTCTGCAGGAGAGGATTCCCTCCCCCAAACATTCCTATGCCTCCTCCTAATAATGCGGTGTTACCGTCAATCACGTTGTTCTCTATTGTTGGTGAGGAGTTATTTTCTATGGAAATTCCTCCGCCAAAGAGGGACGCCTGATTGTTCGTAATGTGATTGTTCTGCACACGGATGTTTACATTCCAGTCAATGCGAATGCCCCCCCCATGGTTGTTCACAATATTGCCACCGCGGATGGTGAAGCCGGTGATCATGCTGGCAGCGGTCACCGGGCCAAACCGGCCGGTAACTTCGATCACCGTGCCCCCAGCCGGCGATTCGATGATCGTCTGGTCGGGGCCGTCACCTTGCAGAATGAGGTCTTTGTTGGTCCAGAACAACTTTTCATGGTAGGTACCGGCGAGGACGTGGATGGTGCTGCCGGTGGGGACGTTGTTGATGGCCACCTGGATGGAGGAATAGTCGCAGCCCGCGGCGCACACGGTGTATGTGGCGGCGGGAGCGGCGCGGGTCGAAGAGACGGCCGCCCCAACCAAAACCAAGAAGCAAAGCGTAACTGACCTCACAAGAAAGGTCATTTTGCCGTATCCAACTTTCTTGCTTTCAGGGCCAATCATCCGGAGATTCATACGTGCGCTCTTCGCTCACCTTCCTCATTCCTGCCCCCGACCTGCACCGCTAGGCGGCAGGAAACAGAGGCGGAAAAACATGAGGGGTGAATATTGCCCGGGTTTTACTCTGTAAAATGCACAATATTCTACCTTGAGTGTACCATACCTACCACATTCTTGCCATGGGACTTTAGTCCCAATTGTGGGTGAAGGATGGTGTTCAGCTAACGTTGTTCCAAAGTGACGCCTTGGATTCCTATTGGCGCTTGCTTCCTTGTACGCACGAACGGCATCCAGTGTCCGTCCCTGTCTGCGATAGTTGTAGTGAACCCCTAAAATTGGACACATGGCGAAGATATGGTAGAATAGTCCAATGTAGCATTTGTCTAAAATAAGTATCTATTCCTATTTTAGGAGTTTAACTTCTCGGAGAAGTTGAACTTCTGGGGCCAAAGGGGCTGTCTGTGTCCAACACATTTCCGGAAAACGAATTCATCGCCAAGCCGTTGTCTTGTCCGGCCTGTGGCGCAAAGTTCAAAGCCCTACAGGTTCGCACCACGGCCATTCGCCCCCGACGAAAAGAAAGTGATTTCTACACAGAATACGACGGCCCCAATCCGGCACATTACACCGTTTGGGTATGCCCACACTGCCTGTACGCCTCCTATCGCTACGACTTTCGTGAACTTACCGGGCGGGCTAGAATCAATATTCGCGCTGACGCCGCCAAACGGAAGCAGGAGTTTGCCGACTTCGACTTCCAGGGGACCCGCGACATTGTCACGACGCACGCCTCCTACGAACTGGCTCGTCGTTGCTACCACATCAGAAAGAGCCGCATCGCCATGCAAGCCGCCCTCTACCTGCACGAAGCATGGCTATCTCGAGAACAGCACCTGCCGAAGGAAGAAGAAAAATATCTGCGGCTGGCTCGTGACCACTACCTCCTGTCCTACACCAAGGAGAAAGCGCGCACGAAGAAAGACGAAGTCAAACAATGCTATTTCATCGGAGACCTCTCCTTGCGCTTGGGCCTCTACAAAGAGGCCGTCCGCTGGTTCCAAGAAGTGACCAACCACCCTGAGATTGGCGAATATCCGGGGCTGGCTCGTCGGGCGCGTGAACGTTGGACCGACGCTCGAGAAGAATCCAAGAAATCACAAAAATCCTTGTCTGCAAATTCCTAAGGAGACAGCATGGGCGATTGCCCACCACGAAGAATGAAAACAGGACACGGATTTCACGGATGACACATATTTTTTATCCGTGTTTATCTGTGTCATCTGTGTCCTATTTACACAGGAGGAAACATAATGCCTGAACCTGTACGACTGGCCGTCATTGGCGGCAGCGGCCTCTATCAGATGGATGGCCTGCGCGATGTGGAAGAAGTGCGCGTGAAGACGCCCTTTGGCGATCCGAGCGACGCCATCATCATCGGCATGCTCGAAGGAGAGCGCGTCGCCTTTTTGCCCCGCCATGGACGCGGTCACCGCATTTCGCCGACCAACTTGCCGGTACGGGCCAATATCTACGCCCTGAAATCGTTGGGGGTCGAGCGCATCATCGCGGTCAGTGCGTGTGGCAGCCTGCGCGAGGATATGGCCCCGCGCCACATCGTCATCCCCGACCAAATTTTCGACCGTACCCGCCTGCGCCCGCTCACCTTTTTCGATGAAGGGCTGGTCGTACACCTCAGTTTCGCCGAACCCTTCTGCCCCGATCTCTCGCAATTGTTGTACGAAGCGGTGCTGGCCACCGGCACACCGGTGCACAAAGGGGGCAACTTTGTGGTCATCGAGGGGCCACGTTTCTCCACAAAGGCGGAGTCGAACACCTTCCGGCAATGGGGCATGGACATCATCGGCATGACCGCCGTCCCGGAGGCGCAATTGGCCCGCGAAGCCGAGATTTGCTACGCGACAATGGCCCACGTGACCGACTACGACGTGTGGCACGAATCGGAAGAGCCGGTCACCGTGGAGGCGGTCATCCGCAATCTGTTGGCCAATACCGCTGCCGCGCAACAGGCCATCCGCAACGTGGTGCCCAACATCCCGGACGCACGGGAGTGTGTCTGTGCCACGTCCCTGGCCGACGCCATCATCACCCAACGCGAAGCGATACCGCCCGAAATCAGCGAACGACTCGATCCGCTGGTCGGCAAGTATCTGGCATAATG
>CAYWAK010000251.1:0-3879 GCA_964455755.1 uncultured Ardenticatenales bacterium | reverse complement strand
CTGAGTATACACTATCTTGGAGAAATCTACAAGACGGTGTATTCATTCGATGGATGTTGCCGGCAACGTCTGGGAATGGGCCGCCACGGCGGAGGGCGAAGATCGCATGTTGCGTGGCGGGTCATGGTTCGGCTATCTGAACTACGCGTATGGACCAGTGATAATCTGCCCAACAAATCAATGCACGCGAATTGCTACCGCCCGTTTTTTCAACGGTTACTTGCCAGCAAAGAAATGGGTTATTGTGGCGAGCCTCGCCAACCCGCAATCGCGTGATTTCAATCGTTAGGGCGGCGGACTGGCGTCCGCTTGCTAGCCTGCGCCTAACTCGGATTTCCGTGAAAAATGAGCGAACGTTACGTTAGAAGTTGAACTTCTTGGTTTCCCACAGTCTTCGTCGGCGACGGGGTTACAGAATCACCTGCCCCAGGGTTAAGGCTGCAATCAGCACAAAGAGTACACCCAACCCGCGCTCAAGAACTTTCTGGGGAATGCGGTTGGCTACCCGCGATCCCAATTGTCCACCCAGAATCACGCCCGGCACAGTGAAGATGACTAAGCTCAAGACTGTATCGAGCACACCCCCGCCGGTCTGCACAAAGCGGAACAGATGGCCGGCGGAGGCGGTGAGTGCCGTAACCGCAACCACGAACACGCTGGTCGCCACCGATACCCTGCTGGGCACACGGCAGCGCTGCAAAAGAAAGTAGCCGTTCATTTCGCCCAGACCGGTGGAGACCATGCCCATGAACATCGCCCCCAGGCCGGCCAGAATGCGCCCTTCCGTACGGTTGCAAACGGTGTAGCGAATCTCCTCGCCGTCTGATGTGATCAGGCAGGTTTCCGCAGCCTCACCGCCGTAGTCTTCCTCGATGGCCTCATTTAAGCGTACAACATCAGCGTGGTCCGGCGCGCGCAGGAAGCTGGCCGCAACGACAAACAGACCAACCCCCAACGTGGTCATCAGCACCACGGGCGCAACAATGCCGGCAATCCATGTGCCCAACAAGGCCATGGGCACGCAGACCGTCAGCAATGACACGCCCAGCCGGTAATCAATCAGGCGCTGGCGAGCGTAGGCAAACAGACCGCTGGCAAAACCGAATACCTCGGTGATCAACGCCGTGCCGATGGCCACTTCCGGGGGGAGTCGCAAAGCCAGAAGAAAAAGGGGCGAGAAGAACGTGGCCCCTTCCACCCCCGAGGCCATAGCAACCGTAGCAATCAAAATTGAAATGGGAAACATAAACCAATATCGTAAGTCCATAAGGCTATCCTTGAGAAATCATTCTGGCCGGATGAACGAGGCGGCGGTCGAACACCCTCTCATCTATTCAACGTCCAATCGTATGCTCTGTGCGTGAATTTAATGCTGTCCCCTTGCGCCGCAATCCATTGGTGGCGTTCATCATCCTCCGGCAGAAAATGCGAGAGGAAGGATAGCAACCCGGAACGACCTCCGAAATCGCCGGTATACCAGCGAAAGATGGAGGAGAGGCGCACAACGCCGGCATCTTCGTCCACCTCAACATCGGCATCCACAAAGTTTTGGGCGGCCAGGTCCAATTGTTCGTCGATCCTTTCCGCGTCGTAGACGCCAATGGGCGGACAGGAGCGGCTGGCACAGTTGAGTGCAAAATGAATCCGCGGGTCTGGCCGCTGCATCACCCACACCGCGCGCGGATCGGACGAGGCAAAATGCGGCCCCGGCACGTAGGGATTTCCCCGGTTGCCGCGCAAGATACCTTGTTCGATATCCTCACAACTGAAGCGGTGCCCACCGACTTCGTAGGCGGCGCGACGAAAGAATCGAAACAGGCCAAACCGCTCCTCCGTGACGCTCTTCTGCACATCGAAGGCGATGACTGCGTCGATCACCAGCGCGTTGTAGAGGTTGATCCAGAAGGCGAGCTGCTCTTCGCGAGTCGTGAGCGTAGCTACATCCAGGTTGCACAACTGTGGCGTACATGCGCTGCGGTACATGGCATAGGCATCGCTATCACAAAGGAGGCCGTAGTCCACGTGACGGCCGGTGGCGTCCATGGCCTCAGCCTTGAAGGCATTGACCGCGCGCTTCAATTCAGCCGAAAGCTCTTCCCCAGGGAGGGAGCCTTCCGGTGGCGGCGCGGTGTTCAGCACTTCGGCGACACGTACGCCCAGCAAGCCGTTCAACAGAAGCTCTCGTCCGGCGATCAGGTTGTCAATCAGAGTCATGCGTCCTCCCAGTAATCCTCCAGCGAGACGCCCAGGCCATCGGCCAGCCGATTCACATAGGCATAGTACGCCGTGATCTGGGCGATGTCCAGGATGGCCTGATCGCTGAAGCCGGCGTTTCGCAACGCCTCCACATCGTCAGCGCGGACATCGGCCGGTGTGCGAGTCAGCTTCGCTGCATAGCCGAGCATGGCCCGGTCCGCACTGCTGACCGGAGCGCGGGTGTAATCTTCCTTAAGTTGCGCAACCAGCGCATCGTCATGCGTAACCCTACGGAGAGCCTCCCCGTGGTGGGCAATTCAGTAGCGACAATGGTTCAGGGCCGATACCACCAGGCCGATCATCTCCCGCTGGTAACGCTTGAGCGGAGATGGGCCAAACATCAGGGTGCGATAGATGGCCCGGTGATCGAGCATGGATTGCGGATTCAAGCTGTGAATCTTCATGATGTTTGCAGCCCGCCCGGTCTGTGGATCGGCACACTTCGCGTACGCCTCAGACAGGGGCCCAGCCGCCTGTTCCTCATCAATCATTTGGATCCAGGCTTTGTTCTTCATGGCTCTGCCTCCTCTCTCCCTTGTAAATAGGACACAGATGAACGCAGGCTACGCACACGGATAAAGAACTAAATCTGTGTTTATCTGTGTGGGTCTGTGTCCCATTCTGTATCATCCGTGAAATCCGTGTCCTGTTTTCATTCTTCGTGGTGGGCAATCGCCCATGCTGTCTCCTTTATGAAAGTTCCCAGGGAGATACTACTAAAGGTCTTCGGAAAACCTGGGGTTTGCCAGTTCTTGTAATTGGGCCATCAAGACCGATAGCGATGGCCGGTCGGTCGGATCGTGGCTGCGATAGGCCAGGCGCACGACACCTTCCGCGTCCACGATGAAGTCGCCGCCGAGTTGCGTAGAGTCGCCCTGCACGCCCCGCCAGCGGCGACCGGCGCGCATGAGCTGCACGTACCGCCATGCCGTCCGCAAGTTCCATGAGCGTCGCCAGGAGCGTTCCAGCCCATAGGCGCGATACACCGCGCGGTCTTCGTCAAGCAACACGGGGAACGACACCCCTGTTTCATCCAGCCAGGCCTGAGCCAGCGGAGATGAACCAAAGGTGACAACCAGCGTAGAGACGTTTCGCTCGGCCAACTCGTCTTCGTAGCGGCGCAACTGCGCCACATGCTCGCGGCAGGGCAGTCAGCCAAGGTGGCGGAGAAACACCAGCAGGACGTTTTGTCCTTCGCCCAAGGTATCGTCCAGAGAGATAGTCTGGCCACTCACGTCCGGCAAAGAGAATCTGGGGGCCTGGTTGCCTGCTTCAATCATAGTGCTTCTCCTCTGCTTGTGGGATAAATAAAGACATCAGGACATAGTATCCTGACGTTGTTGGGGGCAGGTATCTTACCAGTCCCCCGGCCGGTTTCGCGGTGAAGTGCTTGTAGGTACTCAGCTCTACATCGAAAGCTCAGCCCATAGGCACAAATGGCAGCCGGCCAGCCGTTATCTAAGCCACCTGTTCACGAAACCTGAATCATATCATACACGAGTTCCCTCTCAAGTCAAATGTAATACCGACCGGATAATCGGGCTTGTTATTTCCCACCCAATTATACCGGACGGAGCGATGTCTTTCAACTCCCAGGCCACACCCGAATGAATTCGCGGCCTG
>CAYWAK010000250.1:0-3881 GCA_964455755.1 uncultured Ardenticatenales bacterium | reverse complement strand
CCCCGGAGACATAGACGAACGCCGGGCGGCGATGAAAGCGTAGCAGGCAAGAAAAAGGGGCGAATCGCTCGGTTCGTCCCTACGCCTGTTCACTCAGGTAGGCATTGATCACGTTGTGAATCTCGCAGAGCGGATCGGGGTAAGCAAGAAAGGACATTTGTCCGGCCCTTTTCAGGTCATCCTCCAGCCGCTCAAGGTCACGGCACCACAGCAGGTGGCCCTGCTCTTCCAGGTACCCCAACAAGTCCTCCTGGTGACGGTCGTAACGTTCCGGGTTGCTGACACCCACCAGACGTTTGCCTTGGCGCAGGGCCTCAACCAAAGAACCCAGCCCGCCATGGCTGATCACCAGGCTAGCTCGTTTGAAGTACGGCTCCAGTGAAGGCGCAAAGCGAAAGTGTTCGGCTGCGTTGCGTGGAACGTAATGGCCGGCGCCGATCTGCATCACGACGGGCCGGTCGAGGCGTGGCGCCAGACGGTCCACGCGAGAGACCAGTGCGTCGAAATCGGTGGTTCCTACGGTGACGAAGATCATGATGCTACCACAGCCGGCCGGCGTAGCGCGCGCGGGGGTAACGGCTCTGCAGGCCGGGCCACTGCACGAAAAAGAGGTGGGCCAGACGAACCATCACCTTTCCCGTGGCCGACAGTTCGCGCACCCGTGAGCCGGTCTCGATGAAGATTATCCGCGCGCCGAGCAACCTGCCCAACAGCATCACCGGCACAGCGACCCAGGGGCCTGTGCTGAGAATCGCTTGAGGACGCACACGCGCCAGTACGCCCAGCGATTGCCAGGCACAAAGCGCGGTGCGCGCCGTGTCTTGCAGCAAGTTGTACTGCTTTCCCGGCCGGTAGCGCGGCCGAATCACGCGGTAGACCGGACCGGGCCGCGAGATTTTCTCCTCGCTCACACGATCCTCCTTGACCAGCAGGTAGTGATAGGCATGGTCCGGTCCCAGCAGGTCGGCCAGTTTGACCATCTCCTTGGTGTGTCCGCCTTCACCCATCACCAGCAGCAAACGCGCCATTCGTTTCTTCTTCCTGTGCGGTTACCCCCGCAACACATCGTTATACAGGGCGATAATCCCATCGACGGTGCCGTCCAACGACAGGCGGGCAATGGCCTCCCGGCCGCCCGTTCGCCGGCCAAACGCCAACGCGCCGGCGATTTTGCCGGCCAGATCGTCAACGGTTTGTTCGGCCAGGTAGCAGCCCGGCAGACCGGCAATAATCTCCGTCACATCACCCACATCCACCGAGACGATGGGCAGGTTGCAAGCCATCGCTTCCTTGATCACCACCGGTGACCCTTCGTAGTCGGAGGCCAAGACCAACACATCGCAGGCGTTCATATAAAGGGGCACCTGTTCGTGCGGCACGCCGATGGCTTTGACCAACCGGACGCGGGGGTCGTTTTGTGCCACCTGCCGCACGGCCTCCTCGATGAGCGGCAGCCGTTTTTCCGGCCGGGGATCACCAACGAAGAGGGGCAGCCGCGCATCGCCCGGCAATCCCAACCGTTGGCGCGCTTCATCTTTTGCCATGGGCTGGAAAAGGCCCAGGTCCACGCCGCAGGGAACCACACGCGCCGGCGCAAAGCCCAGCTCTGCGTGGTGTGCCGGCGAGGTAACGGTGACGCCGTCTACCAGGGGGGCCAGCCGCTTACACAACCATCCCTGCCAGCCGATCATTTCCCCCGCGCCATGAAAACTGACGACGACCGGGTATGCCCATTGGCAGCGAGCGATGACGCCGGAAAAGACGTAGTGGGCGTGCAGCAGATCATACCGGCGGCTGCGCAGGCGTTTCCATAGCCGAAACAGCCCGCCAAGATAGTTCCATTTGCTGCGCCGGCCGTTGAAGAAGAGGACATCTACGTCCACACCGCGCCGGCGCAAAGCCGCCACCTGTTCACCCACGAAGGTGCCGAAGGCCGGCTCCGCCTCGGTGGGGTACATGTTGGTCACGACGAGTATGCGCACAGATTCAATGCCTCAAGATTCGGAGTGACTCACTGCTCCCTGCGGGAACGGGGCTTCTTGCCGTCGCCGGGCCAATTCCTCTCGGCGCGGATTGAACAAGAAAATTGCGTTGACCAATGTCCAGTAGTCCCGGTAATAGCGGCGCAGCGTGGTCCGTACCAGCTCATCGCTGATGGCCGCGAACTCGCCTTCATTCGAAACCACCCGCAGATCCCAGAGTCTGGCCGCTTTGCGGTACAACCCTTGCTGTGTGGCGAGAAAAGCCTGGTCTTCGGGTGTGGCCGAGCGTAGGGCCGCCGTCTCTGCCGAGACATCCAGCAGGTAGCGGATTTGCGGTTTGGGGGCCAGCGCCACCAGCAATTGTGCGAGCCGGCCACACAACAAGCCTGGGTCGTTCGCATAGGCGGCGACCTCGACCAGCGCATCGTAGAAATAGCGGTCGCAAATCACCACGCGACCCCGGCGCATGGGCCACCAGACACGCGCGGCATATAGCCTCAGCAGGTCGGCCCCCACCAGGGCCAGCCATCCCTGCCGGGCGACGGGCGAACGCAGCGCAGCTTGCCGGCGGACCACTTTTTGGGCGGGGTCGTCTTGCGACGGCAGGGTTCCGTTGTTCAGGCCATTGCCCGGCCGCACCAGGCGTAGCGCGGCATCCGTTAGCGAAGAGGATCCACCCCGCGACCAGAACACCTCATTCTTGATGTGGCAGCCGGTGAAGGCAGCGGAGAGCGTTTCGGCGTGGGCAGACTTGCCGGCCCCGTCCAGCCCGCTCAGGGTCACCAGCATGGAGGGGTGGCTATCCACACCCAGGTTTCGCCGGATGCCGGCGGTGGTATGCAACAACGCATCCCACATCTTGCGGCGCGGGCCAATGGACCGGTCGCGCCAAACCTTCCGGTAGTAGAACTGCTTGCTGACCAGAAAGGGGATGCGGAACGGGAAGCTCTGTTCGCCAACCAGGCGGCCGATCTGCTGGCGCTGGTTGGGGCTCAACCAGCGGTCGGCCTGGCGGCGGATCGCAGCCGGCAAAAGGGATTGGCCATACAACGTTTGCTCCACGTGTGACCAGATGAGCAGGCAAGCAGCCAGGCCGTCACGCCATCCCTTTTGTTCGCACACCCGAATCAGGCGGTCCCAGTCCAGGTTTGCGTAACGCAGGCAGTGGCGCGCTTTTTGCACATCGGAGAGCGAAACGGTTTTGTTTTCGTAGAAAGCGTGGGCCAGCGTGATGAGCAACCCATCTTCCGGCGACGGGCAAACAACGAGGGGGTCGTCTTGCGCCAGGCGCGCATACTCCCACACCAGACGTTCGTCCAGGAAAGAAGTGCCCCAGCCCACGCATTCGTGCAAATGAATGGCCGAGACTTCGCGTCCCCGGTGGAATTTGCGGAAGAGGAATTTGTGTGGCTCTTCGACGTTTTTGAGTTCAACGTACCCCAGGTCCAAGAGAAGTTCGGCGGCGCGGGGGCCATGCGCCAACTGCACCAGGACGTCCAGGTTGTCACTGCGATAGGGGAAGGAGGGCGTCATGCCCACAGATTTCACTTGCAAGTTTCCGATACCCTCGCCGGCCCAGGCCGCGGCGACCGGCGCAAACTCCTCGCGCAAGCGGTTGTGCGTGGCCTGCTCCTCTGCATAAGCTGCCTGGAAAGCCGGAGTGGCCATTAAGGCGCGATGGGCTGCACCGGCATCCTTGCGCAGGCTCAGGAGCGGTACTTTCTGGCGACGGAGGTAGGGGATCAGGCGGTCCGCCCAGTGCACGACCTCATCCGGGGAAAGGTCTGCCCCGGTGTGTGGGTCTGCAAGCAATGCTGCCATACGTGCCAAAGGGTTAGGGCTATTCATGTCCGTATTGTAAAGGTTTTCTCTTTTCCTGTCAACCAGTAGGGGCGAGGG
>CAYWAK010000249.1:0-3882 GCA_964455755.1 uncultured Ardenticatenales bacterium | reverse complement strand
GGCTGCTGACAGGCTCGAAAGCCTGTTCCACGTGTCAATTTTACCGTAATGGGAATGAACATTGGTATCAACTCATTCACCGGACCTACGCGCAACTGTGGGTGGCGCGCAAGGTTTCCCCATCCCTGGATACCCTCCCAAAGATTTGCTCTCTGCCCTCTCTTGTGGTAATATTGTCGAATGCAATAAGAGAGCTTCTCTGTCAATCAACCCAGAGTTTCCAGACCAACAGATACGCAAAAAGGTGAAGTGCAATGTCCGAAAACATTTTGATTACCGGCGGGGCAGGTTTCATCGGCTCACATATTGCCGATGCGCTCATCGAGCGGGGCCATCGCGTGCGCGTGCTTGATGCGTTGGTGCCGCAGGTCCACGAAACACGGACCCGCCCCGACTACCTGAACCCGGAAGCCGAGCTGATCGTCGCCGACGTCTGCGACCGGGACGCCATGCGCAACGCATTGGACGGCGTAGATGTCCTGTTCCACGAAGCTGCGGCAGTCGGTGTGGGCCAGTCCATGTACGAAATCCAGCGCTACGTGGAAACAAACACCCTGGGCGGCGCTGTCCTGCTGGATGTGCTGGCAAACGAGAAACACACCGTTCGCAAGCTGATCGTCGCCTCCTCGATGAGTATCTACGGCGAAGGCACTTATCGTTGCGCGCATTGTGGCCCGGTCTTCCCCCATCTGCGCGATGAAGGACAACTTTCTGCCAGAGATTGGGAAATGCACTGCCCCGATTGTGGCATGACCGTCAATCCAGAACCGACGCCGGAGGAGAAACCGCTCTACCCCACGTCCATCTACGCGGTGACCAAACGCGACCATGAAGAAATGTTCCTCTGCGTGGGCCAGGCCTACGGGATTCCCACCGTCGCGCTGCGTTACTTCAACGTGTACGGGCCGCGACAGGCACTCTCGAACCCCTACACCGGCGTGGCCGCAATCTTCTCGTCGCGGTTGCTCAACAACAACCCGCCGGTTATCTATGAGGACGGCCTGCAAAGCCGCGACTTCGTCCATGTCAGCGACATCGTGCAGGCGAATTTGCTGGCCATGGAGCGGCCGGAGGCCGACTATCAAGCCTTCAACGTCGGGACGGGACAGGTGACCACCGTGCTGGACGTTGCACGCCTGCTATCTCAAGAGCTGGGCAAGGAGATCACGCCGCACATCGAGGGACGCTTCCGCCAGGGAGACATCCGCCACTGCTTCGCCGACATCGGCAAGATTCAACGCGAGCTGGGGTATGCCCCCCAAGTCCGCTTCGAGGACGGCATACCGGAGCTGGTGCGCTGGGTCCGCAAACAAACCGCAGAAGACCGTTTCGAGCAGGTGGAGCAAGAGTTGGCCGCCAAATCCTTGGTCGTGTAAGACACGATGAAGGTCCAAATCCTTTCGCCCTGTGACATATTTCCACCGGTGCACGGCAGCAGCACGGCGATCTACCACACGGTGCGGGAGTTGGCAAAACGACACCGCCTTGCCCTGTTGCTGAACAGGCTATACGGCGAAGAGGGCGCGCCAGACCTGGCCCATCCGAACCTGACCGTCCGTTATGCGCAGGAGACGGCTTTGGATCGCCTGGGCTACAAGGGGTTGCTCTTTAACCCGTTCTACCTGCGCGATGCCGATCGCTTGTGGCGAGAGACCGGCGGCGCCGACGTGATCCAGGCCGAGTTGCTTTGGAGTTGGCCGGCGGCGGCCGGACTGCGCAGGCGCTACGGCGTGCCGGTCGTGCTGGTACAGGAAAACGTAGAGTACCTGAAGTTCCGGTTCATGGGCAATAACAGCCCCCTGCTGCATGTCGTTCGTTGGGTGGAGGGCTGGGCCTGCCGCTCGGCTGATCACGTGGTGGCCGTTTCCGAGGTGGATGCAGCCTACCTGCGCCAGCTTTACGGCGTGCCGGCAGAGCGCATGACGGTGATCAGCCATTGCGCGGATCCACAGACGTTCCGCTACCGGCCGGAGGGGGCCGCGCAAGTTCGGCAGTCGTTGGGCGTGACCGACGGTACGCCCGTGCTGACCTTCGTTGGCAAGCTGGACTACACGCCCAACGCGGAAGCGGTACGCTACATCGCCGAAAGCTTGCAACCGGCCGTGCGCGAGGTGTACCCCGAGGCACTCTTTCTGATGGTTGGACAAAATTACGAACCGTTGCGGGGCTATGCAAATGGCCACGTTCGTTTCACCGGATTTGTGGACGGGCGCGCCGGCGCTTCCCCGAACCTGGCGGACTACCTGTCGGCGTCCGACCTGGTGCTGGTGCCGCTGGAATCGGGGTCGGGAACGCGACTCAAGATTTTGGAAGCGGCCAGCTGCGCTCGTGCCCTCATCTCTACACAGGTCGGTGCGGAGGGACAAGCGTTCCGGCACGGCGAGGAAATCTGGCTGACCGAGCACGCCGATGGCGCGTTCACCGAGGCTGTGCTCCAGTTGCTGGCCGACGGCGACGAACGGCAGCGGCTCGGCAACGGCGCGCGCCGGCGGGTGGAGACCCAGTACAACTGGGCGACAGAAGTTCAGAAATTCGACGCGATTTACGAGACATGGCGATGAAAGTGCTGGTATCAATCTTTGAGCAGTTGGTGCCGGTCAGTGGCGGCGGTACGCCACGAACCGACAGTATCATCCGCTCGTTCGTAGAGAGGGGTCACGAGGTGTATGTGGCCTGTTCGGTTGGCGTGCCACGCTCCGAAGCACAACACGCGCTCGGCTGTGAAGACTTGCTCGCCTTGATGGGCGTCAGCCGCATGGACCCCAAAAAGATGAAGAAGTACATGGCCGTTTATCCGTGGAACATTGCCCGCACTGTGGCTTATGCCGCGCGTATTCGGCCGGACCTCTACGTTTCGCACAACACGGTGGCCGGCTTTGCGGCGGTCACGGCGCGGCGACTGACCGGTCACGGGCTGGCCGTGCTGGACCTGACCGATTTGCTCTTCGAGTACCTGGAAGAATACCGGTCACCTTTGGTGCGCATGGCCCTGACAATTGGCCGGCGCCTGGAGACCGCCGCTATGCAGCAATCCGATCGGGTGATCACCATCAGCCGGTCCATGCAAAACATTCTGCACGAGAGGTACGGCGTTGAGGATTCTCGGATGGCCGTGATACACGATGGCGTGGATACCGGTGTGTTCCACAGCATTGACGGCCGGTCATTGCGCCATGCGCTGGCCCCGCAAGCCGACCACGTCTGCATTTTCCACGGCGTCATTGACCCGCAGGACGGCCCGGAGCTTTTGGTCGAGGCCGCCCCGCTGGTCTTGCAGCGCTTTCCCCGGACTGTGTTCTGGATCGTGGGCGATGGTACGGCCGTACCCATGCTGAAATCGCGGGCGCAGGAACAGGGTCTGGCCGACCGGTTCCACTTTGCCGGCTGGGTGCCGCAGATGGACGTGACCCGCTACATCTCGGCCAGCGACGTGGGGCTGGTTGTGCTTCCGGACATTCTTTCGGCGCGGGGCCGGGTGACGCTGAAGGAGTTTGAGTATTGGGCCTGCGGCGTGCCGGCGGTCTTGCCCCGCCTGCCGGCCTTGACCGAGGTGGTTCCCGACGGCGCGGCCAGCCAGTTTTACCGGCCCGGCGACGCCCACGATTTGGCCGCGAAGATCTGCTTCTTCCTGGAAGACGACCAACGCCGTCGCCAGATGGGCGAGCGCGGCCACCGGCTCGTACACGAGCAATTCGAATGGCAACGATTGACAGACCAACTGGCAACATTGTGTGAGGAATATGTGGGACAAAGCGGCCCCGGCAAATGAACAGGAGACAGCATGGGCGATTGCCCACCACGAAGAATGAAAACAGGACACGGATTTCACAGATGACACAGAATGGGACACAGACCGACACGGATAAACACAGATTTAGTTCT
>CAYWAK010000248.1:0-3884 GCA_964455755.1 uncultured Ardenticatenales bacterium | reverse complement strand
TCGCTGGGGGCGGCGCCGGCAGGCAGAAATGATTTGCGCAGGTCGTTGGCCTGTTCCAGAGCTGGATAGGCTTGCAATTTTTGGAATGTTTCGGTTGTCTGATCGAGCAGTTCGTATGCTTCCGGCAAGTGTTGTTGCTCTCGCCTGAGTTCTGCCATGAGGAGGCGTGTTTTGGCCAGTTCGAAGGGATGTTGTGGCGATTGGTAGATGGTGAGAGCGGCTACCAGATACTCCTCTGCATCGGAGAGATTTCCGCTTTGCAGGCAAATCTTCCCCAAGGTTCGCAAGGCAGCTCCCCGGTTGTTTGTACTCTGCACTTGTTTTGCCAGGTCAACGGCTTCCAAGGCCAATGTACGCGCTTCTTCGTATTTCTTCAGCCCGATCAGGCTCTCGGCCATAAGCCAGAGCGCTTCGGAGAGCTGCTCTTTTGAGCCGATCTCGGTGGCCAGTGACTGGCTTTGTCGCAAATACCCCTGCGCGGTTTGATGTTCGCCGCGCATGAGGGAGAGGTGGCCCAAGTTGTTATAAGCGAAGACCATGAGCAGGGGGTTTCGGATTCGTTCAGCCTCTGCCAGGCTTTTGTTCAAGGCTTCGTTCGCCCGTTCAAAATCGCCACGGTCGCGATAGATGATGCCCAAGTTGTTGTAGGAAGCGGCGATGCCCTCGATGTCTCCCATCTGTTCACTGTAGTGCAGACTTTGTTGTACGCACGCCAATGCGCGGTCCCAGGCCCCTTCGATGGTGAGCAGGGCGGCGAGGTTTCCCAATGAGTTGGCGATGCCGTAGGTATAGCCGATTTGTTCGCGGAGCTGTAAGCCTTTTTCAGCAAACTCAATAGCTTTTTTCCACTGACCCGTTTGGTAGTACACGGCTACCAGGCGGTTGTACGCGGAAGCGATGTCCTGATAATGCTCTGTGCCTTCCAGAATCTCAAGCGCACGGACGGCCCACGAGAGGGCCTTGTGCGATTGTCCTTGACGATAGTTGACCCAGCCCATGTCGTTGTACACGCGCGCTCTTTCCACCGTCTTGATTGTGCCGGATACCATGTCCAGCTCGGCAAGGGCAAGCCCAAGCCAACGAAGAGATTCGTCGTAATCGGCTTTTCGTTCCCAGGTGCGGCCGATCTTGCGCAACTGCTCTGCTATGAGGCGGCGCTGATCTTCCTGGCCGGCTTGTTCCTTGAGCAGGGCGAGAGCACGATCAAAGGCCTTCAGTGCGCCGTCGAAATCACTTGTGAAGGTTTTGGCATCCCCGAGACCCTGGAAAACGCGCAGGCTCTGATCAAATGTGGGCGAGACGTCTCCGAAAAATTGATCCGCGCGTTCGAAAAGATTGACGGCATCTTCGTAGGCGAAGCGGTTCATGGCGCGCTCAGCCGCACGGATGGTGTAGGGGAGGGCACGACCGGAATCCTTGGCCTCGCTGAAATGGTAAGCGAGCAGGTCTATGACCTCGTCCAGGCGGTGGGCGTAGAGTTTTTCCAGGCCGTGGCCCACACGTTGGTGCAGTTCTTTGCGACGCGGGGTGAGGAGCGTGCCGTACACCGTTTCGCGGACCAATGTATGACGAAATGTGTAGGTATGTTTCTCTTTCGGTTCCGGGTCCAGGAATTCGCGGGAGGCCAGCTCTTGCAAGTCCGCTTCTAGCGACAGGTCGTAGTCCTTTCCCACAACAGTCTGCAGGAGAGGAATAGAAACGCGGGGTCCGATAACGGAGCTACACTGCAGCACGTATTTTAGTTCTTCCGGCAGGCGGTCTACACGACTCATCAACAGGGCATGCAGGGACTGGGGAATGTCGAGGGTCGTCAGTTCCAGGTCTGGCTTGGCATGCCACAACCCATTTTCGCGCCAAATTGCTCCCTGCTCGATGAGCAGGCGGATGACTTCTTCCAGGAAAAAGGGGTTGCCCTCGGCTTTTTCGGAGATGCTTTCTTGCACGCTGGCCGGCAAAACCGATTTTCGGAGGAGTGTGGTCACCAGAGTATGACTATCTGCGCGGGATAGTTTGGTCAGCGGCAGCGAAAGGTAGGAGCCAGAGCAGGTGTCCGATGCCAGGCGGTGAATCAAGTTGGCCGCCTGTCCTTCGTAGGGTCGGGAGATGAGACCCATGTAAAGGTCGCACTGTCCTACGAGGGGGATCAAGAAAAGGAGCAGTTCCAAGGATGCCCGGTCTACCCAATGGAGGTCGTCAATGAGGATGACGAGCGGTCGCAAGGCGGTGGCGCTCAAGACCAGGCGGCGTAGGGCGAGAAATGTCTGGCGGCGAAGTTGTTCGGTGGATAGGTGGCGTACACGGTCGGCGATCTTCGGGTCGGGCGGGGCGATATCCAGCAGGCGAAGCAGAAACGGGAGTACGTCCTCGTAATCTGTTGGCATCAGTGTTTTCGTGCCGATGAGTACCTTCTGAAACTTTGTTTCCTCGTCGTCTCCTTCGCGCAATCCGAAGGACTGGTTGAACAGTTGCTGGAACAGCCAGTAGCTGACATGGGATGAGTGCGAGCGGCAAACAGTCTCAATCACGCGCAGACGATGCTGCTGCATAAACTGTTTGCTTTCGGAGGCCAGGCGAGACTTGCCGATGCCGGCTTCTCCCGTTATAAGGACGATTTGCCCCTTGTGTCGTTTCGCCAGATCGGAAATGGTCTGGCGCAATTGGGCCAGCTCGCGGTTTCGCCCGATCATGGGCGCTTGAAGGCCGCGAATGCCTCTTGCCGTGCCAGGGTGGGGTTTCAGGCCGGCGACTTGATAGGTTTCAACGGAAGCTTTGCGGCCCTTAACGGTCACCGGCCCACGAGGCAGATAATCGAAGATGGCTGCTGTGGCGTCCCGAACCGTTTGGCTGACCAGGATTGTGTTTGGGGTGGCCAGCTCTTCCAGCCGCGAGGCGAGGTTGACGGTGTCCCCAATGACAGTGTATTGCATGCGCAGGTCTGACCCGACGGTGCCGGCGACAACCATGCCGGCATTCAGGCCGATGCGTACGCGGAGGGTGATGCCGAACTTCTCTTCCAAGGATTGATTGAAAGTTTCCAGAAAGTCTAGCATGCCCAGTGCGGAGCGAACGGCCCTTTCCGGATCGTTTTCATGGGCGAGGGGCGCACCAAATAGGGCCATGATGCCGTCGCCGATGAATTTGTCAATGGTTCCCTCTTGCTGGTGTATCTGATCGGCAAAGCCTCTCATGCAGTCGCCCAAAAGGTCGTAGACTCGTTCCGGGTCGAGCGTTTCGGCGAGGGAGGTGAATCCTTGTATGTCGGCAAACAGCACGGTAACGTTTCGGCGTTCTCCCTCGATCTTGCTGCGGGAGGAGAGCAACTTCTCCGCCAACTGTTCGGGTATGTAGCTGCGCAGTCGTTCCCATATTTCTTCGGTTTCGGAAGAGGTGGTTTGGGCTTTCTTGGGAAGAAGGCTCGCCCCACAGTTTCCACAGAATTTGAAGCCGACGGGGCTTTCAAATCCACACCGGGGGCAGGCGTTGACTAGCGTCACTGCACATGCTGTGCAGATGGTTATGCCAGGCGGGTTGTCGTGCCCGCAGGCCGGACAACGCTGCGACATGAGCTTTCCTCTCAGATGCATTCTCGTGTCTGAATGTCGTGACGTCCAGACATGATTGTGTGCTGCAAATACCTTTGCTCGGGTTACCAGTTTCTACGCGTAGATTATACAATACATTGCCCGTGTGTGCAACACCCGTACCCCACGGGTAGTGTATCCCTTGTGGTTGAAATTGTAGAGAGGGCTGAAACCGGGTAAGATAAGAGATACTTGTTTACCCTTCTCAGATACACCGCAGAGACGCGGAGAACGCGGAGGAAGTCATGGCGTAGGGGCGCAGCATTCTGCGCCCCTACGCCCTCTGCGTCTCGGCGGTAAACA
>CAYWAK010000247.1:0-3927 GCA_964455755.1 uncultured Ardenticatenales bacterium | reverse complement strand
AAAGTGAAGTTGAGGTGCCTTGTTGTAAAAGAAAGGTCGCTTTCTTGCGTATTCAAACATCGAGTACCGTTATTATTCTCTCGCTTATTGAGCTCCTTGTTATTGAGGAGCCACTCGTGTTTGGGAGGGAATAGACAACAACGACACTGTTCACAACGCCTCCCATAGGGAGGCTTTTTTGTTAGGTAGGGACTGCGGCCCCGATATTGGTTCCATAATCAGAGAAGGCACAGACGCCTCGGTAACTCTCAGGAAGAGTTTACAGAGGCGTCTTGTTCTATATCTGGATATGGGAGCAGGAATCGCCGTGGCCGGGTGCGCACCACCAAGGGTGAGAATACGTCGAGCGTCAAGCGTGGAGCGTAAGGCGCGCCAACGTGACACCTGACACCTTATTTTCATAACAGGAGGGACATTCATGAAACTGACCGGTGCACAAATTGTTTGGGAGTGTCTGAGAAAAGAGGGGGTAGATGTAATTTTCGGGTTTCCGGGTGGCGCGATTATGCCCACGCACGATGCTCTGCTCCAGTATCCGGAAATCCGGCATTACCTGGTACGCCACGAGCAGAACGCAGCCCACGCCGCCGATGGCTACGCGCGTTCTACCGGCAAGGTGGGGGTGACGATCTCCACGTCCGGGCCGGGCGCGACCAACCTGGTTACCGGCCTGGCCACGGCCATGATGGACTCGTCCCCCATCGTGTCCTTCACCGGCCAGGTGCCCACGAACCTGCTGGGGAACGATGCCTTCCAGGAGACCGACGTGACCGGCGTCACCCTACCGGTCACCAAACACAACTATCTGGTCACCGATGTGAAGGACCTGGCGCAAACCATCGCCGAAGCGTTCTACATTGCCCGGTCTGGCCGGCCCGGCCCGGTGTTGGTTGACATTTGCAAAGATGTCCAACTCTCCGAAACCACGTTTGAATATCCTGAAGACGTTCGCTTGCCCGGACTTCATCTGCCCCCTGTTCCGAATTCGGAGGCGCTGGCCGCAGCGGCAGAGCTGATCAACAATGCGGAGCGGCCGCTGATCCTGGCCGGCCATGGGGTCGTGCTGGGCAACGCTACGCAGGAATTGCTGGCACTCATCGAGAAGGCCGAGATCCCGGTCGTCAATACGCTGCTTGGATTGGGCGGCATTCCACAGCAACACCCCTTGTGCCTTGGCATGGGCGGTATGCATGGCGAATACTGCACCAACCTGGCCGTGCAAGAATGCGACGTGCTCATCGGCATTGGTATGCGCTTTGACGATCGCGTCACCGGCCGGCTGGACGAATTCGCGCCAAATGCTCGCGTGATCCACTTTGAACTGGACGATGCCGAAATTGGCAAGAACGTACCGGCGGATGTACCGGTACTTGGTGACTGCAAGGATACGCTGGCGGCGATCCTCCCGTATGTCGAAGAGCAGCAACGCCCGCAGTGGATGGACAACATCCGCGAGTGGCAGGCCAAGACTGCGCAGCGCGAAATCACCGAACTGGAATTTGAGGAACTCATTCCGCCGTATGTCATGCAACAGTTGCACGAATCTACCGGTGGAAACTGTTTCGTCGTTTCCGATGTCGGTCAACACCAGATGTGGGAGGCGCAATACTTCCGGCACCAACGCCCGCGCCAACTGATCACGTCGGGTGGCTTGGGGACGATGGGATTCGGCGTCCCTGCAGCCATCGGCGCCAAGGTGGGCAACCCCGACGCGCTGGTCTGGGCTGTGGTCGGCGATGGCGGGTTCCAGATGACGATGGAAGAACTGGGTACGATCATGCAGGAACGTGTGCCGGTGAAGATTGCCATTATCAACAATGGTTTTCTGGGCATGGTGCGTCAGTGGCAGCAACTCTTCTTCGACAAGCGATATGTCGGCACTCCGATCATGAGTCCGGACTACGTGAAACTGGCCGACGCCTATGGCATTCCGGCAATTTCCGTAAGCACGCGCGCGGACGTCCTCGACGCCTTTGCCGAGGCGAATGCTTCGGATGGCCCCTTCCTGGTGGAATTCAAAGTGAAGGAAGAGGTGAATGTCTACCCGATGGTAGCCCCCGGCGCTGCGGTAGACCAAATGATCCGCCGTCCCGAACCGCGCATTGTTCAGGGTCATCGCGGTGTGCAGCCTAGCTGGTAGGCCAGACCATACAGAAAGGAGCGAACGAAAATGATGAAACATACGGTCGTTGCCTGGATGGAAGACAAACCCGGCGTACTCAACAGGGTTTCCAGTCTTTTCCGCCGGCGCAACTTCAATATCGAGAGTCTCACCGTTGGCCATAGCGAAACCCCTGGCATCAGCCGCATGACTTTCGTGGTAGATGGCAATGAACACATGGTGGATCAAGCGGTCAAGCAACTGGATAAGCTGGTCAACATCACGCGTGTGGAGAACTTTACCGCGCGGCCGGCCGTGATTCGCGAGCTGGCCCTCATCCGTGTCTCGGCCGCCGGGTCCGAACGGTCGGAGGTCGTCCAACTGACCGATATCTACCGGGCCCGCATCGTGGATGTGGCCCTGGACAGCTTGGTTGTGGAGATCACCGGCCCCGAAAGCCGCATCAATTCCTTCATCAACCTGATGTCCAACTTCGGCATCACGGAGATGGTGCGTACCGGCCGCATCGCCATGACCCGTGGCGTGGGGAGCGTGACCCATACCGGTGAGGTCAGCCCCGGCTGGACGCCGAGCTCCAATCAGTGGACGCTTTCGAACGGGAAGTGAAATGTAATGTGTGTTGCGTAATGCGTGATCACATCTCACGCATTGCACAACACACATCAGAAATCTCATTGCATAGAAAGGATCTTTTCTCATGGCTAATGTATATTATGACAAAGACGCAGACCTTAGTTTGTTGAAAGGGCAGAAGATTGCCGTCATCGGTTACGGCAGTCAGGGACACGCCCACGCGCTGAACTTGCAGGACAGCGGTTTCGATGTACGTATCGGCCTCTACGAGGGGAGCAAGTCGTGGCCCAAGGCGGAAACGGCGGGCCTGACCGTCAAGACGGTGGCCGAGGCAGCCGCGGAAGCGGACATCATCATGATCCTGACGCCCGACCCCACGCAGCCCCAAACGTATACCGAGGCTATCGAACCGGGCTTGCAAGCGGGCAACATGCTCATGTTCGCTCACGGCTTCAATATCCGCTACGACCAAATTGTGCCACCCACAGATGTGGATGTGACGATGATCGCTCCCAAGGCCCCCGGCCATCGTGTGCGCGAATTGTTCCAGGATGGGCAGGGTACGCCGGCCCTGGTTGCCGTGGCCCAGGACGCCACGGGCAAGGCCAAAGCGCGCGCCCTGGCCTATGCCCGGGGGATGGGTTGCACCCGCGCCGGCGTCATCGAGACGACCTTTTCCGAGGAAACGGAAACGGATCTCTTCGGCGAGCAGGCTGTCCTCTGCGGCGGCGTCAGTGCGCTGATGAAGACCGGCTTCCAGACCCTGGTGGATGCCGGCTACCAGCCGGAGATTGCCTATTTCGAGTGTGTACACGAGATGAAGCTGATCGTAGACTTGATCTACGAAGGGGGCTTCAACTACATGCGCTATTCGATCAGCGATACGGCAGAGCACGGTGATTACACCGCCGGCCCCAAGATCATCACGGAGCAAACCCGCACCAATATGCGCAAGATTTTGCAGGACATCCAGGACGGAACGTACGCCCGCGATTTTATTTTAGAGAATCAGGCCGGACGTCCCTACTTCAATAGCCGGCGTCGCGCCGAAGCCAACGACCTGGTGCAACAGGTGGGCAGCAAACTGCGGGCCATGATGCCGTGGCTCGGAAAAAAGTAAGACAAGAGCGGTCAGTACTTGACCCGTGTTGCGTATTGCGTGTTCTGTACTCGTAAGCGTTCAGGTAGGACGCATGTAAAACCTGGAGGGCATCAAAAACCGGCCACGAATT
>CAYWAK010000246.1:0-3965 GCA_964455755.1 uncultured Ardenticatenales bacterium | reverse complement strand
ATTTCAACCATAAGGGATACACTACCGGAAGGGTGTTCGTCATAGCATTCTTGCACAAAACCCCTAATGATGGTAAACTTATGAGAGAAAAAGTGCAGGTAAGGATTAGGAGACTCATGGCTCGTCAGGCACTCTATCGAAAGTGGCGTTCCCAAACCCTGGATGAACTCATCGGCCAGCGGACAGTGGTGCGTACGCTGACCAACGCTCTGGCTGATAATCGCGTCGCCCACGCCTACTTGTTCACCGGCCCCCGTGGTACGGGCAAAACCAGCACAGCGCGCATTCTGGCCAAAGCCGTGAACTGTGTTGGCACCGGCTCGCAGAAACCCTGCAACGAATGTTCCCTTTGTGTAGGCATCACCGAGGGCAGTTGCTTGGACCTGCTTGAGATTGATGCAGCGTCCAACACCAGCGTGGAAGATGTACGGGCCTTGCGGGACAAGATATATTTTTCTCCAAACGAAGGACGTTTCAAGGTCTACATCATTGACGAAGTACACATGCTTTCCAAATCTGCCTTCAATGCCTTGCTAAAGACGTTGGAGGAGCCCCCTGAACACGCGATATTCATCCTGGCGACCACGGAACCACAGAAGATTCCGGCAACGGTGCTTTCCCGGTGCCAGCGTTTTGATTTTCGCCGCGTTTCGTTGCCCGACATCGTGCAGCATTTGCAATACATCGCCACGGAAGAAGGCGTTCAAATCGAAGCGGGAGCGCTGGATCTGGTTGCCCGGCAGGCCGGCGGCAGCGTGCGCGACGCCCTGAGTCTGCTGGACCAATTGATTTCCTACGAGGGGAAGGAAATCACGCTGGCCCGCTCTCGCGATGTTTTGGGGCTGGCCCCGCACGAGGCGATTGCCGAGTTGCTAGACCTGATCGCCGCTACGAACATTGGCAGCGGGCTGAACCTGATCAACGAGATTTTGGATCAGGGCGTACATCCCAGGCAATTGGCCACGGAGATTTTGGAGTATTTGCGCAGCGTCCTGCTTTTACAAGCGAAGGCTGATGACAGTTTGCTCAACCAACCGGCTGAGGTCCGGGCAGAGATGGCGCGCCAGGCCGGCGAGATTTCCTCTGCGGATTTGCTGAACATCATCTATGCCTTTAACCAGGCAAGCTGGGATATCAAACGCGGGCTGTTGCCGCAACTTCCCCTGGAGTTGGCGCTGGTGAAGGCGGCTGCTGCCATGCGCGGAGGCAGCCGGCCGGCGGGTGAAGCGCCGGCAGAAACGACGGCTACGGCCAAGGTGCGCGCGATGCCGCCCGCACCAAAACCGCCGGCGACTGTGGAGCCACCGGAGGAAAAGGTCACACCACCCGCCGTGGCCCCGGTTGCTCAAGTCAAAGAAGCGGCCGTTTCCGCTCCTGTGGAGCAGCCTGAACCGGCGGTGATAGCAAAGCCTACGGTCTCTATGGAACTGGACTCCCTTTCCCAGAACTGGGATGGGTTTCGCCAGCAATTGCGCAAGTCGGGACCAAAGGGCCGTCAACTGGCCGCGCTCTTGCGCTATGGCTCTCCCGTAAGCGTTGAGGGCGGGACGATTGCCATTGGCTTTGAGTTCTCTATTCACCGGGACAAGGTAAACACGTCTGCAGTTCGCAAGATGCTGCAAGAAAAGCTGTCAGCATTCTTGGGCCAGGAAGTCGCAGTCAGTTGCACCTTGAGCGAGAAGAAAAAGCCTGCACCGGCGCCCGAAGGCCCCGCAAACCCGTACGCAGAGGCGGCACGAGACCCCGTTGTACGAATGGTGATGCAAGAAGGGGGACAGATTCGTAGCGTGACGAACAAACCTTGAAGGGGACTGGAGGCCGACCTTGTACCCTGTTGGAGTCTGGCAAAATGCAAATTCGTAGTGTGACCAGTCATTTCCTAACCCGGACAAGGCGGAACCCAAAAGGCTAACCACAGATGAAGCAAGAAGTTGAACTTCTACGCACTGAGAATGGAGGAAGCACGCAATGGCAAGAAAAGGTCGACGCATGATGGGGGGAGGAGGAGGCAAGAAGAGCGCTTTTGGCGGGGGCGCGGGCGCCGGGCAAGGACTCTTGCAACAGATGCAAAAGTTGCAGGCTGACATGCTCGCGGCGCAAGAAGCTTTGAAGGAAGAGACCGTCGAGGCCTCCGTCGGGGGAGGCATGGTCACCGTGGTCATGAACGGAGACCAGGAAGTGCAGGAGATTCGGTTGTCGCCCGATGTGATCGACCCCGATGATGTCGACATGTTGCAGGACTTGCTGGTTGCCGCCTTTAACGAAGCGACGGAGCGAACGCGCAAGCTGACCGAGGAAAGGATGGCACCGTTCACCAGCGCGTTGCAAGGGGGCATGGGAAATCTGGGTGGCTTGTTAGGGATGTAGCCGGAAGACATGTCTGCTATAGCGAAGCCTGTTGAACGACTGATCGAGGCGTTTTCCCGCTTGCCTGGGGTGGGGCCGAAAACGGCTTCACGTTTCACGTTCTATCTGCTGCGCGGCTCTGACAATCTAATCATAGAGCTGGCCGAAGCGTTGCAACAATTGAACACAGACGTAGTGACCTGTCAGCAATGTTACAACATAGCAGATGAAAGCCCTTGCTCGATTTGCAGCGACCCGCTTCGGGATGCGACCACGATCTGTGTGGTCGAGGAGCCGCTGGATGTGGTCGCTCTGGAACGCACCCATGAGTACCACGGTTTGTACCATGTCTTGCACGGCGCGATATCGCCGGCCGACAACATCTTCCCCGATGACTTGCGCATTCGGGAGTTGGTGCGTCGGCTGGAGGCTGCGCCGGTCGAGGAGCTGATCCTGGCCACGAATCCCAACCTGGAGGGTGAGGCGACGGCGGCCTATATCCGGCGCCAGATCGTCGGAAAGAATGTGCGCACCACCCGTCTGGCACGTGGCCTGCCGGTCGGCGGCGACTTGGAATATGCCGATGCGATGACCCTGAGCCGGGCATTGGCCGAACGACAAACTGTATGAGCAGCAATTGCAGGCGTGTTTCAACCGCCGGCTTGATAATTTGGTAACCGGATATCATGACATGCCGAAGACAATCCTCGTCGTAGATGATTCGCAGACCATGCGCAGCATGGTGTCGGCGATCCTGACCCAAGGAGGGTACCGGACCGTCACTGCCGCGGACGGCTATCAAGCGTTGCAAGTGCTCTACCGGGAAAAACCGAACTTGGTAATCCTTGACATCATGATGCCCCACATGGATGGCCTGGAGGCGTTGCGCCGCATCCGGGAACTCTCCAACGTTCCGGTGGTGATCCTTTCCGCGAAAAGCGAGGAAGATGACAAGGTGCTTGCCTTCGAAGAAGGCGCCGATGACTACGTGGTCAAACCGTTTGGCAAACGTGAGTTTCTTGCCCGGGTTAATGCGCTCCTTCGACGGAGTGCACTCCGCCCACAGGAGGGGTTTGAGGGCGTGCTTAGTGCCTGCGGCGGGGACATCGTCATCGAGGCGGAGGCCCGTCACGTGGCCGTGCGGGGCACACGGGTGAAACTCACACCCCGTGAGTACGATTTGTTGCATCTCCTGGCCCTCAATGCGGGGGCTGTGTTGCCGCACGAAACCATTATCCGACGCGTATGGGGGTACGATTACGAGGGGAACATAGACAACCTGAAACTATACGTATGGTACCTGCGACGTAAGATTGAACCGGTTCCCAAACAACCACGCTATCTTCTGAGCGAACGTGGCGTCGGCTACCGGCTGATGAAATAGCACCCCTCGACTGGTGAGACCATTCTTGCCACTTGGCTGAGCAGTAACCATGACGTTTGGTGCCCGAGCCTCGCCGGTTTGCTTCCCAGGCGCAAATTCTAACCAGGGTCTAAGCATCTTCAAACGATAATCAAACTTTTTCCTGTTATAATGAGATAAGTCCTACAAGGATTAGGGACTTTCGTCCCTATTACCCCTCTTCCGGCAAGTTGTAGGGAGTTTTTTGGTGTTCTGA
>CAYWAK010000245.1:0-3999 GCA_964455755.1 uncultured Ardenticatenales bacterium | reverse complement strand
AGAGTAGGGGCGCAGCATTCTGCGCCCTACCTCTTTCAAACCCATATTGCCGAACAAAAAATGGCCTTTGTGTGCTGATTGATCTCCATGTCTTCCTCCGCGTTCTCCGCGTCTCTGCGGTGTATCTGAGATACGCATACTTTTATGCAACTCATGCTCAAATCTGAATTTCAACCAAACAAGATACACTACCGGAGCCGCCACTTGCTTGCGTCTCTTCGCTTTCTGTAGTATACTATCTTGTGGCTCTTTGGACGTGGGGATCGGAGTGCATTGATACTCGACGATATTCTGGCCTACAAACGAAACGAAGAACTCCCGCGATTGAAGCGGAAACAACCGGAGGCGATGCTGCGAGCCCGGGCCAAGCTGGCGTCGCCTCCGTTGGATTTTGCGGCGGCGTTATCGCCGGTCGGCGTCTCGCTGATCGCGGAAATCAAACGCGCGTCGCCGTCAAGCGGCCTGTTGCGGCCGCAGTTCGACGCCGCAGAGCTGGCCCGCGCGTACGCGAAGAATGGCGCGGATGCCATCTCTGTGCTCACCGACGCCCGCTTCTTCCAGGGCCAGACCGAACACCTGGTTACAGCCCGTGCGGCAGCGCATGAGGCCGGACACGAGGTTCCCGTCCTGCGCAAGGACTTCATCTTCGATCCCTACCAAGTGTACGAGACACGCGTCATGGGGGCGGACGCCTTGCTGCTCATCGTTGCGGCGCTGGGCGACCGGAAGTTGCGCGCGCTGCTCGATCTGACCCATCAGTTGGGTTTGCAGGCGCTCGTCGAGACGCACAACGAAGCGGAACTGGGGCGCGCGCTGGCTTTGCGGCCACGCATCATCGGTATCAACAACCGCGACCTGGCCACGTTCCATGTCGACTTGGAGACAACGCTGCGGCTCCGGCCGCGGGTGCCGTCGGACGTAATCCTGGTCAGCGAGAGTGGAATCGAATCCCACGCCGACGTACAGCGACTGGCCGGCGCCGGCGTGGATGCTATGCTGGTCGGAACAGCCCTCGTTCGCACCAAGGACGTGGCCGCGAAAGTGCGCGCGTTGTCGCGTCGAACGTAGAGCGGGGAGCGGAGAGCGCGTCCACCGACGACTGGCCACTGTTTACTGAATACTGGAAGCCAATGCCTGAACAAACGAAACCCCGCATAAAAATCTGCGGACTGACAAACGAAGAAGACGCCCTTGTGGCAGCGGAGGCCGGCGCGGACTTTCTGGGCTTCGTGTTCTACCCGAAGAGTCCCCGCTACGTGCAACGGGAACAAGTGTGCGAGATTGCCGCTTCGCTGCGCGCGCACCTGTCCGTCTGCCCGACGCTGGTGGGCGTCTTTGTGGATGAGCCGGTTCAGCGCGTGCGCGAAACGCTCGACTTCTGCGGGCTGGATCTGGCTCAGCTCCACGGCAGTGAACCGCCAGCCGAACTCCGTTTGCTCGCGCCGCGGGCCTACAAAGCCTTGCGCCCGCAAACGCGCGGCGACGCCGAGGCCTTTGTGGCCACTTTCGGGGACGATTTACCGGACGAACCGGACACGCCCCAGCTCTTGCTGGACGCCTATCACCCCTGGATGCCGGGCGGAACCGGTGAGCAGGCCGACTGGCACGCGGCCATGGTACTGTCGTGGCACTTCCGTGTGCTGCTCGCCGGCGGTCTGCGGCCCGACAACGTAGCCCAGGCCGTCACGACAGTGCACCCCTGGGGCGTAGATGTTTCCAGCGGCGTGGAACGCGAGCCGGGGAAGAAAGATGCGCAGAAAGTGCGAGACTTTGTGCGGGCAGTGCGAAACACGTGATACCCGATACCTATTTACCCATTACGGTAAAATTGACACGTGGAACAGGCTTTCGAGCCTGTCAGCAGCCTGGAAAGGCTACTCCACGTATGGCTTTTGCTCCAATACCTATTTTACAGACAAGGAAATCTCATGAACCCAACACATGTTCCAGACCGGCGGGGTCGCTTCGGGTCATACGGTGGCATTTTTGTGCCGGAGACGTTGATGCCGGCCGTGGAAGCGCTGGCAGCGGCCTACGACCAGGCGCGCAATGACGCGGATTTTCTGGCCGAATTCGAGCACCTGCTGCGCACGTATGCCGGCCGACCCACCCCGCTGACCTTGGCTCGACGGCTGACCGAAGACCTGGGTGGCGCAAAAATTTATCTGAAGCGCGAAGACCTGGCCCACACCGGCGCACACAAAATCAACAACGCGCTGGGGCAGGCGCTGCTCGCCCGGCGCATGGGCAAGACGCGCATTGTTGCGGAGACCGGCGCCGGCCAGCACGGCGTGGCCTCGGCCACGGTTGCCGCGCTGCTGGGGCTGGAGTGCGTCGTCTACATGGGCACGGAAGACATGCGCCGGCAACGGATCAACGTCTTCCGTATGCGGTTGCTCGGCACAGAGGTTCGCCCGGTGGATGCCGGCAGCCGCACGCTGAAAGACGCCATCAACGAGGCCATCCGCGACTGGGTGACGAACGTGCGCGATACGCATTACCTGCTCGGTTCCGCGCTGGGGCCGCACCCCTATCCGGTCATGGTGCGTGATTTCCAATCGGTCATCGGCACGGAGGCCCGCGAGCAAATTCTGCAGGCCGAGGGACAATTGCCCGACCTGTGCATTGCCTGCGTCGGCGGCGGGAGCAACGCCATCGGCCTGTTTCGCGCCTTCCTCAACGACCCGGTCGAACTGGTGGGTGTGGAAGCAGGCGGGACTGATATCGCGTCCGGTCACCATGCGGCCCGCTTCGCCGATCCCGAGCGGGGCCGGCTCGGTGTGCTGCACGGCACACAGACCTACGTGCTACAGACGCATGACGGCCAGATCGCCCTGACCCACAGTGTGTCGGCCGGTCTGGACTACGCTGCCGTGGGGCCGGAACATGCCTACCTGCGCGAAACCGGTCGTGCTGCCTACACCTACGCAACCGACGACGAGGCCCTCGATGCTTTCCAGCGGCTGTCCCGGCTGGAGGGGATCATGCCGGCGCTGGAATCGGCACACGCCGTCGCCGAAGCGATCAAGCGCGCGCCGAATATGCCACCCGAAAGTGTGGTCATCGTCAACATCTCAGGGCGGGGCGACAAGGACATCTTCACCGTCGCCGAAGCGCTGGACGTTAAGCTGGGAGGGAAAGAATGAGTCGCGTGGCAAATATGTTCAAGACCCTGCGGGCAGAGGGCCGCGCGGCCCTGATGCCCTACCTGACGGTGGGATACCCCACCCCTGCACAGACCGCTGACCTGGCGCAGGCGGCCATCGAAGCCGGCGCGGACATGCTGGAGCTGGGGATCCCCTTCTCCGACCCGCTGGCGGATGGCGCTACGATTCAACACACGACACAAATCGCGTTGGAGCAGGGCACAACGGTGGGCACCTGTCTGGACACAGTGGCCGAAATTCGCCGGCGAGGAATCGATTCGCCCCTGTTGCTCATGGGCTATTACAACCCGATCTTTCAGTGGGGCGCGGAAACCTTTTGCGCGGCCTGCCAGAAGGTCGGCGTAGATGGCCTGATTGTGCCGGACTTGCCGCCCGAAGAGGCAGACGACTTGCACGCCGCTTGTCAGGCACACGGTCTCGATCTGATCATGTTCCTGGCGCCGACCAGCCCGGACGAGCGCATCGGGCAGGTGAGCAGGCGGGCAAGCGGGTTCCTCTACCTGGTTTCACTGACCGGCGTGACCGGGGCGCGGGCCAGTCTGCCGGCGGAACTGGAGGCGTTCGTCGCGCGGGTTCGCGCGGCCACGGATCTGCCGCTCGCCGTGGGATTTGGCGTAGGCAGCCCGCAGCAAGCGGCTCGTGTGGCGCGCATTGCCGACGGCGTCATCGTGGGCAGCGCACTGCTCCGCGCCATCGGCGACAGCGACGACCCGGTCGAAGCAACGCGCCGGTTCGTGCAGGCGCTGCGGGGCGGAATGAAGGCTGTGGAGATGTAGACTATGCGTATACCACCGGCAATCGCGGAGATCGCTCCGGACGGTCAGTTGACGCC
>CAYWAK010000244.1:0-4046 GCA_964455755.1 uncultured Ardenticatenales bacterium | reverse complement strand
ATGACTGAAAACTTACACATCGTCGTCCACTACGCAGAACTGGGACTGAAAGGGAAAAACCGTCCCTTCTTCGAGCGGCAACTGGCGAAGAACATTCACGCAGTGCTTACCGAACTGGGGCCTGTGCAAACCAAACGTTTCTGGGGACGCCTGCTCGTGACCATCCCCGCTTCCATACCCTTCGCAGAAGTCCGCAGGAGGCTGCAGCCCCTCTTTGGGATTGCCTATTTTGCCCGGGCCCGCGTCGTCTCCCTGCCGTGGGACGATATTCAACAAGCCGTCCTGGAAGAAGCGAACCTCTTGCTTGACTCGGACACGAGTTTTCGGGTCAAAGCCCACCGTGGCGACAAGCGATACCCCCTGACTTCGCCGGAGATCGGCCGGCAACTAGGCGCCGCTATCGTCGCCGCTACCGGAGCCCCGGTTGATTTACACTCGCCGGCGGTCACGATCTACGTGAACATTCAGGTCGAACACGCGTACGTTTTTGCGGAGAAGATTCCGGGGGCAGGCGGTCTTCCCGTCGGGGTGACCGGTCGCGTGATGGGCCTTCTGTCCGGTGGCCTCGACTCCCCGGTCGCTGCCCACCTCATGCTCAAACGCGGGTGCAAGATTGACTTCGTACATTTTCACGCGCTCCGTTCCGCAGAGGAAGCGGCGAACTCCAAGATTATAGAGTTGGCCCGTCGCGTAATCATCCCCCAAGGCATTTCCGCGCAGGTACACCTTGTGCCATACCACCCCTTTCAAATGCGCCTGTTGACAGACGAAAGCCGCTACGAACTGGTGATCTTTCGCCGCTTCATGGCCCGTGTGGCGCAAGAATTGGCGCGCCGGCACCGCGCGCAGGCCATCGTCACCGGCGACAATCTCGGTCAGGTCGCCTCTCAAACGCTGGAAAACCTGGTGGTCGTTGACCAGGTCGTCGAAATGCCGATCTTTCGTCCCCTCCTCTGCTTTGATAAGCTGGAAATCATTGACCTTGCCTATAAACTGGGCACCTTTGATCTCTCCGTGAAGCCTTACAAGGACTGCTGCTCCATCGTGGACCGACACCCGGCCACCCGCGCCCGTGCCGACCAACTGACGAGACTCGAGCTTGCGATAGACTTTCCGAAACTCATCGCCGAGTCCCTGGCCGAAACAACGACGGTACGTATCTGATGTGCCTTCGGAAGGACAAATGTAAAAGATGGTGAGAGGAGACCGTGGGCAATGAAACGAATCATGCTGAGATCTGTCCCGCTAATCTTGTTCCTGGCCTTGACTGCGTGCTTCGCGGCGGTGGCCTGGGCCGACTCTCCACCGGCGCCGGCCGGCACCCCCTGCACACGGCCGGAAGACCTCGATGGTAGCGGCCTGGTAGACATGAACGACTTGATGCTCGTTGCCGCGCGCTGGCACAAACCTCTCGACGATCCTCGCTATGATTTCAACGCCGACGGCCAGGTTGATGTCGTTGATGTGATGTCGGTGGCTGTACACTGGGGCGACACCGGAACGCCCTTGCCCGGACTTTCAAATGGGGGACAGGTCTGGGTAGAAGGATCCACCCGCAAGATTCGACTCACGGACAGCCCACGCCCGACTACCTGGGTTTGGGACGGATGCCGTGTCCACATCAAGGCCGCCAAAGGCGAGACCGAGGCGTTCCAAATTGTCCTGCGCGCCGGCACGCAGCCCCTCACCGGCGTGACGATCAGCGCCAGCGATCTCACCGGCAACGGCAACATCATCGCCCAGAGCCAAATCACGTTCTTCCGCGAAGCGTACTACACCGTCACCGAGTCGTCCGATCCGTATGGCTATGGCCTGCCGGCCGGCGCACTGAACGTCGGGATGATTCCTGATGCTCTGATTCCCTTCGATGATCCGTACAACCCCGGCCACGCTGTCGGCGCGCCCTTCACCGTGCCGGCCGGCCAGAACCGGCCCGTGTGGGTAGACGTCGCCGTGCCGGCAGGAACGGTGGCCGGCACGTATACCGGTCGGATGACTGTGACCACAGATCAAGGACCGCTTGATCTCCCCCTGGAATTGCGCGTGTGGAACTTTGCGCTACCGGCCCGGCCATCCTTGTTCATCAACTACACCCTGGACCCGTTTTGGACTTTCCCACCCCAGTACGAAGTGGCAGAGTCGAACAAAGCCGCCATTCATGCCCTCGCCGACAAGCACTACGAATCCTTGTGGGCCCATCGTCAGGGGCCCATCGCTCTCTACCTCGAACCGGCCGTAAGCGAATCAGGAGGACAGGTGCAGCTCGATTGGAGCCAGGCTGACCCCCTCTACGCCTACTGGCTGGATACGAAGGGCCTTCCCGCCATCTATGTCCCCGACGTTTATGACAGCAGCAACGATGCTTACCGAATCCGTGACGCATCGGGTAACCCCTACACGCAAGCCGACTTCAACGATGCGCTGTTCGTGCAAAAAGCAAAGCAATACTATGCGGCTGTACGCGATCACCTGCAAAGCAAAGGCTGGTGGAACCGTACGTACGTTTACCCCACCGACGAAACAGAGTGGGTGGCTGACGAGCCGGAACACAACGGCCCGGCCGGCTTCCAGCGACTGCAAGCCTGGGCCAACCTGTTCCATGCCGTAGACCCGGCCTACCGGATCAACGGTTCGAGTGTCTACCCCGTTCCCTTTGGCGACCCCAGCCGGGGCTGGCCGAGCATGGTCGGGCTGGTAAGCAACTGGGATGTCGTGGTGCAGGATGCGGACGAAGACCCCGCTTCCTTCCGCCAGCGGCTGGAGGCCGGAGACCAGCTCTTCTTCTATCTGAATGATTGGGGCGACTTCCTGGACTACAAAGCCACTTTGCACCGCGGACTGGGCTGGGTGACCTACAAGTACGACGCCTGGGGCCTGGATGCGTGGGCCGGCGCAGCATGGATCGGCGATGCGGCGACGATGAACATCGTCAATCCCTGGACTGCGCCGGTTACGTCGGTGTATGGTCTGGGGGGAGGGGCGCTCTTCTGGCCCGGCCACCACATCGAAGGGGACGCAAACAAGAATGTGGACGGTCCGCTCCCCTCCATCCGCCTGAAGCTGGGCCGCGAGGCGGTAGACGACCACGATTACCTGACCCTTCTGGCGGCCCAGACCAGCTCTGATTATGCCCATGCCCTGGCACAAGGGTTGGTTGCCGGCGATTATTGGGATTGGAACCCCACGCCGGAGCAGATGTATGCCTGGCGCGACTACATCGGCTCGATCCTGGATGGTGCGACAACCATGCAACTGGCTACCGTCCGTGGACAGGTCACCAATGCGGCCAACGCCACGCCGGTCGCCGGCGCCTTCGTCACCGACGGCCGGTCCGGCGCGCAAACCGATGCCGGCGGCCGCTATACCCTCACCGTGGGGCTGCCCACCCTGCAGGCCATGACCCCGACATCGAGCATGACCCTAACCGTCACCGCTTCTCGCTTTGTCACGCAGACCGCGCCTGTTTCACCGCAGCCCGGACAATCAGTCACGCAAGACCTGTCCCTGACCCACGTGGCCGAGACCTCGACGCTCCTTTATTCCTTCGAGTCCGTAGACGAACTGGATTGGTGGGAATTTGCCAGCACGCTCAGTTTTCAAGTGGTTCCCGATCATGCAACGGACGGGGGCACGGCATTGAAGGTTGTGTTTGACGATGATCTCGCCCAGGCCCAGGCCGGCGACGAGGCAGAAGCGGCCACCGGCACGTTCCCGGCCGATTGGAGCAACTATACGGCACTCGAATTCGACGTTTTCAACGAAAGTGATTTCTATACTATGTTGACCGTCAGTGTCGGCGACAATGCCGGTGGCTGGTATCCCCTGACCGGCGGGGAAATCAAGCTGCTGCCGCAAAGCGCGCGCCACATCATCCTGCCCATGGCGGAAGTGGCCACCAGTGTAGACCTGACGCACGTCATCTGGCTCAGCATTGGCCCGGAAACCGTTACCCAACAGACCGATTATCAGAACAACGATCACTTCTGGCAGCTCGGGCCGCGCACCCTTTATTTGGACAACGTGCGTTTGGTGACGGCAAAATGATG
>CAYWAK010000243.1:0-4064 GCA_964455755.1 uncultured Ardenticatenales bacterium | reverse complement strand
AATCTGTATCATCCGTGAAATCCGTGTCCTGTTTTCATTCTTCGTGGTGGGCAATTGCCCATGCTGTCTCCATTATAATCCTTCTTGCGCATCTTGTCCAACATAGCATGTCTCCTGGTATAGCACAACCAATGATGCTAGTTATTCTTGGGCTGATGACCTCACTTTTATGGGAACAAAGGGCTTACAGGAATGCTTCGCCCCTTATCCCCCGACTTCGGATCCCCCTTGTCAGAATCGAGAAGCTATGCTATACTGCTGGCTGACAAGACTTCGGGCTGTCGAATGATCTGCTGCAAAGACAGAAGAGTGGGGGGAACCGATCTACTCCCCCCAGAATTGGTGGGCTGGGGGGCTTCCAGGCACGGCTAAGAGTATTCTCGCTGCCCACCTGAGCAGTAACTGCCCTTGCAAAGATTTATCAGCCAATCGGACTATGCTGCGCGCGGAACCGCTTATGAGAGAGTCCCAATCACCTAAATATCAACTCCGCCTCGACGGTACTCAGGATTCAGCTCAACCGGACGATTGGGATCATTTCGTGGCCCATTCCCAATGGGGCCATATCCTGCAATCCTATCGCTGGGGCCAGTTCAAGGAACAGTTCGGATGGCAAGCGCATCGTCTGACGCTTGTTGAACAAGATGCCATAGTGGCGGGAGTGCAGGTCTTGTTGCGTCGCCTGCCAATGGGGCGCACACTTGCCTACGTCCCGCGCGGACCGGTCGTTGCGCCGGACGACGACGCTGCTTTGCGACAGATTCTGGGCCACGCGATGGCCCTTGCCCGCCGGCACAGGGCTATCTTCCTCAAGGTAGAGCCGGCGTGGGGCGTGTCCGACGATCCGCAATCCTTGTGGAATGAGCTGGGTATGAAACCGGGAGAAACGGTACAACCACGGAGTACGATCATGGTAGACCTGACCGGCAGCGAAGATACCTGGCTGGGACGGATGAAATCAAAGACGCGCTACAACATCCGCCTGGCTGGCCGGAAAGGCATCACAGTGCGCGAGGGGAATAAGGATGATTTGCCAGTCTTCCATGAATTGATGGCCGTCACCGGACAACGAGACCATTTTGCCGTTCGCGATCTGGCCTATTATCGTGAAGTGTGGGACCTGTTTGCCTCTGCCGGACTGGCCACGCTGCTTCTAGCCGAGTTCGAAGGCGACGTGCTGGCCGGCCTCATGCCCTTTGTGTTCGGCAAAACCGCCTGGTACATGTATGGAGCCTCATCCAATCGTCACCGGAACAAGATGCCCACCTATGCTTTGCAATTGGCGGCCATGCGTTGGGCCAAATCGCGCGGATGCGCGACATACGACCTGTGGGGTGTTCCGGACGAAGCGCCCGCGGATCAAAACAAAGACATAGACTTGACCAACCCACCCAAGGGTTCCCTTTGGGGCGTATACCGGTTCAAGAAAGGTTTTGGCGGACGCCATTTCCGGTCAGCCGGCAGCTACGATGCCGTTCTCGCCCCATCGCTTTTCTGGGCCTACCGGCAAGTCCAGAAATGGCGACATCGGAGGACATAACGAGCTGATCGTATGATGCGGGTGCCACCCCCTACGGAGTTATCGTTGCTCTGCCATCCTTCTTCTGAACCGAAACAGCCATAGTTGACGAATCATTCAACTGGCAGTATAATCATTGTGAGCGTTCGAGAGCTGCACCGGGAACACTGAGCTCAAGCACGTTTCGCCACGAATTAACCGAATTACACAAAAGGAGCGACAACAATATTTCGTGCAATTCGTAGCATATTCTGAATACCAATGGCACGGTTACGAATTATACATTTCAAGCATCTCCCGGCAATACAAGCAGAGAGTTGCACAAGGCATCAGAAATGGCACTCAAGGGACACTTACGCGATTTCAGTTTGGCTCAACTCCTAAACTTGGTCAACCTGGCGCACAAAACAGGCGAGTTGCAGGTGTCGAGCGGGAAAAAGCAAGCGGGACTCTTTTTCCGCGATGGTCGTCTTATTGATGCCAGTCTTGACCATGGCTCCAATCATAATCTGTTGACACTCTTGCAAAAAGGGGGCAAGCTTTCGGAGGAACAGGCCCAAACGATTCGTGGCCACGTTGTGGGACGGAGCGAAAAAGAATTAGGGTTGGTTCTCATCAATGCCGGCTTCGTCTCCCAATCTGATGTCCTGCAGGCAATTCGCAAACACCTTTTAGACGTAGTATACACGCTTTTTACCTGGGAAGACGGCGATTTCTCTTTCGAGGCAAGCGCAAACCCCTCGGATGGCAAGATACTTGCGTCAATCAGCCTGGACGGCATAATCATGGAGGGGAGCCGGCGCGTCAAAGAATGGGAATGGCTCCAGGTCGCATTGCCCAGCCTCGATGTCGTCCTCCGATTTACAGAAAAGCCCGGCGCCAGCTTGCAAGATATTAAGCTGAGTGTGGAGGAATGGCGTGTGATTTCATTTATCAATCCGCGCAACACAATTCGCCAAATCTCCCGTTACAACAACATGACCGATTTTCAGATTCGGAAGATCGTGTCGCAACTGATGGAAAAAGGCTTGGTTGAAGCCGTTGGTACGTCCGCGAGTCAGCCTGTCAAACGGGTCGAGCGGGTGCCGGTGCCACGAATCAAGCCCCCACCTGTACGCAAAGGGGTGATCTTGCGTTTGATTGATCGCATTCGAGGTCTCTAGGTCATCTTTGCGGCACAAACTTCTGCAGAAAGGTTTCTCCATGCAAACCGTGAAAATGGTAGTTACCGGCCCATTCAGCGCCGGTAAAACCGAATTCATTCGCGCAATAAGTGAGATAGCGGTCGTTTCTACAGATCGCCGGATATCGGACGCCACCGCGGCCGTCAAAGATGAAACCACAGTGGCCATGGATTTTGGTCGTATCACCGTGGACGACGACCTCGTATTATATCTCTTTGGAACGCCTGGCCAAAAAAGGTTCGACTTCATGTGGGAAATCTTGTCGGAAGGAATGTTAGGGTTTGTTGTCATCATAGACAGCACGCGTTCAGACACATTCCATGAGGCGCTGCAAATATTACACACCTTTCAAGGCTACGCCAACACACCATTCGTCATCGTCGCTAACAAACAGGACATACCTGACGCATGGCCACCCGAAGATTTGCGTCTGGCTTTAGGACTGGACAATGGCATCAAGATCCTTCCCTGTGTGTCTACCAACCGGGAAAGCGTAAAGACGGTTCTTCTGGAGCTTCTCTATTCTATTCTGGAAAGCTACGAGTAGTAGCGAAGGAGAATAAACATGGCCGAAGATAGACCTATGCCCAATGCCGCCTTGCGGACACTCTTTCTGGCTATCGAAGAAGTGATGGGAAAGAATGGCACCAATGCCATCCTAAACCTCAGCGGTCTCCGAGGATATATTGATAATTATCCTCTAAACAACCTGAACCAGGATGTGAACTTTAGCGAGTACGGTATAGCGCAGCAGGCCATTGAAGATTTCTATGGCAAGCGCGGGGCACGAGCGATCCTGCAACAGATTGGACGGGCCACCTTTCGCTATGGCCTGAACGAACAGCCCGCCATCTTAGGTGTTGCCGGGCTGGCGCTACGTCTCCTGCCGGTGCGCACGCGCATGAAATTGATCCTCAGCCGCCTGGCTGAGGCCGACACCAAGACGGTCAATCAACCTGCGCACCTCGAAGAAGAAGACGATGCCTTTATTTTCGTCGTTGAGGCCTGCCCTTGTGCATTTCGAGAACGCAAGGACAAGGGGCCCTGCTGTTTCACCACCGTGGGCGCCCTGCAAGAAGGGCTTAAGTGGGCCACAGGCAACCATTATCGCGTCCACGAAACGACCTGCATCAATGTCGGCGACGACGCTTGCCGTTACCACATTGAGAAGGAGCCGATGTAACATCTGTCCCCCGCCCCAACGGTTGGCGTGGAGGACTTTCGTGAAAAGAAAAAGACCGCCGACTGTAAGCACCGGCGGTCTTCTTGCAAGAGGCGGCCATTCACACTCGCTGCCCCTCGATGTATGGCGGGGAGGGCGGGATTTGAACCCGCGAAGGAGGTTATTGCCCCCTTAGCCG
>CAYWAK010000242.1:0-4105 GCA_964455755.1 uncultured Ardenticatenales bacterium | reverse complement strand
CGCATGAACGAATGTGACCCGCAAATTCGACGTAACCTGATGAACTGGTACGACCGCCGCCGGCGGGACATGCCGTGGCGCGGCGCAGGCGATCCTTACGCTGTCTGGGTCGCCGAGGTCATGCTCCAGCAAACGCGCGTAGAGACCGTGCGGCCCTACTACCATCGCTGGATGGAGCGTTTCCCGACGGTGTTCGACCTGGCTGCTGCCCCCATGGACGACGTGCTGAAGGCTTGGGAAGGCCTGGGCTATTACGCGCGTGCTCGCAACTTGCACCGCGCAGCTCAACGCATTGTCCGCGACTACCGGGGAGAGATTCCCGACGAATGGGACAGCCTGCGCGCACTGCCGGGAATCGGTGATTACACCGCCGGTGCGATACTCAGCATCGCCTTTGGCAAGCCGTTTCCGGCTGTGGACGGCAACGTGCGGCGTGTGCTGGCCCGCCTCTTTGCCGTGGAGTCGCCGATAGACAAGCCTGCCGTGCAACGGGAAATGCACAACATGGCCGCGCGGCTACTTCCCACCGACCGGCCCGGCGACTTCAACCAGGCGCTGATGGACCTGGGCGCAGAAGTCTGCCTGCCTCGCGCACCTCGTTGCGAGACCTGCCCGCTGCCAGACTCGTGCCGGGCGTTCCGGCAAGGCCGACAAACCGATTTCCCCTATAGGACGGCTCGACGCCAACTGCCGCACTACGAAATGACCGCCGGCGTCATCTGGGGGTCGCAGCGTAAGGTGCTAATGGCCCGCCGTCCCTGGCGCGGACTGCTCGGCGGGCTGTGGGCCTTCCCCGGCGGCAAACGGATTGCTGACCAAACGCTCGAAGCCAGCTTGCACCAAGCCATCCACGCCATGCTCGACGTGCGCGTTGCGGTAGAAGAACCCATCGCGACCATCGAGCACGCGTATACCCACTTTCGCATCACCTTGCACGCCTTTCATTGCCGGTATCTGGACGGGAGTCCCCAAACGGCCGGTTGTGCAGAGTTGGCTTGGATGGTTCCCGAACAAATCGGGGGACTTGCTCTGCCACGCACCGATCAGAAAATCCTGAATGCGATTTTGGGTGAATAACGGCGCACCTTTGAGGCACTCTACTACGTTTGCCTTTGAGGGGAGGATGTATTATAATCTAGGGAGTCAACATGAGCGCGTGTTGCGCTTCCTCGATTTTGGGTAACGTGAAGACGTGAAATGTGACGCCTGGTGACTGACTACTGGCATCTGGTTACTGTTTTCAAAGCAATTACACCAGACACATGAGGATAAGGAGACCATTATCTTGAGTTTGACTGACGAGGATCGTCAAATGGCGGCGAGCGAGTCGGGCGACGATCCGTTTATGACTACTTCGGAAGAAGAGACATTCCCTGCTATACCCGGCGATGGACAAGTTTTGAACGAAGAAGAATCGACTTTTCGAGGGGCTGAAATCCCGGGCTCTGAGTGGGCCTGGACACCTGCCATTTCGGCAAACCCAGACGCCTATACTCCAGTGCCGGCCACCGTAGATTGGGGGGCAACTTCCCCTATTCCCCCAGAGGTGACACAACCCAAGCCTTCTCTGTGGGATACGGTACGCCCACTGCTCCGCGAGACGGTCGAGACGCTTATCTTAACCGCGATTATCTTTATCCTGATCCGTTCGGTAGCCCAAAACTTTCGCATCGAGGGGTACAGCATGGAACCGAACTTTCACGATGGCCAGTATCTGATCGTAGACAAAATCAGCTATCGCCTTCATGAACTGGAGCGCGGAGATGTGATCGTTTTCAAATATCCCCGTGCCCCAAAACGGGATTTCATTAAGCGTGTCGTCGGTCTGTCCGGAGAAAAGGTAGAAATCCGGCGCGGTACGGTCTTCATCAACGACAAACGGATGAGCGAACCGTACGGACCCAATCCGGGGACGTATTCTTGGGGGCCACAGACCGTGCCGGAGGGCGAGTTCTTTGTCCTGGGAGATAATCGCAACAATTCCAGCGATTCGCACACCTGGGGGATGTTGCCGCGCGGCAATGTGGTGGGCAAAGCCTGGGGCATCTATTGGCCGCCAAGCACCTGGGGCTTAGTTCAATACCTGCGTCCCAGCCTGGCGGCAGGGCAATAACGTGAACGCCCTGATTTTGGATTGCTGGGAAACGTGAAGACGTACTGCGTGATACGTATTTCGTTTCACGTTTTACGCAGTACGCAGTGCGTGACACCTGACACCTTCAAGCGGGAGCAGTGATGGACGAACGCAAAATCCGTGCCCTTGTCCGGCGCGTGCTGGATGAGATGGACAACCCGCAGACCGCGCCGCCGGCGGGCGAAAGCAGCGGGGAGCCGCAAAGCCCTGCCCCCCTCGCCCTGGTCACGCAGGCAGATGTGGAAGCGCTGCCGCCGGGCGGGCAGTTGCTCATTGCCTCAAACGCCATTATCACGCCGTTGGCCCGCGACGTGGCCAAGGATCGGCGCGTGACCCTCGTCCGCGCGGAAGCGCCGGCGCAGCCGGACGAACGCGCGCCGAATCGCCCGGCCCGCATTGCCATCGGCGCGGATCACGGCGGGTACGCGCTGAAGGAAATCCTGCGCCGCTACCTGCAAGACCAGGGCTACGACGTGCGCGATTGTGGCACGCACGGCACCCAGTCGGTGGACTATCCGGACTTCGCCTTCCGGGTCGCCCGGCTGGTCTCCGAGGGCGTGTGTGACCGGGGCATCATGATTGACGGCGCGGGGATCGGTTCCTGCATGGCGGCGAACAAAGTGCCCGGCGCGCGGGCCAGCTTGTGCTATGATGTATCCAGTGCGCGCAACGCCCGCGAGCACAACGACGCCAACGTCCTCACGCTGGGGGGCAAACTGATCGGCGAGGCGCTGGCCCGGCAAATCGTCACTACCTGGCTGGAGACGCCCTTCGCCGGCGGCCGCCATGCCGGTCGCGTGGAAAAGATCATGGCCGTGGAGAAACAATGGCAGTAGACATCGAGCAACTGGTCGCCCTGATCACCAAAGAGGTCATGATCCAATTGCGCACGCAGGAGGCGGAACAGCGCGGCGACCTGCCGGCGTTCCGCTGCTACGATTGCGGGCAGGGGCGCTGTGCCTGGACGTGCACGGACAAGGTACGCAAGGTGATGGACGCCGGCGCGACGCGCATTGCCGCCTCACTCGGCGCCGATGGCGTGGCCACCGACATCGCCCGCATTATCGACCACACGCTGCTCAAGCCGGATGCCACGCCGGCGCAGATTGCCCAGCTCTGCTACGAAGCGCGGAAGTACGGGTTCGCGTCCGTCTGCATCAACCCGGGTTATGCTGCCCTGGCCGCGCAATTGCTGGCCGGATCGCCGGTGAAGGTTTGCACCGTCGTGGGGTTCCCCCTGGGCGCGACGAGCACGGAAGCGAAAGTGGCCGAGACGGCGCAGGCGTTGGATGACGGGGCCACGGAGATCGACATGGTGATCAACATCGGCGCGCTCAAGGCGGGTGACTACGAGCTGGTCGAGCGGGACATTGCGGCCGTGGTGCGCGCAGCACACGCGCAAGGCGCGCTCGTCAAGGTGATCATCGAGGCGGCGCTGCTGACCGACGAGGAGAAGGTGAAGGCCTGCACGTTGGCCAAGGCGGCCGGCGCCGACTACGTGAAAACGTCCACCGGCTTTGGACCGGGGGGCGCGACGACGCGCGACGTGGCTCTCATGCGCCAGACGGTCGGCGCGACAATGGGGGTCAAGGCGGCCGGCGGCATCGGCACGCTGGAGAAGGCGCGCGAGATGGTACAGGCCGGCGCCACCCGCATCGGGGCCAGCGCGGGCGTGCGGATCGTGGCAGGGGAGACGAGTGATCACACAACGACTCACCGAGCAAATCGCACAACTTCCCCTTGGGCTTCAACGAAGAGTCCTTGATTTTGCACAAGCGTTGGCGATTTCTTCACCTAAAGGAATCCCAGGCAAGCAACTGCTTCGCTTCGCAGGCACCATTGATCATGATGATATTCAGGCAATCGAACAAGCCATTGAAGCCGAATGCGAGAAGGTAGATGAGTTTGCCATCAGCGCTTCTGCCCTTGCCTGTGGCTTGGACACGGCAAGAGAGTACGGCGTCATTACAC
>CAYWAK010000241.1:0-4122 GCA_964455755.1 uncultured Ardenticatenales bacterium | reverse complement strand
ACAAGAAATTATACCACAAAACCCAAAAAACGGTAAAGGACGGGGGTACCTGTTTACCGTTCTCAGATACACCGCAGAGACGCGGAGAACGCGGAGGAAGTCATGGAGATCAATCAGCTCACAATGTACCTGTGTTGGAGCAGGGGATCCGCAGAGGCGTCCTGGGTTTGAAAAAGTAGGGGCGCAGCATGCTGCGCCCGGGCGCAGCATTCTGCGCCCCTACCTCTGCGTCTCGGCGGTAAACAAATACGGACGAGGCTGCGTCAGTCGGCCAGGGCATCGCCGATGGCCGCGATAAGTTCATCGCGACTGAATGGCTTGGATAGGGCCGGGCGACCGGTGACGGTCAGGAAGTTCGCCGTTTCCTCACTAATCACATCACCGGTCACAAACATGACCCGACGAGCGACTCTGGGACGGGAAAGCACCAATTGTTTGTACACTTCGGTGCCGGACAAACCGGGCATCTTGATGTCAAGGAGAATCAAATCGTAGGTTTCCCCTTTGCGCAGCAAGTGTTCCAAGGCATCTTTTCCGTTATCCAGGGTGGTGGGGACAGCACCGGCGGTAAGCAATAGTTGTTCTATCAGCTCGCGCGCGGCAACCTCATCGTCCACGACCAGCATCCTCCGATCCATGAGATTGGGAGCAGTAAGGTGGTCTGTGCCTCGCTTTCTTTCCCCGGGGGCAGAAGCCCGGACAGGCGACTCACAGGAGACGGGCAGCGACAGGCTGAAAGAGGTTCCCTGCCCCGCAACACTGTGGACAGTCAAGTTGCCGCCCAATTCTCTGGCGATGCGATGACTGATGGAGAGGCCAAGCCCGGTCCCCTGTCCGGGCGGCTTGGTCGTGAAGAAGGGGTCGAAGATGCGCGAAAGCACGTCCGTGGGAATCCCGGGGCCGTCGTCTTCCACGATGACACGGACGTATTCTGCGCCGGCCGCCTCCGTACGCACAGTGATTTGCGAACCTGTGCGACTTTCACAGATGGCGTCCCGTGCGTTTTGCAACAGGTTGAGGATGATCTGGCCGACGCCGCCGCTATCTGTTGTGACCCAGGGGAGGTGCGTGTCAAACTCTTCGTTGACATCGATACCGTCCAGCTCTATTTGCCGGTGCACCAGGGAAACGGTTTGGGCAACCAGGTCGTTCATGTCCGAACGACTCGTTTCGCGTGTTTGTAATCCGCGCGAGAATTGGAGGAGACCCTGGACAATTTTGCGCGTTCGTTGGCCGGCGGTAGAGATACGCTCGATCATGTGTTGTTGTTCCTCGTCGTCTGTACGCTTCATGAGGAGTTCACAGAAACCGATCACAACGGTGAGGGGATTGTTGATTTCATGCGCCACGCCGGCCGCCAGTTCTCCGACCGAAGCCAACTTACTCGCCTGGAATAGTTGTTCTTGCGTACGGCGTTCGCGGGTACTGTCGGCGATGCGAATCAGCAAGCCGGGCAGGCGTTCTCCCCGCTCGTAGACAGGCCGTGCTTGCAAGTCAAAGACGAGCGGCTGTGTGCCCACAACGATTTCGGCTTTGAAGGTGTTATCGTTTTCGACAGACGAAAGGATTTTCTCCAGGCTGTGGTTGCCAAATCGCTCTATGTGGCCACCCTCGTCCAGGTCTGCCAGCAAGGAGATCATCTCCTGGGCGGTAGGGCTGGCGACGACCACTTGCCCTTCCTCATCCAGCAAGACCAGGCCGTCCGGCGTGCTATCCAGGATGGCCTGCAACCGGCTGCGTTGGCGGCTTTCCTGGGCCTCAAGGCGGGCCATGGCATTGCTGGCTTGTTGCGCTACCGCTTTGATGTACCGTTCATCCTCCTCGCCAAAGACGTCTGCGCCCCGGCCGTATGCACAAAGCAGACCCACAACACGGTTGCCGCTGCGCAGCTCGGCATGTACGCTGGATGGGATGGGCCACTTCAGAGCAAGCATTGGCACAGTCGCCTGGTTAGGGGAAACATCCAGCACGTTCAGTTCTGCGTTTGCTGCCAGTTGCCCGCCAACAGAAACATAGGTGCCACGAAGCTGATCGAGTATGCGAAGTCTGGCCTCGAAATCTAAAGCCCCTTTGATAGCAATTGTCGAAGTATGGGGATTTTGGGAAAGGAGGCATACCACGGCATCGGGCGAAAGCAGTCCGTAAACGGCGTTCATCATTACAGTGGTTAATTCTTCCTGAGAGAGAACACCGGCCAGCTTCTGTCCCAATTCCATCAAAGTGCGCAGTTCTTCGGTGCGTGTCTGGACACGCTGCTCCAAAGAGCGATTCAGATCGGCCATATTCCGGTAAAGGTTCGCGTTGCCGATAGCGATGGCGGCGTGGCCGGCCAACATGTTGAGCAGTCGCACCTCTGATGCGGAAAAGGTGTGTGGCACATCGAATGCCGCATTCAGCACACCGACTACACGGTCGCCCAGCTTGATCGGAAATCCGGCGACAGCGTTCACAGACCAGGAATGCGCCCGGTCATCTTGAAAGAGGTCATGCCCGGCGACTTGATTGACGATGATTTCTGTGCCTGTTTGAGCCACAGTGGCGGTCAAACCGGAACGCCGTGGTTTGATGGTCTGTTTTGGGTGTTTGGCATCGGGGGACCAGGCACTGATTCCGAATGAAAATATCCTCTTCTCCTGGTCATACATGAACAGGTGTACGTCCGTGGCCCCAATGATCTCGCGCGCGCGCTTGGCCACAGTCTCCAGCACCGTGGGCAGATCAAGCGAACCCGTTATTTGCATACTCACCTCACGCAATGCCTCGAGTTCCGAAGCGCGGCGGTGTTCTTTGGCGAGGGCACGCGAATGTACAATGGCAGAGGCCGCAACATGGGCAAAAGACATGGCCGTGTCAATTTCATCGTCAGAAAAGTGCCTGGGCTGATCAGAATAAAGAGACAGCGCGCCGATTACGCTGCCTTTGTAGTGCAAGGGGAAAAAGGTGATGCCACGAAATCCCTCTTGTTCTACGAGAGCGCGAAACGGACGATAAGCAGGATCGGTCATGGCATCGGCAACAATCAACGGCTTTCCTGTAACCATCAAACTGGCGCCTGGTGTACCCTCTACTTGAGCCAGCATGTTTTCAATGTAATACGTGGAAAGGCCCTGGAAAACTGGGCAAACCACCGCATTGCTCCCTTCTTGCCGCAAGTAAATCGCACAGCGGTCGGCATCGAGAACATCCATGCTTTCGGCGACGATGTCTTGTAACAACTGTTCTTGATCCCGCCCGACGCTGATCCGTTCGATGGCGCGGCTGAGGGCAAAGAACCGTCCGGCCTGGCCCTGAACGCGTTCCACCAGGTCGGCTTTCCCGTCCAGAGCAGCGCGCAGTTGGTGGCGGCTTTCGGTCATGACCATGACCAGGCTGCCCACCGCAATGAACATACCCAAGACATTGCCCAGCCAAAAACCGATAGGGGCGAACCAGGAGATGGGACGGAGGAAGGGAAAATCGAGTTTGTGCAGTCCCCACAAGAAGAAGGCCGAGCTTACCAGTCCGGCACCGGCCAGATGACGTTCCCCTCTGTCGCGCCAGATGGCATAGCCGGCGAAGATATAGGCCAGCCCCATAATGCTGAAGAGCGGGATTGTTGTCCACAAGAAATCCTGCAAACCAAACACCCCGACCAGTATCCAGCCAGATAGCAAACCACCTGCCAGCAGCCGTTCATGATCGGGGCGATGAAGTTCGGCGAACTCCAAGGTACCGAACAACAAATAAACAGTGTTGAGCCCGGCCGTGATCCACTTGAGTGCTTCCAAAACGGGCTGATTGGGTGAAGAGAGCGTCGCCAGGGTCACGACCATGCGCAGGGCGTAGTATGCCCAGGCCATGGTCCACAAGCGCATGGCAGCAGAAGGCGCGTAGTGGTAAACATAGAGATAGGAAACAAGTAAAGTTAGTGTGACCAGTAATGTACCGGCGACGGAGGGGACTAGCCAATCCATGTTAATCCTCTCTTGTGAGATTGTGAGGCGAAAACGTATGGGCAAGAGCTTATCCAGCCCATTTCTACAATTGTACGCCAAATCCATACTGACGTCAAATTGGGGCCAACGTCAAGACACTGTTTCAATTTAGTAGGTGGTACTTGTTTACCCCTCTCAGATACACCGC
>CAYWAK010000240.1:0-4141 GCA_964455755.1 uncultured Ardenticatenales bacterium | reverse complement strand
GGAAAGGTGTTGTGGATAAAGAATATGTAGGTATTGATATGGCCGGCGACATGGTTCATGTTGGAGATTGGGTTTACAACGGACAGCTCGCCTGGATGATTGTCGAGGGACAGCCCGATGGATTGGTCAAGGTCAAAGACCCGGAGTATCGGGATCCTGTGCCGCAAGAGTGGGTTCTTGCGGATGTTTGCAAAGTGCGGGCAGATCGCGCGGATGATCCCCTCTACTTGAAGGCCGTCATAGAGCAGGCGCAGACGATGCGAGATTTCTGGGGAGAAGAAGGCCCTGCTCTGTGGGATACGCTAACCCGGACAAGCCGGAACCAAAACGGCTAGCCACAGATTGCCCAGAAAACAAGAATCTCGTTGGCAAGCTCCTGGATAGCTGACCGACCAATCCTTGCCCGCACGTCATGTACCGGCCGGTTGACCCGGCTATGAAGCAGGCTGCGGGGAGATGCCAAAGTGTGCTTCCATAACCTGGCGCACGCGCGGAGCCGCTTCAGCGGACCCTTCGCCGGCGTTTTCCAGCAGGGCAACTACTACAATTTCGGGGGCATCGACCGGCGCGTAACCGACGAACCAGGCGTGAGGCTCTTTGCCCACATTTTGGGCCGTCCCCGTCTTTCCGGCCACAGCAATCGGGAACCCCTCGAAGGCAAAGCGTGCTGTCCCCCGGGGGCCAATCGTCACTCTGCGCAACGCATCGCGAATCAAGCTTAGATGCGCGCTGGAAATGGGCAGCGTGCCCATAGCCTCGGGCGCAAATTCGATCGGCGGGTCTCCCATGGGCGATTCCGCGCGCATGACCAGTCGCGGCCGGTAGCGCGTCCCCCCGTTGGCTATCGCGGAAAATAACGTGGCGATCTGCAGCGGCGTGACCAGCAAAAACCCCTGGCCAACGGCCATGTTCACCGTATCGCCTGGTGTCCAGCCGTACCCCTGTGCGCTGATTTTCCAGGCATCATTGGGGACAAGGCCAGAGGCCTCGTCAGCGCCCCATAACCCGCTCTCCTGGCCCAGACCAAATGCGCGGGCCATGGCCGGCAAGATGTTGATATCCAGGTTGTTAAGCGCCAAACCGACTTCATAGAATACGACATCACACGATTGAATGAGGCCCTGGAACAAGTCTATGTTCCCATGGCCGCTGCGCAGCCAGCAGTACATGGGGATGCCCAGTTTGGTCCAAATGCCGGCGCAGAAAAAGGGGCTGCCACTGGCAAATCCCCCCTTCTCCAATGCAGCGGACATACTCACAACTTTGAAGATTGAGCCGGGAGGGTATGTGCCTTGCGATGCGCGATTCAGCATCGGTTGTCCCGGCATGGTGAGGACCGCTTGCCGCCGGCTGGGATTCAGCGGGTTGATGAGATCGTTCGGGTCAAACGCGGGGCGGCTGGCCATGGCCAGTATTTGCCCGTCACGCGGATCCATCACCACGATTGCCCCTTTGCTCGTGCCCAGAATCTCTTCCACTTTGCGCTGAAGGGGCAAGTCCAGGGTCGTAACCAGGCTGCGACTCTGGATGGCCGGCTGGTCCTTCAGCGTGTCGATCATCTGGCCGCCTGGACTAATCACCGCTAACAATCCACCTTTTGTGCCGGCAAGATATCTTTCGCCCCACTGCTCGATCCCCATCTTGCCGATTCGGTCGCCTTCCGCATAGCCCTCGCTCTTCAGGCGGGCCAGTTCTTCGCCGCTGATGGCATCCACGTAGCCCACCAGGTGGGCGGCGGTGGTGTGTTGGGGGTATTCGCGGATGGCCTTCTGCTGAAACGAAATGCCGGGGGTGCCGGTTAATTCATCCAGACGGGCCTGACTTTCGTCGTAGGAGATGTCTCCAACCGGGATGAACCAATCGGGCGGCGCGTCCACATACTTTTCGCGTATTTCCCCGGCCGAAAGGGGCAGGATGGAAGTCAAAACGCCCAACACTGCCGTCTCATTTTCTATTTTCCCGGGTACAACCCCCACGGTGACGACTGCCCCCTCGCGTGCCAGAGCCTCGCCATGTTGGTCATAGATCTGGCCACGTGTCGAACTGCGCGGAAAGAGGTGCACGAGGTTCTCATCGCCCAACGGCGCGAAGATTGCGCTGGGAGACCAGTCCACGCGCCACTCTCCGCCTTCGAGCTGGAGATGCAGCACGTTGTCGTGTTTCACTTGACCCACAAGATGCGTTTCCAGGAGCAGGCCGAAGGCCGCGTCCACTTTTCCCCCCTCCGGCGCCCCGATTGACGTCAGGCTGGGGCGAATATCGGTGATGGTGGCTTCCTTCTGGATCGCCCGGTACCGCGAAGCGAAGGCATCCTTGTCAATCTTGTCCCTGGCCCCTTGCGAAAGCAAGCCATACATAGCATCGTAATCTGCGTCCTGCCACGCTTGCAGGAAGCTCTGGGCCACCTTGTCGGCCGGCGGAGGAACCGGTGTTTTCGTGGGACTGGGGGTCGGCGTACCCTGTTTGCCTATGAACGGGATGCCCGGCCGGCAGGCTTCCAGCAATGATTCCAACACGACGACCAGAGAGATCGAAAGAAAGCGCCGCCTTGAGAGACGTTGGAAACGGGGAAACTGATGCTGTAGCCAGGCGTTCGGCACCCACTGTCTCATGGGGACCATCGCTTGCAAGTGTGCAGGTCGTATCCAAGGATCAAGCGAAGGTCCACGGGGCTGTTTTCCGTCTGTTGGTGAACGACCTGCCCCGGCGTCAGCGAGAACTCTGCGCGCACCTGCTCAATCGCCTGCGTATTTCCGGTAAAGTCAATCAGTTGGGTGACCTGTTGCTGCGTTCCCTTTGGGGTATCCGTGGTCACGTCCATGCCGTGCCAGCGCAATCGCGTGGCCACGAGTTCGGTCCAATCTTGCATGGCCGTGTCGTTCTCGACGGCGACCCGCACCACCGGGCCGCTCTTTGCCGGCTCAGGAGCTTGCAGCGTCATGAAATACTCCGAAAGGAGCTGGTGAATCTTCGGGCGGTCCGGCAGAAGCACCATCGCCCCCATCGGCGTGGTCCAGTTGGAAGTCACGCGCCAATCGATCACCCGGTTCTGGATCGCCTGCGGTCGCAGCTTTGTTCCGAAACGGCCCAAAGTCAAGACATCGCCAAGGGTCAGATCTGTCTTGATAGAGTCGTGGAACTCCTGCCAAAGTTGGGGCGCTTTCGCAAAGAGATCCAGGCTCAAAGCCTTCTCCCAGGCCGCCTTCAGCACCTGCTGTTGGCGACGGGCCCGGTCAAAATCGTTGGTTGTATGCCGGGAGCGCGCGTAGCGCAGCGCCGTATCGCCGTCCATGTGTTGCATGCCCGGAGACACTTGCAACGCCGTGCGCCCGGTGGGAGACGTGGAATCAAGGAAGACATCTTGCAGCGCGCAGTCTACGGGCACGTCTACACCACCAAGGATGTCGATGATCTTGGTGAACACCCGAAAATCAATACGCGCGTAATAGTGTACCGGAATCCCCAGGTTCTCCCAGATCGTTCGCTTCAGAAGGGCCGGCCCGCCCCCCGGGTATTTGGTGATTTCGCCCCGAAAATCTACCGTATTGATGCGCTCCTGTCCATACCCGGGAATGGAAACCCACAGGTCGCGCGGGATGGAGAGCAATCCGGCTCTTTGTGTGTCCGGGTCTATGGAAAGCAGAAGCATTGTGTCGGTGCGCCAGCTCGTTGTGCCCTGGTCCTTGCCCAAGAGCAGCACGGTGAACATGTGCTTGGGCAATGGAAGGGGATCAACGGCCGCTGCCGGGCCAAACGGCCACGGCGCATAGCCGGCCATGCCGGTCGGGCTTGGCCAGGGGGTTGGCGTCATGACCAGGGTGCTATCGCTGGCGTGTGGTGTGGCCGTGGGCGGTGCGTAGGTTGGCGTGGCCGTGGGGGGCGCCGGCGTCGGAGATGGGGTCGCCGTCGGTGGATAGGGAATGACGAGCTGCTGGCCCACGTAGATGGCATTGGGATTTGCCAGATGATTGACCCGGATAAGCGTGACGATGTCCCACCCGTATTGCGCCGCGATGCTGTAGAGCGTGTCGCCCGGTTGGACTGTGTGCGTGCGCGCCGGCGAGTCTTGGACGTTCTCGGCCGGCGGCGCTGCAGCATGTGGGGTCTTCGTCGGATAGGGTGAAGGCGTCGCGGTGGCCGG
>CAYWAK010000239.1:0-4146 GCA_964455755.1 uncultured Ardenticatenales bacterium | reverse complement strand
AAAGGGGATGGCGCACTTTTTCTCAATTTCAAGCAAGTATGCTATAATGGTGCGACTTGTCATGAGTAGAGAAGACGCATATGTTCCGCAAGAACGACCAGCAATTGCCATGTTCAGCGGAGTCATGGACAGGAACCTTCTACTGCGAATTCTTTGCGCGCATATTCGTCATCACAAATCATGAAAGGAATCTTTATGCACGCAGTTGACATCATCACCAAGAAGCGTGACGGAAAAACCTTGACCGACGAAGAAATCCAATTCTTCATCGAGGGCTACACACACGGCAACATTCCCGATTATCAGGCAGCGGCCTGGTGCATGGCCATCTACTTTCAGGGCATGACCAGGGCGGAAACGAGGGCCTTGACGCTGGCCATGGCCCACTCCGGCGAAGTACTCGACCTGCACGACATCATCCCGCAGGTCGTAGACAAGCACAGCAGCGGCGGCGTTGGCGACAAAACCACGCTGGTCGTGGCCCCGCTCGTCGCGGCCTGCGGCGTTCCGGTGGCCAAGATGTCCGGACGCGCCTTGGGCTTCAGCGGCGGCACGCTCGACAAGCTGGAATCGATCCCCGGCTTCCGCGCCGACCTCAGCGTGGACGAATTCCGCAAGACGCTGACCGCTTGCGGTGTCGTCGTCAGCGGGCAGACCGCCAATCTCGCACCGGCCGACGGCAAACTGTACGCCCTGCGCGACGTGACCGGCACCGTGCCCAGCATTCCCCTCATCGCCAGCTCGATCATGAGCAAGAAGATCGCCGGCGGAGCCGACGCCATCGTCCTGGACGTGAAAGTCGGGCAGGGCACATTCATGAAAACCGAGGACCAGGCCCTGAACCTGGCCCGCACGATGGTCGGCATCGGACGGGGTGTGGGCCGGCAGGTCGCCGCCGTCATCTCGGACATGAGCCAGCCGCTTGGCCAGGCCGTGGGCAATGCCATCGAGGTGAAAGAATCGGTCGCCACCCTGCGCGGCCACGGACCGACCGATTTTCTGGAACACTGCCTGGTCATCGCCGGTCGCATGATTATGCTGGCCGGTAAAGCGCCATCGGAGCAAGAGGCCATGCGGCTAGTGCGCGAGAAACTCGTCTCGGGGGCGGCCCTGGCCCGGTTCCGCGATTGGATCGCCGCTCAAGGAGGCGACATCGCCGTCATAGACAACCTCGACCTGCTCCCGCAGGCCCCCCTGGTCGGGACTGTCCTTGCGCCGCAAAGCGGCTACATCGCCGCGATCAATGCCCGTGCGTTCGGGTACGCCGTCGTCTCTCTCGGCGGGGGGCGCGAGAAGAAGGGGGCCGCGATTGATCATCGCGTGGGCATTGTGCTAGGACCGAAGGTAGGCGCGTGGGTGGAGAAAGGGCAGCCCCTGTTCACGATCCACGCCGGCGACGATTCACGGTTGCAGCAAGTACGCTCCACATTGCTCGCAGCCTACCGCTGGAGCGCAGAACCGGTAGAGGCGCCCCCTTTGGTTCACGCGATCATTCAGGATTCGCGACAAACTTAAAGACCTTCCTGCCGCACTCTCCACACGTGCCCCGTATGGCATGGCGGCCCCGCTCGGTGACGACGTGTTCGAGCCCCTCCACCGGACGGTGTTCCTGGCAACGCATGCAATAGGCCGTAACCGCCTCCTCCGGTGCGGCATCCTCGGCAGCCTCTGCCTCCGATGGGACGCTCGGCACAGACACGGGCACGCCCTCGCCGCCCGCTTCCTCCACCGGCTCCTCCGGTGCGGACGCAGCAAGCTCCTCCGCGATGGAGCGGTCCACCAGCGGAGTCTCTTCCCAATTCGCTTCGCCGCTGTCATAGCCGCCAAACTCGCCGGCCGCAAAATCGGCCTGGCCGCGCGTCCAGTACCAGTGCAAAGCCCACCCCGCCACAAATCCGGCGATGGCTCCGAACAAGGTATATCCCATGCCGCATCCTCCCTTCCTGACCGATGACTTATTTTGTTTGCTCAACGTCCTTTTTCCCTTCCACGGCAACGACCACGCCAGGGTACCCGGTCGTGCCCAATTGATACAAAGTCAATGCCGGCGCGTCTTCTGCCAGTCCGCGCAAGGTCCGGCCCAGGCCCGCTCGCGTTGGATTTGCCGGGCCCGGCCATGACGCAAGCAGAGCCTTGGTCGCTCTGTACGCCAACACCGCCGGGGCAGAGGGCGTTGCCCCATTCGCTTCGCGGTATGCGGCAACAAAGTCTTCATCCCCCGGCCCGGCCAGGGAGACAACATAAGCGCCGGCGACGCCATCCCCACCCAGTTGGGCAAAGCGCGGCGTGTCCAACGCCGGCCCTCCCATAAATTTTACACCTCTTTTGCCAGGACGCAAATTCGGCAAGAGCGCAGCCGCTTCTTCAGGATCGTCGCCGGCATAGAAGAGCATATCGGCCTCGCCGGCCCGCGCGACCGGCGTCAACCCGGCCCCGGCGAGCGCCGCGCGCATCGCCTCGGCCAGCGAACCCTCCCCGGCCACGTACCACCGGCGCACGTGCCACGCCTCTGCCCACGCCAGCATCTGCCGGGCGACCGTCGCGTTGCCCACGGGCAGCCGCCAGACCCCCTCGCCGGACAGGGTATCGTCGCCGGCGGCGGCCACCACGAACGGCACACCGGCCGCAGCCAACACAGGTGCGGCTCCCTTCGCCGGCCCGTCGCCAAACCCGCCGATCACGGCAACGACGGCCGCGTCGGCCACCAGCTCGGCGGCGCGTTGGGCCGCGAGTTGGCCCGTCCGGTCGTGGTGATCGTCCAAGGCAACCAATTCCACGCGGAAACTGCCGGCCCGTTCGTTCTGTGCGCGCAAAGCGAGACGCACGCCGGCCAGCGCGCCATAGCCGGTATCCCGATACGCCCCCTCGAAGGGCGCAATCAGTCCAATCTTCACCACCGCCGGCGTGGACGCCCAGCACCCGCTAAGAATCGCCGCGATCGCCGCACAAAGCAGCAGGAACTTACCCCGCCTCATCGATAATGTCTGGCAAGCTCGGAAGCGTAGCCCGTCCCGACACGATCCACATTCTCGGCCAGCCAATCGGCCAGGTGCGTGTGCCCGGTCGGAGGAGACTCGGAGACCAGCAGGTTGGCTGTCAACCCGTCCACTTCATCCGGCGTCAGCGTCACATCGTTGACCAAATACCCAACAAGCCGCGAAAGGAAAAGGGCCACGCCGGGACTCGTGTGCACGATTCTGGCCTTGCTGCCGACCTTCTCCGCAATCAGCCGGACCATCTCATCGAACGTGAAGATGTCCGGGCCGACTGCGTCCAGCGTAACGTTTTCTTCACGCTGGGCCACATCCACCACAAGCTGTGCCATGTCTTCCACATAAATGGGCTGCAAGCGGTAATCGCCCGATCCCGGCACGACAAATACCGGAAAATGTCGCAGCAGCCAGGCTATGTTGTTGACGAGGATGTCCTCAATACCGAAGATCACCGTCGGCCGGACGATGGCATAGGACAGGCTCGATTCGGCAAGCGCCTGCTCCAGTCGCGCTTTGCCGTTGAAGTAGGGCAAGGGAGAATCGAGGGAAGGGTTCGTAATGCTCACGTGCACGAAGCGCTTGACGCCGGCGTCAGAAGCCGCTGCGATGAGCGTCTTCGTGTTTTGGACCGCGTCTTCAAAGGTGACCGGACCATGGGAAAACCGCACCCAGTAGGTATTGTATAGCGTGGAGACGCCGCGCAGGCTCTCCCGCAATTCGTTCGGCTTTTCGAAGTTGAAGGGGGCGGCCGCCACGCGATCCTCGCCGAATGGATTGGGCCGGCCCGGATGACCGGTCAGCGTCTTCACTTTTCTGCCCTGCGCGAGCAGCCGCCGCGCGATATATTTCCCGGTGTAGCCAAACGCACCGGTCACCACATCCAATTGCGTGCCCTGCATTGTGCCTTCTTCGGTTTCCATTTTGTATCTCCCTGTGTAAATAGGACACAGATGACACAGATAAACACGGATAAAAAATCTGTGTTATCCGTGAAATCCGTGTCCTGTTTTCATTCTTCGTGGTGGGCAATCGCCCATGCTGTCTCCCGTGAAAATTGCCGGTCATGCTCCATGACAACCAAAAGACGAAGACGATCACCCTACTTCAGAACCGCCGGCAGATACAGCCGAAACTTCCAGTAGGCCGGCGTGCT
>CAYWAK010000238.1:0-4161 GCA_964455755.1 uncultured Ardenticatenales bacterium | reverse complement strand
GGTGTATCTGAGAGCGGTAAACAAGTACCTGTGTCCTACTACAGAAATACAGACAACTTTTTGCCGATGTTCGTGCCGTAAGCGCCTGCCGGATGCAGCGCAGCTCAATCGTGACACGCCTCAGAATAGGTTACATGTCTTGCGCGCGCTGGCGCACAGCCTCGAAAAGCAAAACTGTGGCGGCCATGGCCAGGTTGAGTGAGTCGGCTTGCCCGTGCATGGGAATGCGCACCCGCGCGTCGGCTGCCGCGAGCCATGCTGCGCTCAACCCCGCCTTTTCGCTGCCCAATGCCAGCGCTGTCGCCGGCCGCAGGTCCGCCTCCGTGTACACAAGATCGGCAGACGGTGTGGCGGCGACAATTTGCACGCCGCGTTCGCGGAGCCAGGCAATGGTGGCCGGCGTCTCGTGCTGCACGACCGGCTGTGAAAAGAGTGTACCCAGACTTGCCCGTACCACGTTCGGGTTGTAAATGTCCGTTGAGGGGTCACAGACGATGACGGCGTCGCCGCCGGCCGCATCGGCGGAGCGCAGGATCGCCCCCAGGTTGCCGGGTTTTTCGACCCCCTCGATGACCACGAGCAGCATGCTTTCGGCCGGCGGCGAGAGGTTGTCGAGGGTGCGCCGCGGCTGCCCGGCCACGGCAAGCAGCCCGTCCGACCCTTCGCGGTAGGCCATCTTCTCGAAGACAGTCTTGCTCACCGGAATGGGCGCGACCTTTTGCGCACGCACCTCTTCCAGCAGGCGATTCCCGTCGGCAAGCGGCAAGAGCGGCGGGCAAAAGTACAGGGCATGAACGGCAATGCCGCTTTCGAGCGCGCGACTAAGCTCGCGTGCACCCTCAATCAGAAACTCGCCGCGAAGATCACGCTCGCGCCGCTTGCGCAAACGGATGACGTTCTTGACGCGAGGGTTCTGCGTACTGGTCAGTAGTGTACCTGAAGGCACGCTCATGTCTTAATGTCCGGACACGTTATGAGAAGGCCTATTCGCTCCAACGGGCATAACTCCCGCTGGGAAAACGGCGACCGCTGCCCGATTCCGTCAGAGTCATCTCCCCCATAGCGATGTGGTCCGCGTGGCCAGCCATCATGTCGGCCAGCAAATTGTGCAGAACGAGGGGAGTGAGGCCGGGCGAGTGGCTGGTCAGCAATACGAATAGCGGCCGGTCGCTGAGCAGCGGCCGGCACTCGCGCAACAAAGCGGGAAGGTCGCGTTCGATCTTCCACACCTCCCCTTTCGTCCCGCGGCCAAACGAAGGCGGGTCGAGAATGATGGCGTCGTAGCGGCGTTTACGCCGGCGTTCGCGGCGGACGAATTTGAGCACATCTTCCACGATCCAGCGCACCGGTCGCCCGGCAAGCCCGGACAAGGCGGCATTTTCGCGGGCCCAGCTCACGACTCCTTTGGCCGAGTCGAGGTGACACACAGTCGCGCCGGCGCCGGCCGCGACCAACGTGCTTCCTCCCGTATACGCAAACAGGTTCAGGACGTTGACCGGCCGGCCGGCTTCACGAATCTGTCTGGCGATCCACTGCCAGGGCTCCTGTTGTTCCGGGAAGAATCCCAAATGGCCAAAGTCCGTGAGCTTAATCTTCAGTTTGATCGGGCCCAGGGACAAAGTGAAGGAATCGGGCAGGCTGCGCTTCATGTGCCATCTTCCGCCGCCGCTAGAACTTCGTATGTAAGTTGCGTCTGCGGTTTCCCATTCTGACTTTGCGCGATGAGGGGACCAGATGGCTTGAAGCGCCGGGCGTTCCAGGATGACGGTCCCAAAACGTTCCAGTTTGCGTTGGTTACCCGAATCAAGTAGTTCGTATTCTGTGTGACTGCCGGTTACGGGTTTCGTAATTTGGTTTCCAGCTCTCAAGGTTCGCAACCGATCCATGCCCCCCGCCCGCCGGCGACGATTCGCTTGGCAGGCAGGAAGACTCTGCCGCGAATTGGGAGCCTACCTCCCCTGCCACTGTGGTGCGCGCTTTTCCAGGAAGGCCCGCATGCCCTCTTTTTGGTCTTCCGAGGCAAACAGGTAATAAAAGAGCTTGCGTTCAAAAGCCAGGCCCTCGGTCAGGGACATTTCGAAGGCATGATTGACCGCTTCTTTGGCAAGCTGTACGGCCAGCGGCGCTTGCTCGGCAATGGATTGGGCCAAGTCAATGGCTTCATCCAGGTAGTGTTCTACCGGCACGACGCGGTTGACCAGGCCAAAACGTTCTGCTTCCTGGGCGGTGAGCCGGCGGTCGTTCAGCACCATTTCCATGGTCAGCGCTTTGCCCAGGGCCAGCGCCAGCCGCTGTGTGCCCCCTGCTCCGGGGATCACGCCCAATTTGACTTCTGGCTGGCCAAAGATGGCCGTCTCGGAAGCGACGATCATGTCGCACGCCAGGGAAATCTCGCATCCGCCGCCGAGGGCGTACCCGCTGACGGCAGCGACAATCGGTTTGCGGATCGTACGAAGCTGGTCCCAAATCCCGATTCTGTCGGCCTTCAAAAATTCGGTTGCGCTGCCGCCGGCCATTTCGCTGATATCGGCACCGGCGGCGAATGCGCGGGCGCTGCCGGTGAGCACAATCGCGCCGATGTCGGAGTCGGCATCGAAAGCTTTCGCTGCATCAATCAACTCGCGGGCCATGGCTTCGTTCAGCGCGTTCATGGCCTTGGGCCGGTTGAATTGGATGACACCGACGTTGCCTGTACGACGGGCAAGAATGTTCTCGTATTCCATGGAATCCTCCTTCGTCACTGGCAGTCTGTCGGAGCGGTCTGTTTTCTTCTTATTAGGACACAGTTTTTCAGGCCAAATTATCGGAAAATCTGTGTCCCATTATTCTTTCTCCGACAAACTGCTAGGCCATTACTTTGCCACCATCCACATGGATAGCCTGTCCGGTCACATAGCCGGCATTGGGGGAGCAAAGAAAGAGTACGACACCAACGACATCCTCCGGCTGCCCAAGGCGACCGGCCGGTATGTCCTCTAACCACTTGCGCATGACTGCGGGATCGGCGCGAGATTCGGTTGTCATGGGTGTTTCGATCACGCCGGGGCACACGGCATTCACGCGGATACCGAGTGCGGCGAACTCGCGCGCACACTCGCGGGTAAAGCCGACGACGCCCGCCTTGCTGGCGCAGTAGGCCGCGCGATCTCGCAGGGGGATGCGGTGACCGGCGATGGAAGCGATGTTTACAATGGCTCCGCGGCCCTGCTCGTGCATCACCCGCCCGACGGCGCGCGTGCAGAGGAACGTGCCGGTCAGGTTCACCGCCAATGTGCGTTCCCACGCGTAGAGGCTTGTCTCCAGAAGGGGGAACTTCGGTTCAACGCCGGCATTGTTCACCAAAATGTCAATCTGGCCAAGCTCTTCGACGGCCATTTGGACCATCGCGCCCACGGCTGTTTCGTTTGCGACATCGAATGGCCGGGCAAGCGCCTGCCCTCCGCCGGCGACGATCTCTTCGGCCACGCGCCGCGCTGCGCTGCCATTGATGTCGTTGACGATCACCGCTGCGCCGGCGTTCGCGAAAGCCTTGGCGATAGCTTCGCCTATGCCTCGACCGGCGCCGGTGACGAGGGCCACTTGGCCGCTGAAATCTTCACTCATGCGCTTGTTCTCCTGCTGCCTCGGTGACCGGGACGACTTCTCCCTGAGTCACCGCAAGCAGCGTGCGGGGGGTTAAGCGCAGCATGGCTCGCTTGGTTCCACCGCCGCCGTAGATTTCGCTCTGCTTGATTACGCCCGGATCAATTAGCGTGGGCAAAGGTTTTTTATGTCCGAAAGGCGGCATCGCCCCCACGCCGAAGCCGGCAATTGTTTCCACCTCGTTGGGCCGGGCCATGCGCACTTTTCGTTTGCCGACGCCCAGGTGTTGGGCAATTCTTTTGGCACTGACCCTGGCTGTCCCATTGGCGATGACCAACATGGGGCTGCCGGCGACAAGGAACAGGAGCGACTTAATAATCTGACCAGGGGGAACACCCAATGCCTGCGCAGCCGCAGTCACCGTCGCTGTTTCAGTCGTGAGCCTGACGATTTGGGCTGCAATTTGTCGCTCTTTGATGTAGCGTTGCAACGTCTGGTCATCATACATTGTGTGCGTCGTCCTCTCGTTTTCATTATATACGACAAGGCCTGCCGTGTCAAGATAGTCAAAGGCCCGGG
>CAYWAK010000237.1:0-4196 GCA_964455755.1 uncultured Ardenticatenales bacterium | reverse complement strand
CTGAGTTTCAACCAAACAAGATACACTACCTGCGCAAAAATAGACTTGACAAATCTTTTGCCTGAATATATACTTTAATTTTCAATTCCTGAAGGGGGGAGTCTGTTATGAGAACAAAGTGTCAGGTATCACATGTCACGTATCACGGTAGCGCGCCTCACGCTCCACGCTCGACACTCCACGTATTTTCATCCTTGGTGGCGCGCAGCCGCTCATGGTGGCTGCTATGAAAATCTTGCGTCGTTTGTTACCCATTGTTGCCGGTATCATCGTTGTCCTGGTCACCTTGCTTCTGATTGGCGCCACCTGGTTCGTAAGGCGCAGCTTTCCCGCCACGAAGGGGAATCTACAAGTGAGCGGGTTGCAATCTCCCGTACGTGTGTACCGCGATTCGTGGGGCATTCCCTATGTCTACGCGCAAAACAACCACGATCTCTTCTTTGCGCAAGGGTACGTCCACGCCCAGGATCGGCTCTGGCAGATGGATTTCCACCGCCGGATCGGCGAGGGGAAACTTTCGGAAATCTTCGGCAAGACCACGATCAAGACAGACCGCTTTCTGCGCACCGTTGGGCTGGCCCGCGCCGCCCAGAACGACCTGAAGGTCGCGGACGCCGAAACGCTAAGCGTGCTCCAGGCCTACGCGGATGGTGTGAACGCCTTCATCGAAACGCACCAGGGCAACCTGCCCCTCGAATTCACCATCCTCGGCTACAAGCCGGCACCCTGGGAACCGGTGGATACCCTGGTTTGGGCCAAAGTGATGGCCTGGGATTTGAGCGGCAACTGGGAGGAGGAATTGCTGCGCGCTCGCCTGGTTCAGAAGTTCGGCGAGGATTCGATACGCGTGCTGTATCCTCCCTACCCACAAGACGCGCCCTACATCATCCCGCCGGAGGCCCACGACTATGCCAATCTCGGCGCTCCACAGCTCGATTCTGTGGCCCAGGTGCTCGCCAAAGCGCAACGCATCCCCTTCGGGACGGCAAACGGTCTGGGGAGCAACAACTGGGTCATTGACGGCAGCAAATCGGCCACAGGCCAGCCGCTCTTGGCGAACGATCCGCACCTCGGCATCCAGATGCCCTCAATCTGGTACGAGATGGGGTTGCACGGCGGCGATTACGACGTGGTCGGCGCTACGTTCCCCGGCGCTCCGGGAGTCATTATCGGACACAATGCGCGCGTTGCCTGGGGCGTCACGAACCTGGGCCCCGATGTGCAGGACATCTATCTGGAAAAGCTGAACCCCGACAATAACACGCAGTACGAATTCGCCGGAGCGTGGCAAGACCTGAACATCTTTGATGAGCAGATCGCGGTCAAGGGCCAGAATACGCCCGAAACGTTGACGGTTCGCATCAGCCGCCACGGCCCATTGCTCAACGACGTGGTCGAGGGGTTGGCCCAGCCGGCGGCCCTCCAATGGACGGCCATTGCACAACCGAGTCAGCTTTTCCGTTCGGTACTGCTGATTGACCGCGCGCGCGACTGGAATAGTTTTCGGGAGGCCCTTCGCTTTTGGAACGTCCCTGCTCAGAACTTTGTCTACGCCGACGTCGAGGGACACATTGGCTACCAGTCACCCGGCCAGATTCCCATCCGCGCCAAAGGGCAGGGCACGTTGCCGGTGCCGGGCTGGGATGGCGCGTACGAGTGGGCCGGGTTCATTCCCTTCGATGAGTTGCCCAGCGTATTCGACCCCCCGACACACTACATCGCCACCGCAAACAACAAAGTCGTTCCCGACAGCTACCCCTATTTCCTGGGCTATGACTGGTCTGCGCCCTTCCGGGCCATGCGTATCACCACGCAGATCGCGGCCAAAGATAAGCTCTCTGCCGACGACTTTCGCGACATCCAGGCCGACACCACCTCCCTCCCGGCCAAAAAGATTGTGCCGCTCATCCTGAATCTGACGCCCGACGGCGTGTTGCAAGAACGGGTCATGGCCGAGTTGCAGAAATGGGACTACCGGAACGAGGTGGACAGCACCGGTGGCACAATTTACCAGGTCTTCTACTGGCGGCTGGTACAGGATGTCTTCGGCGATGAACTGGGACCGGAGATGCTCAAGGATTATCTGGAGCAGGAAAACGCGCACCATATGGCTGTGTGGTTCCTCGTGGACCAGCCGGACAACCCCTGGTGGGATGACACCGGCACGCCGGAAAAAGAAACGCGGGACGACATGATGAGCCGCGCCTTTGGTGAGACCATCGAATATCTGGGAAAGCAGTTCGGTGACGTGCCCGACCAGTGGACATGGGGACGCCTGCACCAGTCAACCTTCAATCATCCGCTGGGCGCTGTCAAACCACTGGACCGCATCTTCAACCGGGGGCCGATTGCCACGCGCGGGGCGGGATTCACGCCGTTTGCGTCCCACTTCAACTACAACGAGCCGTTCAGCACGACCGCCCTGCCCTCCTACCGCCAAATCGTGGACGTTGGGAACTGGGACCAGTCTCGCTCGATCCACACGACCGGCCAGTCTGGCCTGCCCTTCCACGCTCATTTCGGCGACATGATCGAAACCTGGGAGGCGGTGAAGTATCATCCGATGTTGTGGAGTGAAGAGGCTGTGCAATCGCACAGCGACGACTTGCTGACGTTGAAGCCCTGACCACAGATTACACAGATTGAAAAGCCATGAATAATCCGCTTTCGCTATCAGCGGTCGTTCAGCTTGTGTGCCGCCAGCTAAACTCCCGCCGGTATCCGTAATCGGTGCTAAAGCTGGAGAATATCTTGCGCGGCAGGGCCTTGACCGAAAAGCGGGAAATGCGGGCCAGCGAACGTGTGCCGCGTTTGACAATGCGCAACGGGGAATACACGGTGCGGCAAATCTTGTCATACTCGTGGGCGAACTCTTCCACGGTCATTTGTTTCGGGTAGTACGTAACATGCGCTGTGTCATAGAGCCGCCACGGGGTGTTGGGAATTAAACGGTCTTCCTCGATTAGTTGTTGCCGGAAGGGTGTGCCGGGATAGGGCGTGAGGATCGTCTGACTCATGCTGTCGAGGCCGGCCGACTTTGCAAATTTCCAAGTTTCCCACATCGTCGCCGGCGTATCATTATCAAAGCCATAGACGAACAGGCCCACAACACCAAGGCCGTGTTTGTGAATTTCGGAAATTGCTTGCAAGTAATCGTCGGTCTGTCCTTTGCTCTTACCCCCCAGCTCACGCCGGTTGTTCGGGTTTACCGATTCGAAGCCGATGAAGAACTTGTCCAGATGCGCGTGGCGGGCCATATCCAGCAAATCGGGATATTTGGAGACCATCATTTCGGCCTGGGTGGTCCAACTGCGCAACGGCAACTTGGCCAAGGCGTGAAAAAGTTCTTCCACATATCCGGGATTGATGCGAAAGGCCAACCCGAAATTGTCATCCGTGAGGAAAAAGCGGTCAATCTTGCGACGTTCGATTTCCTCCACGACTTCCTCAACAGGCCGAAAGCGCATGACCTGCCCGCTGACACGGATGGCCGTACAGAACGTGCAGCTTCGCGGGCAGCCCCGCGTGATTTCCAGGAGCGGCGTCCAATAGTTGCGTTGTTCGTCCACCTGGGCGATAACGCGATCGGTCAGCGGCGCGATGCCGGCCAGATCAGCCCATTCGGTGTCATCGTATTGCGATTGCACGGTGTCATTGCAAACATCCTGGATGAAGGCGGGCCAGGTAAAATAGGCCTCGCCGGCAAACACCACGTCGGCCCAGCGCGACACGTGCTCCGGCATGAGCGTGGCATGGGCACCGCCCACAGCAACGTACGGCACGCCGGCCTTGTGGGCCAGTCGCGTGAACGCTTCGGTGGTTTCAATGGCCAGCGTCTTGGCCGAAATACCGACCACATCGTTCGGCCCAAGTTCGGTCAGGATGCGGTTTTCGAGCGGCCCCAGGTTCTCATCCCAGATTTCGACCGCAATCTCGTCGGGCACCAGGGAAGCCAGCCGCATCAGCGTGTAGGGTAGTGCCGTGGCTTTGCCCAAAACCCGGCCATCACGGCCGGGCTGAATTAACACAATCTTTCGAATGTCCACGGTATACTTTCTCCAGTCGTTTGGGAAAGACTCGCAATCCATACAACAGGCAGGGTTGTTGTACGGGTCGTGGCGTTGTCCGATTTCATTTGCCGTACTGGAGTCTGGCGAAAATCAAATTTGTAGTTTGACAAGTTTTTCCTTGACCAC
>CAYWAK010000236.1:0-4251 GCA_964455755.1 uncultured Ardenticatenales bacterium | reverse complement strand
CGCCCTCTGCGTCTCAGCGGTAAACAAATACACGCCAGGATTGATCAGCTCTTGGCGTCTGTCTCTATCTTTTGCAGCAACTCTTCCTTCGTTTTGGCTGCGGCTTGCTTGCCCTCTGCAACTGCCTCCTGCACGCGAGATCTCTGCTCATTCAGCAGTTCGTGGACTTGCTCCTGGATGATCTTGACGATATCTTGCACAGCCGCGACCTGCGCTTCCAGCGCCGAAATGCCCTGCTCCCGCAATTGATCGGACTGTGAAGCAGCCAGCCCGGCCATGTCCTCCAAGTTGTCCGGGTAAGGCATGTCGGCAACGCGAGACCGCATCCGGCTGCTCTGTTCTGCCAGCATGGTTCGCGTTTCCTCGCCCGGGCGAGGGGTAAGCAACATGGCAATCGCTGCGCCGGCCAATCCGCCAACTACGAAGCCCGTAAGAAATCCACCGCCTCCATCCTTTTCTGCCATTTCAAGTACCCTCCTTTGTTCCTTCATGACCTTGCTCACCGTTCGCCGCCCGCTTCCGCGTAGGCGACCGGAACGTGGCCACGCTCTGGCGGACCGCCGACGCGAAACTGGCCATATTGACGATAGGCGTGATCACCGTGTCACTGACAAAGCTCGTTGTGCCTTTGACCGTGGAGACGGTATCGCGCGCCTCGCCCAAAATTGGCTTGACCTCATCTTTCAGCACGTTGATCAAGTTGCGGATTTGTAATACCAGGACAATGAGCAGTCCTCCGATGATGAGAGATTCTATCGCCAGAAGAACAATGGCTATGTCCCGAATTGATGCTACGCTCATGGTACTTACCTCCAAAGGAGCTATGTCTTTAGCCAGCTTACAACGCTCATGACGATCCAGGCTCCGATTGTGCCCTCAACAAAGTGAATGGGGCCAAGCATAAAGGGTCTTTGCGTGTAGAGCACTGAAGCCAACTGTCCAAGGCCAAACCCCAACAATGCAGCGACCCAATCAACAAGGAGATACGCCACGCCCTGCTTGGTCATCAGGTGAAACAAGCCGGCATAGAATGCGCAAACCACGACGGCAAGAATGAGCGAGGGCCACATAATTTCCATCGTCAAGCTCCTCCGCTGATCAGGCCGCCGCCCAGAACTTCGTCGTCATCGTAGAAGACGGCCGCCTGGCCGGGGGACACCGCACGCTGGGCTTCGTCAAAAATCAGCCGGGCTCTGCCCTCCGCGAGGGGTTCCAGGGTGGCCGGCGCCGCCGGCGCCGTGTACCGCAGCTTGGCCGTGACTCGCACCGGGCCACGTGGTGGTTGACCGGCAACATAGTGCACTGCCGCGACCGCAACATCGCGCCGTCCGAGAGCTTCCGGCGGGCCAACAATCAGGCTGTTCTCCTGCGTGTTCAGGCGCAAGACATACAGGGGATGACCGGTGTGCAAGCCAAGTCCCCGGCGTTGGCCGATTGTGTAAAGCGGCAGTCCGTCGTGCGTGCCCAAACGATGTCCGGCCTGGTCAAAGATGGGGCCGGGCCGCAGTGCATCGGGGGCCTGTTCGCTGAGAAGCTGGCGGTAGTCTCCCCCGGCAACGAAGCAAAGGTCCTGGCTGTCCCCCTTCTCGGCGACCGGCAATCCGAATTCGTGAGCCAGTTTGCGGATGGCCGGCTTCCGAAAATGCCCCACGGGAAAGAGCACGTGGGCCAAATCCTCTTGCCCCAACATGTACAGAACATAGGACTGATCCTTCTGCGCATCAATGCCCCTCATCAACCGGTAACGGTCGTCTTCCTTCTGTACCCGGGCATAGTGACCGGTGGCCAGATATCGAGCGCCAAGTGCCCTGGCATAGCGCAGCAAAAAACCGAACCGGATGTGCCGGTTGCAGGCCAAACAGGGATTCGGCGTCTGTCCGGCGACATAGGCCGAGACAAACGGTTCCACGACATGTTGGTGAAACGTTTGCTGGGCATTTAGCAAATAGAAAGGAATGTCCAGCAGGTCGCAAACCCGGCGCGCATCCTCGACGGCATCGGGCGTACAGCAACGATTGTGGACGAAGTGCTGGATGCGCCCATTCGAGGAGTCTGCCAGCGGGTCACAGGCCTCCTCCGCCGGAGCCTCCGAGGCCCACAGACGCAGCATGATGCCGGCGACTTCGTAGCCCTCCTGGGACAGCAAGGCCGCAGCAACGGAACTGTCCACGCCGCCGCTCATGGCTACGACGACCCGTTCGCGCGGGCGTGCCCGGATATCCTCTTTGTGAACTGTTGTCTGGGACATGATCACGTTCTGGAAGTGTGCCTACCAGGTTATCATCTGAATCTTATCCCACTCGCCGACAGCGGCATAGACAATACCCTTGCTGAAACCCTGTCCGCGGTACTGCCGCCCGCGATGGGTGAATTCGAACTCGGGGGTTTCGGGATTGCCCAACTCGTTCTGGCGAGCGAACTTCGGGAAGGCGGCGTCCGGATTGTAGGGCACGCCCCCCGCTTCCCAGGCCGCATTACGCACGATGCTTTCGGGAGGGGGCGTGGTCAAATTGTAGGCACGCACCAGCAAGTCGGGAAGGGGAAAACCCAACGGGTCTGTCTTCCGGTCGGGCGCAATTTCCGCATGGGTAACCACATTCTCTGCCGGAATCTTGTATTTGTCGGCCAGATACTGCACCAAAGCCACCACGCCATCCATCTGTTCGGGAGGATAGGGGTCCTGGCCATCATTCAAGTTGACGATTTCGATGCCGATGGAGAAATCATTGACATCTTCCCGCCCGTCTGGCATCTTGCTGACACCGGCATGCGCCGCGCGTTCAACTTCATGGACGCATTGGTACATGGAGCCGTCTTTATCGATGACGTAATGAGATGATACACGCGATTTGGCGTTTGCGAACCACGCCAATGTGGCGTCTAACCCGCCTGCGGTCGCGTGCAAGACAATCGTGTCAATGGTGGTATCTGGTGGCCGTTCGCCGAAGTTGGGTGATGGGCGCCAGATGGCATCTGGATATTCTGCATTCATGATAGCGTTCTCCTCCCTGTCTTGAGATTTCTAATATTCAGCGTGCTTGTGGCCGGCAGACTCTTTCAATTTCCCAATCAGTGAGGGTAGTGTGACAACGACCCGCTCGATATCTTGCATGGTGTTTTGGTAACCCAGCGTAAAGCGCAGAGCGCCGTAGCAGCGGGACAGCGGCACCCCCATCGCCCGCAACACGTGCGAGGGTTCGGTAGCGCCCGACGTACAGGCCGACCCGCTGGATGCACAGATGCCCTCCAGGTCCAGCCCCATCAAAATGCCCTCGGCCTCGATGCCTTCCAGGGTAAAACTCAGGTGTCCGGGCAGGCGGGCTTCTGGCGAGCCGGTCAAACGTGCTTCCGGTATAGCCGAGAAGAGCCGGCCGGCCAGTTGATCGCGCAGCACAGACAGCCGGCGGCCCTCCGACTCTCTGTCTTCGGCCACGATTTGCAAGGCCGTGGCAATGCCGGCGATGTAGGGCACGTTGTGCGTGCCGGCGCGGCGGTTTTGCTCCTGTCCCCCGCCGGTGAGCATCGGCAGAAGGCGTGTGCCTCTGCGTACATACAAGATGCCCACCCCCTTCGGCGCGTAGAATTTGTGGCCGGAAAGAGAGAGCAAGTCTACTTGTAGTTCGTCTACGTTCAGGTCAAGATATGCCGCGGCCTGGACGGCATCGGTGTGGAAGGGGATGCCGTGGGCACGGGCAATCGTCCCGATCTCCCGAAGGGGTTGGATCGTGCCGACCTCGTTGTTGGCGTACATCACGCTGATCAGAATCGTATCCGGACGGATCGCTGCGGCCACGTCGTCCGGGTTCACCCGTCCGGCATGATCGACCGCGAGGCAGGTGACCTCGAAACCAAAGTGCTGCGCCAATTGCTCGCAGGTGTGCAGTACCGCGTGGTGCTCGACAGACGAGGTGATGATGTGCCGGCCGCGGGTCTGGTTGGCGAAGGCGACCCCGCGAATGGCCAGATTGTCGCTTTCCGATCCGCAGGAGGTAAAGACCACCTCTCCTGCGTGACAGCCCAGGATTTTGGCAACCTGCTCCCGCGAATCCTCCACAGCCCGGTGTGCGCGCTGCCCCAGCCGGTGCATGCTGGAAGGGTTCCCGTAGGAATCTTCGAAGTAGGGAGCCATCGCTTCGCGCACGCGCGGATGAACCGGCGTCGTGGCCGAGTGGTCCAGGTAGATCATTTTGCTACCATCTTTCGCATTGGAGCAAAAGCCACACGTGGAGTAGCCTTTCCAGGCTGCTGACA
>CAYWAK010000235.1:0-4252 GCA_964455755.1 uncultured Ardenticatenales bacterium | reverse complement strand
AAATCCGTGTTTCCTTCTATCTGTGAGTCCAATCGTCTATTTTCGAAGCAGATACAATTGGTGCGTGGTAAACGAAGGACGCGGGAACACGTTCCCGCGTTTTCATAGCGGGGAGGCCACTTTCGCCGCGACCTGCGCCAGCGTCGGCGGATGCAGGAGCATGTTCGCGTAGCTGGCGTTCGCCATGGGACAGGCGCACTCGCCGGCGGCAATGCTCCGCCGCAGCGCCCGCAGATTGCCCTGCTGCTCGAACCAGATCGGGCGCAGGTCGTAGCCCGTTTCGCGCAGATTGCCCACTGCCTCGGCGCGGATACAGCAAGACCAGACGTCGCCATTCGGCGCGAGATGTGCGCTGGCCCAGCCGGCGTGACACGGGATCACTTGACGATTCTCGGCCAAAACCTGCCCGGCCAACTGATAGTACCGTGCGCGGAATGCTTGCGTGACCCGCGCAAGGCCCTGTACCGGCTGCCGGCGCGCCTCCGCGCTCAGAAAGTCGGCGACCGGTGCGTATTCCTCCGCCAACGGCGTAATGTCCCACCCCATCGTGGCCAGTTCCACCCGCTCCTCGGCCACCTCGGTAATGTACGAATCAGGCTCCAATGCGCGCAGTTGCGGGTAGATTTCCCGAATCCGCGCAATGTTGAATTTGGAAACCACGGTGTGAATGCTCAGCACAAGATTCTTGTGGCGCTTTTGCAATTCCTTCAAGCCGGCCCACGTCTCCATCGCTCGTTCCCAATTCCCCGGCACATTGCGGATTGCGTCGTGCCGCTCGCCCACGTCATCCAGTGAAAGGTTGATGCCGATGTTCGTTTGCGGACAGGACGCGCAGATGTGCTCCACCTGGGCCAGCACCCGTTTGGTCAGGATACCGTTCGTCGGGATGGTGATCACTTTGGGGCGGCACTCTTCGTAGGCGGCAATGACCAGCGCATCGAGGTCGGCGCGCAGGGTCGGTTCGCCGCCGGTGAAGGTGATGTAGAAAGGCGTGCGCCCCAGGTGCCGGAAGACCTGCCGCCACTCGTCCACACGCAAGTCGTCGTTCGGCTTGCGCCACACATCGCAGGTGCGGCACTTGCTGTTGCAGCGGAAACTGACGCTGACCACCACGCTGAAGGGGAGCATCTTCGGCCAACCGAAGCGATAGAAGCTCCAGTACAGCGGGAGTTTGGGGAGCAGAGAGATCATGCAGCCGTCTTCACCGCGCCATGTCGTCTACTCAGGAAGAACCGGCGGGCATCTTTCAAGCGGGTCGGCGCGTTGCGCCAGGTGTCCCAGCTAAAGAGCCGGCGGGCTAACCGCCCCGGTCGCAGATAGAATCGCCGGTACGCCTCATGCCACTTCCGCTCGACCAGTTCAGCGGTCACATCGCCGATCTCAAAGCGGGCTTTCTGCTCGTGGATGGCGAAGTCGTGCCAATCGTGGCTGAAGATGTTGCCATGCGTTTCGAGCAGATCGTAGAGCCGCGTGCCCGGGAAGGGCGCAGCGATCATGAAATTGGCCAGATCGGGATCCAGTTCCAGCGCCAGTTCGATGGTCTTGTCCATGGACTCTTCCGTTTCCTCCGGCATGCCGAAGATGAAGAAGCCCATCGTCTGCAATTTCGCGGCCTTTGCGTCTCGGAAGCAGCGCCGCACCATCTCCACCGTCTGGCCTTTGCGGATCACACGCTTCAAGATGTACTCATCGCCACTTTCTACGCCGAATCCCACCCGCTTGCAGCCGGCAGCCTTCATCAGTTCAAACAGTTCGCGGTCGGTGTGGTTGACCTTCATGCCGTGTACCGTCACCCAGGGGACGCTGTTCAAGCCCTCGGCCGTCAGCCTCCGGCAGATTTCCTTGGCGCGTTCGATGTCCCGGTTCCAGATGTCGTCGGTAACGCCGATCTCCGTGGCCCGCAGGTCACGGACGAGCCAACGCCACTCTGCCACCACGTTATCTACGGAACGGGCACGCCACGTGTCGCCGGTGACCGGCTTGGAGCAGAAGTTGCACTTGTACGGGCAGCCCCGGCTGGTCATAATCGTGAACGAGCGGGCGTGGGGATCCAGCCCGTCGGTGAGCGGTTGCAAGTTGGTATACCGGTCAATCTTGAACAGGTCGTGGGCCGGGAAGGCGATGTTGTCCAGGTCATCGCGCAACGGGCGCGGAGCATTCTGGATGATTTCGCCGTCCTCCCGCTTCCAGATCAAGCCGGCGATGTCGTCATAGCGCCGGCCGTTCTCCAGGGCGGTGACCAGTTCGAGCAGCGTGTCCTCGGCCTCGCCCACGGCCACAAAGTCCACCTCGGGGCGCTGCATAGATTCCAGCGGCATAATGGTCAGGTGTGCGCCGCCCAGGATCGTGGGAATGCTCTCCTTGGCGGCCTCGGCGGCCATATCCCACGCTTCATGGATCAGCGGCGTCGTAGCGGTGATACCGGCCAGACCGTACGGGCGGCCCGCTTCTGCGGCTGTGGCGAGCATCTGCGAGAAGGGTACATCCTCCACGGCAGCGTCGTAGATTTCTGGTTCGTGTCCAGCCTCGCGCAACGTCGAGGCCAGGTAGCCCAGGCCCAGCGGAATGTGCTTCCGCGAAGACCAGACTTTCGATTCGGGACTGGCGAGCAAAACTCGCATAGATTTGTTTTCCTTTCAGATGTCAGACGACAGAGACGAATCGTCGGTCGGTGTCTATGCTTCTCACACCCGCTTGAGTTCGGGAGGGCGGTTGCTGTCGCCGACCCCACCAACGATCTTGCGCAGTTTGCGCGCGTAGCGCCGCGGATCGGCGTACTTCGAGCGGAACGCCTGTACGCGCCGCTTGAAGGCGTTGGCCGGCTTGCGCTTTTGCGATTCATCGCGCGCCCACATCAGAAATTCGAGCGGAAGCCCCTTGATCTTGGCTTCGGTCGGATTGCGCCGGTAGCTGTCGTGGTCCATGACCAGATGCAGGTCATGTTGCAGACCATACTGGTAGAGATCGCTCCCCGGATGGGGCGTGTAGAATGCCGGGCTGTAGTAGTCGGGGTCAATCTCCTTGATCATGGAAATCGTGTCCTTGACCTCGTCCTCTGTTTCGGTCGGCAGCCCCATCATGTAGTTGGCCCAAATCGTCAGCCCATATTTGCGACAGATTTGGCCGGCGGCAAGGTTCTTCTCCCGCGTCGTTCCTTTGCGGATGAAGTTGAGCACACGATTGTTGCCGCTCTCGAAGCCGATGAAGTAGCCCTTCAGCCCGATCTCGGCCATGCGCGCCACCATATCTTCGTGATGGAAGAGGATGTCGGCGCGTGACTGGCAGAAGAAGGGCTGGGTGAACCCTTCGGCCTGATACTTTTCGCAAAACTCGGTCACCCATGCACGGTTCTCGGTGAGGCAATCGTCGTGGAACATGAAGCTGGCGAAGTGATACTTGTCGCGCAGCAGCTTGAGCTCGGCGATGACGTTGTCCACGCTGCGCCGGCGTGTGCCCTTGCCAAAGAGGAAGTCCTCCATCGGCTTACAGAAGTTGCACTTGTAGCGGCAACCCCGGCCGGCGATGATCGTCACGAAGGGAGCCGGCAGCTCCGGCACAAAGGGCACTTCGGGCGAGACCAGATCGTAGCCGAACTTGCGCCACTCGTTCAGGAACAGATCGCGGTCGGCAAAGGGCAGACGGTCGAGGTCAGGGTGGATTCCGATCAGTTGGCGGTGCTCTGGCGGGCTGCCCGCTTCCAGAGAGCGAAGCAAGCTGGTGAAGGTGATCTCCCCTTCGGCGGTGACGATGTAGTCCACCAGCGGGTTTTGCAACACCTCGTCCGGCTCTGCTGTGGGGTGCGGCCCCCCGATGACCGTGATGGTCTGTGGACTGACCTCTTTGACGACGGACACGGCCTCCATCACCGGGTTATAGTCCACACTCATCATACTCAAGCCGACCACGTCCGGCTTGCGCTGGGCGAGTTCGTCGCGAAAATGGTTCCAGCCGTTAAGCGCGCGCAGGTCAATCAAGTCCATGGGAAAGTTGTTGGCCGCGCCAAAGGCAGCCAGGCTGGCCAGTCCGTGACTGATCCAGCCGGAATCCATGCCCTGCTTTAGACTGTTGAACCCTTTGCCGGCAATGCCGGCGTATACGAGTGTGGTACGCATTCGTTTTCTCCTACCCCATCTTACCCGCATCTACTTGCAAAACGAGCCTGGTAAGACTGCGTTTGCCAATAGGCGCTTACGCGCCAACATCGACAAAAAGTTGTCTATATTTCTGTAGGACACAGATTCTCACAGAAAAA
>CAYWAK010000234.1:0-4259 GCA_964455755.1 uncultured Ardenticatenales bacterium | reverse complement strand
AGAGCCCGAACACGAACATCCACGACGGTACGTGGACGTTCGATACCTCGACCGGTGGGCCGCAGGATCTGGTCAGCGCGCCGGCGAAGCCGGGCCTGAACTTGATTGCCCTGCACAATGTCAACTTCGAGGGTACTAACTTCTCGGAGAACTTCAGCGGACAGGTGGGGACGATCACCGCCAACCCCAATGCTATCAATATCGTCACCGCCTCGGATACGGGCAGCTTCGATATTCAGGTTAGCTCATCTATGGGCTTGCCCGACTACACCACCGACGGCTTTGGTCTGGGTGTGCCTCAGGTCTATGCGGATCAGACCATCCAGCAGGACGACCCGAACGATCCGACAACGGCCAGCTATACCAAAACGGTGACGCTCAACCACGCCGGCCTGCTCGATATCACGACCGGCAATACCAACGGTAGCGACATTGACCTGTTCCTGTACTACGACTCCGATGGGAATGGCACTTTCGACCAATCAATGGGGTCCTCCACAACCTCCGGCGATGCAGAGCAGATCACGTTGCAGTTCCCGGCTGACGGCGCTTACATGGTTGCCGTGCATGGCTGGGCTGTCGCCGGCGGTACGGATACATTCGACCTGACGATCAACGCAGTCCAGGGCACGGACATCACCGCCGCGGCCGCACCGGCCGGCCCGTTTGCACCAGGCTCCACGGCGATCTTGCATTACACCTACAACCTGGCGACGATGAGCGCTTCCTTTGTCGGGCCGGGTGAGACGGCCTCCGGCATGATCACCCTGGGGCCAAGCACGGCCCCCGGTGCGCTGCATATCCCGGTCACCATTTCGCGTCCGGCCAGCCTGAACGTTTCCTTCCAGCAAGGGGACGCCAACGGGTACAGCGGCGCGACCGACACGTGGATCAACGCCTGGGCTACGGGCGCCAGCAATGGCAGCACGTCTGGCCTGCAAGTGCGCCAGAACAACGTGATGAGTGGGCTGATCCGGTTCGACACGTCGAGCCTGCCGGTCGGTTGGACGGTCAATTCGGCCACACTCAAGCTGTATAGCCACTACGCCTCTAGCGGTCTGCCTGCGCAGATCACGTTGTACAAGTTGTCCAAGGCTTGGGACCCGACCACGGCAACGTGGTTGGCGGCCAATGCGGGCACCAACTGGACTGGCCCTGGCGCTACCGGCACAGATGATCGTGCCAGCACGGCCGTGGCTTCGTTCACCGCAGACGCGATGGGCTGGTACACGATTGATGTGACCAGCGCAGTGCAGGATTGGGTCAACGATCCGGCCAGCAACTTCGGTCTGATCCTGGTCGGATCCGGCGATGTTTCCAGCCGGCACGACTTCCGGTCTTCGGACTGGTTGAACCAGAGCGAACGCCCGATTCTCGAAGCGAGCTTCGGTTCGTAATTGGGGGTGCGCACATAGTTTGATTGCTTGACAGAGGGCCGGCGGGGTTTGAACGCTCCGCCGGCCTTTTGCTTTGCCCCGGTGGACGCTCGCCGGGTGACCGTGTTCCGCCGGCCAAACGGCACGAGGAGACCTTCAGCAAGCGAAGAGATTTGCCAATTGTGGCCTATCGCGATAGAATTGTTGCGACTGACCGATCAGATTGCCGCCACCGAATTTGTCAAATTGGTGCAAGACGAACGACGAAAGCAGCTTCTATGCCCAAACGAACCGACATTAAGAAAATCCTGATCATCGGCTCCGGCCCCATCGTCATCGGGCAGGCCTGCGAGTTCGATTACTCCGGTACGCAGGCGTGCAAGGCGCTGCGCCGCGAAGGTTACGAGGTGGTGCTGGTCAACTCCAATCCGGCGACGATCATGACCGACCCGGAAACAGCCGACCACACGTACATCGAGCCGCTCACCGTCAACATGCTCAAGCAGATCATCCGCCGCGAACGGCCCGACGCGCTGCTCCCCACGGTCGGTGGCCAGACTGCGCTCAACCTGGCGGTGGAGCTGGCCGAATCGGGCGTCCTCAACCAGTTCGGCGTGGAGCTGATCGGCGCGCGGCTGCAGGCCATGTTGCTGGCCGAAGACCGCCTGCGCTTCAAGCAAGCGATGCTCGACGCCGGCATGGACGTGCCGCTCAGCGACCTGGTAACCTCGGTCGAGGAGGCGCGCGCGGTGGCCGACCGCCTCGGTTACCCCCTCATCGTGCGCCCCAGCTTCACCCTGGGCGGTGGCGGTGGCGGCATTGTCTACTCCGCCGACGAGCTGGTGCCGGCAGTCGAACAGGGTCTGCTGGAAAGCCCGGTCAGCCAGGTGTTGCTGGAAGAATCAGTCCTCGGCTGGAAGGAATTCGAGCTGGAGGTGATGCGCGACTGCGCCGACAACTTCGTCGTCGTCTGCTCCATCGAAAACTTCGACCCCATGGGCGTGCACACCGGCGATAGTATCACCATCGCGCCGGCACAGACGCTGACCGACAAGGAGTACCAGCGGCTGCGCGATCAGGCCCGCCGCGTGATCTCCGCCGTCGGCGTGGAGACCGGCGGCTCGAACATCCAGTTCGCCGTGCACCCGGAGACCGGCCGCGTGGTGATCATCGAGATGAACCCGCGCGTCAGTCGCAGCTCCGCGTTGGCCTCGAAGGCGACCGGCTTCCCCATCGCCAAGATCGCCGCCCTGCTGGCCGTCGGCTACACGCTGGACGAAATCCCCAACGACATCACCCGCGAGACGCCGGCTTCGTTCGAGCCGGTGATTGACTACGTCGTGGTCAAGGTGCCACGCTGGGTGATGGAAAAGTTTCCCGGCGTGAACCGCACGCTGACCACGCACATGAAATCGGTGGGGGAGGTGATGTCCATCGGGCGCACATTCAAGGAAGCGCTGCTCAAATCGCTCCGCTCGCTGGAGCAAGACCGCGTTGGGCTGGACACCTTGGACGAACACCTTGGGGCTGAGGAGCGATTGCGGCAACTGGCCGTCCCCACGCCCGGACGAATCTTCCAGATCGGCGATGCCCTGCGTGAAGGGATTTCCATCGAGGATATCTCCGGAGTGACGAAGATTGACCCCTGGTTCCTCGACCAGATGGAGCAGATCATCGAGATGGAACGCCGGCTGGCCGGGCAATCGCTGGACACCCTTTCCGCCGATCTGTTGTGGGAGGCCAAACGGTACGGCTTTTCCGATGCGGCACTTGCCGGACTGTTGGACACGGATCCGGCAAACGTGGCGCAGCGGCGCGAGGAGCTGCAAATCGTGCCGGTGTTTCATCGCGTGGATACCTGCGCCGCCGAGTTCGAGGCGTATACCCCCTACCTCTACTCGACCTACGACGGCACGGAGGACGAGGCCGACCCGACCGATCGCCCGAAGGTGATCATCCTGGGCGCCGGCCCCAACCGGATCGGCCAGGGGATCGAGTTCGATTACTGCTGCTGCCATGCCGCCTTCGCCCTGCAGGAGATGGGCTACGAGGCGATCATGGTCAACTGCAACCCGGAAACGGTCAGCACTGACTACGACACCTCGGATCGCCTGTACTTTGAGCCGCTCACGCTGGAAGATGTGCTCAATATCGTGAAAGTAGAAACAGCGATTCCGGACATCGCCGATTCGTTGCAGGGGGTGATCGTGCAGTTCGGCGGGCAGACACCGCTGAAGCTGGCCCTCGACTTGCAGGCGGCGGGTGTGCCGATGTGGGGCACCTCTCCGGATGCCATTGACCTGGCCGAAGACCGCGAACGGTTCGAGGTGCTGCTGCGTGAACTGGGGATTCCCCGTCCGGCCAACGGCATGGCGCTGAATCTGCCCGAGGCCAAGGCGGTCGCCGACGAAATCGGTTATCCGGTGCTGGTGCGCCCGTCGTATGTGCTCGGTGGCCGGGCGATGGTCATCGTCTATAGCGCAGAGGGGCTGGAACGGTATTGGGCCGAGGCGGTGCGTGCTTCGCCCGATCATCCGGTGCTGGTTGACCACTACCTGGAAGACGCCTACGAGGTGGACGTGGATGCCGTGGCCGATGGTGAGCGGGTGGTCGTCGGCGGAATCATGCAGCACATCGAAGAGGCGGGCGTGCATTCCGGCGACAGTGCCTGCGTGCTGCCGCCCTACATCATCCCGCCGCACCACTTGGAAACGATCCGCGAGTACACGCGCCGGCTGGGTCTGGCGTTGGGTGTGGTCGGCCTGATGAACGTGCAATATGCCATCAAGGGGGGCGTGGTCTATGTGCTGGAAGTGAACCCGCGCGCTTCGCGGACGGTGCCCTTCGTCAGCAAGGCGACCGGCGTGCCGCTGGCCAAGATCG
>CAYWAK010000233.1:0-4292 GCA_964455755.1 uncultured Ardenticatenales bacterium | reverse complement strand
ACGTGTCAATTTTACCGTAATGGGAAAATACGTCGAGCGCGGAGCGCCAGGCGTGGAGCGTAAGGTACGCAACGTGCCACCTGACACTTTTTCATAACGGGCAAACAAATTTAGCGTAAGGAGGTGATGTATGCAAAATGACGGTAAAACTACGACCCGGTGAGTCACAAGAAGCACTGCTCAAACGATTTCGCAAAGAAGTAGCACAAAGCCGAATACTCAGCGCTTATCGCCAGAAACGTTGGTTCATTTCCAAAAGTGAATTACGTCGGAAAGAACAGAAAAAGGCGATTCGAAAGGCTCTCCGCCGCGATGCAAAAAAAGAAACTCGCAGGCGGAAAATTTAGAGCCCAACTTTCTGATTTTAACGCTTCTTCCTCAGAACCCTTGTAACCCAAAAGCATGTGTCTTGAGGCGTGTGAGGTACTCTGTATGGCGACGGCCAAATCGCCATACAGAGTACCTCACTTTCGTTTGGTCAGCAGTGGCCGCAAATTCATTCGCCAGGCGCGTGACGGAGCGCCCAGAGCAAGCCGAGAATCGTTTTCCCATCCCGAATCTCGCCGGTGTCAATGCGGCGCAGCAATTCATCAACGGGTAGGCGTACTACCTGCAGTTGCTCATCAGCTTCCATGGGGAGACGCGAGGGCAGGAGAGAGGTAGCCCGGTACAGCGAGAATCGTTCCGTGGAATAACCGGGCGTGGGGAATACGTTGCCCAAAAGTTCCAGCCGGCCGGCACTATACCCGATCTCTTCCTGTAATTCTCGTTGGGCACACGAATCGGCGTCCTCTTCCGGTTCACGCGTCCCGGCCGGAATTTCCAGGAGCTCCCCGCCCGTCGCCAAGCGAAACTGACGCACAAGGATCACATGCCCGTTGTCGTCAAACGGCACGATCACAACAGCGCCGGGATGCTCGATGATCTCCCGCTCCGTGACATAGCCGTTGTCCAGTTGTACCGCATCGAGGCGCAGGGTCACGATGCGCCCGGAATAGATTTGCCGGCTGGACAGTACTTTTTCTTGGGCCATTTCAGGGCAACTGCAACACCTGCCCGGGATAGATGAAGCCAAAGCTCGAGAGATTGTTCAGCGCAGCCAAAGCCTGCGGCGTAGTCCCGAAACGCGCAGAAATCGACCAAAGGGTATCCCCGGCCTGGACAACATACGTGCCCTGCCCAGAAGACGTGGAAGGTGCGGCGCTTTCGGCTCCGCCTTCGCTCGTACCCCCCGGAATGACCAGTTGCTGGCCCACGTAAATGTACCAGGGATTGTAGATCTGGTTGGCGCTGGAAATCGCATCCACCGTGGTATGATACCGTTGCGCAATGGAGAACATGGTATCTCCCGGCTGCACCGTGTAGACCGTCTTTCCGGTTCCGCTCGGTTGAGCCTCACCCCCCGCCGGCGGCACCTCCCCAGACGGAATCTGCAGCGTTTGGCCGACAACAAGACTGTCCGGATTGGCCAGGTTGTTGAATTGGGCAATGGCTTCTGGCGTGGTGTTGAAGCGGCGGGCGATTGAATACACGGTGTCGCCTTCTTGCACGGTGTACGATGACACCTGCCCGCCCGTGGCCGAGCCGGCACCCGATGCAACTGAGGGCACTTCCGTTGGCTCCGGCAAAACGGCAGTGGGAGCGGCCTCCGCTACAGAGGGAGTCGCCTCAGAGGCAGGAGCAACCTCACCGGTCGGAACTTCTTCGGTCCCCGTGGCAGCAGGGCCCAACCCAAAGACTGTCGGGGTTCCTCCCGTAGGCGTCACGTCAGCTTGAGTCGAAGCCTGCGGAGACTCTATTGGAATCGGCGTAGGGCTCGGCTTGCTGCGGACACAAGCGGATAGGACAACCAGGAGCAGGATTACGAGTAGGGCCAACCACCTGGAAGGGGAAAACATTTTGTCCATCTTCCTTACCTCCTTCTGAGCTAATAAGAGTTTATTTATCATACCACAAATAGTGTAACTCGTCAAGAAGGGGTGGCCAAATCTCCAAACTCATACAGGATGGCTGCTACCAGGGCAATCCCCGCGGTCTCTGCGCGGAGGATGCGCGGGCCAAGGGTTATTGGAATGGCTCCGTAGCGTTTGGCCAGCGCCACTTCGTCTTCCGTAAACCCTCCCTCTGGTCCCGTCAGGATGTTCAACACGTAGGGGCGCGCACCACGATGACCAGCGCCCTCTGGCGAACGGTTTAGGGCTTCCTTGAGGGTTGTTTCTCGTTCTTGTTCCCAGGGAATGAGCTGAAGGCCGCCGAATCTTCTTGCCTGCTCACATGCTCGATCAAACATTACGGCCGGCAGAAGTGAGGGCAGCCGGCCGCGACCGGACTGTTCGGCTGCTTCCGCGATGATGCGCGCCCAACGGCCCTGTTTCTTCGCATTTGTGTCTTGCAAAGATCCCACAACACACCGGCTGGTAATGAGGGGCACAAATTGAACGACGCCCAACTCGGTCCCCTTTTGCAGTGCCCACTCAAAATTCTTCCCCTTGAGCAGACTCTGGTACAACGTGATTTTGGTCCGTGGCTCTCCCAAAGCCTGTCGTTTCTCCACCACCTTGCCCCTTACCGTCGCCCGGTGGATTTCGGTTAGTTCAACTTCTCGTTCCCAACCCGAATTGTCGAGGAGGATCACGTGATCTCCCGGCTTCATACGCAATACGTGGCGGATTTGGTGTACCACGGGCGAACGTAGCGTGGCCTGGTCACCCGTGATCCAGGCTGGGGGAACAAAAAAGCGGTGCATGGACGCCACGGTTAGCCGATCATGAGGTCGCTTTTCGTGGCGACCAGCGCAACCCAATCACGCAGAAGCTCGCGACTCACAACGCTCAATCCGAATTGCTTAAGAGACGTTTGCACAAGCGATTCCCTTTCCGCGATGATGCCCGAAAGAATCAGATGACCCTGCGGTACGAGACGGTCCGCCAACGCCGGCATCATCTCCGCGATGACTTCGGCCAGGATATTGACCACGACAACATCCCACGGTGGCTCTTTCGGCACATCCCCAATGGTGCCCTGCAACACGTGAACGCGGTGTTCGACACTGTTTTCTTTCGCATTCTCCTGAGCGGCAGAGACGGCCACAGAGTCGGTATCCAGGGCCATGACTTCGCCGGCGCCAAGTTTTGCCGCAGCGATGGCCAGTATACCCGATCCCGTGCCAACGTCCAAAACGCGCGCCGGACGGCGCACAAGTCTTTCCAGTTGGAGCAGGCAAAGACGCGTACTGGGATGTAGCCCGGTACCAAACGCCTGCCCCGGGTCCACGCGAATCACGATATCGCCGGAAGCGACATGGGTCTCTTGCCACGAAGGAACGACGACCAGGCGGTGACCGATGCGCTGCACCCCGTAATGCTTCTTCCAGGCGTTGGCCCAGTCTTCGTGGTTCACAACACGAAACCCGGGATCGGGCAGCGGGTACAATTGGCTCAGGTGCCAGATTTCGCGTTCGATTTCTGTTTGAACCTGTGCTTCGGTGCCATCCATCGGAAAGTAGGCACGCATGGTTGTGGAAGGGATCAGGGGAGCCTCATGTTGCGAATCGCGTACCAGATGCTCGATGACTGCGCCGCCGTGCCCCCAGCGATTCAGCACGTCAAACGTGGCTTCCGTTCCTTCGCCATCTAGCCCGCGGAGGGTCACCTCTATCCATTTCACGGTGTCACGCTTCTCCATTTCATGCCTTGAAAGCTTCGCGCAGACGGTCGAATAAGCCCTTTTCGCGGGTGGGGATTACTTCTTTGCCCAGCGTGCGGGCCAGTTCCTGCAGAAGTGTTGTTTGCTCTTCCGTCAAATCTGTGGGGGTGCGCACAAAAACCGTCACCACCAAGTCGCCTCTACCGTTGCGTCGCAGGTGCGGAACGCCTTTGCCACGCAAACGGAAGGACTTTCCCGTCTGTGTGCCGGCAGCGATGCGCATTTGTTCGGTTCCGTCCAGTGTGGGGACTTCAACTTCGTCGCCCAGAGCAGCCTGGACCATGTTGATCTCCAGGTCCAGAAGGATGTCGTCGTCGCGGCGACGGAGGAACTCGTGGGGCGTGACGGAAAGGACCACGTACAGATTGCCCGCAGGGCCGCCGTTGATGCCGCCTTCACCTTCCCCTGCAAGACGAATTTGTGTCCCGTCGTCCACGCCGGCCGGGATGTCGACGAGAATGGTCTTGGTGACTTGTGTCCGTTTTTGTCCGCCACACTCGCGGCAGGGGGTGGGAATGACTTCGCCCTCGCCTCTACAACGCGGGCAGGTACTCGAAGTGACGATGGAGCCGAAGATAGATTGGCGC
>CAYWAK010000232.1:0-4315 GCA_964455755.1 uncultured Ardenticatenales bacterium | reverse complement strand
CTTTTAATGCAACGCATGCTCAAATCTGAATTTCAACCAAACAAGATACACTACCCAAGACGCGCACTGGCAAGAAGGAGGTTACTGCCAGCCTGGCCCCATCTTGTTGCCAAATCAATGGTCATCCGGTATAATGAGGCCATGTCCGAGAGATTACAAAAAGTCATGGCCAAAGCCGGCATTGCCTCCCGCCGTCGCTGCGAAGAACTGATTACCGCCGGGCGCGTGCGCGTCAACGGCGTAATAGTGCGTGAGCTGGGCACAAAAGTGAACCCGGCACGCGACAAAATCGTGGTAAACGGACAAGAGATTGCGCAACCCACACGATTCACCTACGTGATGCTCTATAAGCCGCGTGGCATTATCAGCGATGAAGGGGAACCGACCGGCAAACCGACAGCGCTCGGCCTGGTGGACTTGCCGGAGCGACTCTTTCCGGTCGGCAGACTCGACCTGAATAGCGAGGGCCTGCTGCTGCTCACCAACGATGGGGTCCTGGCACACCATCTCACGCATCCCCGCTTTGGCCATACGAAAGAATACCGCGTGCTCGTGCAGGGGCGACCGGGCCATCGCGCCATCGCGCAATTGTGCCGAGGGGTCAACATCGGGGGCAAGATGACTCGCCAGGCCAAAGTTTGGGTCGAACGTGTCGAAAAAGGGAACACCTGGCTGCGCTTCGTACTTCGCGAAGGACGCAAACGGCAAATTCGCCACATGGTCGCGCACGTCGGACACCCCGCCTTGCGAATCATCCGCATCCGCTTGGGGCCGCTGACTCTCGGCAACCTGCCCGCCGGCACATGGCGGCATCTGACCCGCCAAGAGGTGCGCGAACTGCGCATGTCCATGAAGCGTAAGCCGCGAAAGCGACCGGAAGCAGAAGAAAATGGGTAACAGCGGGCCGCCATCACCAAAGCCAAAAGCAAATGTGGCCCTGTTTCGGGGGAATGACCGCTACGAAAATGTGCGCCAAGCGCTAGACGCCATTTCCGCGGATGTAGACCTTTCGGCAGTGCGCTCCCTGCTCATCAAGCCGAATTTCGTGGTTGCTGACCGGCCACTGGCCAGCACCCACGCGGACGCCGTGCGCGCTGTGCTCAACTTCGTACGTGCGCGTTATGACGGCCCCCTGACCATCGGCGAGGGTTCCGCGTCCTCAGACGTTAGCCGCGCTTTCGACACCTACGGCTATACCGCACTCGCCCGGGAATACAGCGCCGACCTTGTCAACCTGAATGACGATGAAGGGGTGGAGGTGACTGCCTATCGCTGGAACTTGCGCCCGCAGGTCTTGCGCCTATCCAGAATTGCCGTCGATGCTGACTTTCGGATATCCATTGGCCCGCCGAAGACCCACGACACGGTCATTGTCACCCTTTCGCTGAAGAACATGATCATGGGCAGCTTGCTCAGCCGGTTGGGCACCACGGCAAATCACAAAAACTCGCGGCGCAACGACCGCATGTCCAGGCTGCTGTTTCGGCTGAACCATATAGTCGGGCCTTACCTGAATCGATGGTCACTTTTTCTGACAATGCGCACGGCCTATTACGGGCTGCTCCTCGGCTCACGAAGCGACAAGGCCGCCATGCACCAGGGATTCGGTGTGATGAATCTAAACCTGGCCTGTCTTGCGCCGCACGTCTATCCCCACTTGAGCGTGATTGACGGGTTTCAGGGCATGGAAGGGGAGGGGCCAGCAGATGGACAAGCAGTGGATTGGCGCATCGCTGTGGTCAGCCGCGACTGGTTGGCGGCCGACGCACTGACCACCCACCTGATGGGCTATGATCCACGTGAAGTGGGCTACTTGCAATATTGCATGACGATGGGGTTAGGAGTCGGAGACATCGCGCGGATGAACATCGTCGGCAATGTGCGGCCGGCGGATGTCCGTCACAGCTTCGCTCCACACCCCAGCTATCGCTGGCAACGTCGCTGGCATCTGCGCGACGCACACGCACATTTGCCGGCATGACAAGAGTATCGAATCAGAGGAGAATATGAAACAAGAACAAAGACCTCGTGTTCGCTTTGCGCCCAGTCCCACCGGGTATCTCCACGTGGGCGGCGCTCGCTCCGCACTGTTCAACTGGCTCTTTGCCCGGCACTTCGGAGGGCAGTTTATCCTCCGCATCGAGGATACCGACCGCGCGCGCTACCAGGAAGATGCGCTGGATGACCTGTTGAGCGGCTTGCGCTGGCTTGGCCTCGATTGGGATGAAGGACCAGAAGTTGGTGGCCCCTACGGCCCCTACTTCCAGTCCGAGAGGACCGGCATCTATCGCCAATATGCCGAGCAACTGATTGCGGACGGCCACGCCTACAAATGCTATTGCTCTCCCGACCGCCTGGCCCAAATGCGGAAAGATCGGCAGGCACGCAAAGAAAAACCTGCCGGTTATGACCGCCACTGTCGCGGGCTGACGGCGCAGCAGCGGAGAGACCACGAAGCGCAGGGAGAGACAGCGGTTGTGCGCTTCAAAATGCCGCTGGAAGGGGAGACTCGATTCCACGACCAGATCAGAGGAGATATCGTCGTGCAGAATGAAACGCTCGACGATTTTGTGCTGCTCAAGACCGATGGCTTCCCGACCTACCACCTGGCTAACGTCGTGGATGATCATTTGATGGCCATCACGCACGTCCTGCGGGCTGATGAGTGGTTGCCCAGCGTCCCCAAACATGTACAACTTTACGGCGCGTTTGGGTGGACGCCGCCCATCTTCGCCCATCTGCCGATCATTTTGGACCCCTCCGGCAAAGGGAAAATGAGCAAGCGCAAGAAATTGGTCGGAAATCGCGAAGCCTACGTTCATGTGAAAGATTTTCGCGCCGAGGGCTACTTGCCGGAGGCCCTGTTCAACTTCCTGGCCCTGATCGGTTGGAGCTACGATGATCACACGGAGATCATCACCCGTGCAGAGCTGATTGAACATTTTGACCTGGACCAGGTGAAGCCGTCCGCAGCGGCCTTCTCGTACGAAAAGCTGGCATGGATGAACGGTTTGTACATTCGCGCCATGTCTGAGGATGATTTGGCGGCACGGCTGCTCCCTGTTCTGCGCGACGCGGGACTATCCGCGGATATGGATACCCTGCGCGCGCTGGTGCCGCTCATCCGTGAGCGTGTCAAGCGGTTGCCCGATGCCATTGCCCTGGTCGACAGTTTCTTCGTACCGGAAGTCCACCCCGATCCGCACGACCTGGTGGGCAAGAAGCAAACTGTTGACCAAACCCGCCAACTGCTCGATTTAGCCTACCGGACGCTGGCTTCCCTTCCCGCCTTTGAGGAGACGGACGTGGAAACAGCGCTGCGGGCCGTCATAACGGAGAGACAGCTAAAACCGAACGCCTTTTTTGGCCCAATTCGCGTCGCTATCACCGGCAAGAAGGTATCGCCCCCACTCTTTGGCACGATTCATGTATTGGGGCGGGCGCGGGTGTTGCAACGCCTGCAAGCAGCCATCGCGCTGTTGCAAGAATGAATGGAGAGGGAGTCAAAGTCTTGCGGGATGTCCTTGTTTACCGTCCCCTCGGACTTATGGCCTGAGTAGTAACATTTCCGGGAGGAACTATGGGTGCGAAGAAAATTCTGGTGGTAGATGATGAGAAGCTAATTGTAGACTCACTCCGTTACAGCCTGCGCAAGGAGGGCTATGATGTCGTCGTTGCCCATGATGGATTGGAAGCCATCGCTTTGGCCCGGCAGGAGCAACCCGACTTGCTGGTCTTGGACCTCATGTTGCCGGGAATCGACGGGTTGGAGGTCTGCCGCACTATCCGCCAAGAGAGCATGCTCCCGATCATCATGCTCACGGCCCGGAGCGAGGAGATGGACCGCGTGATCGGCCTGGAGATCGGCGCAGACGACTATCTGGTCAAGCCCTTCAGTTTCCGCGAACTGTTGGCCCGCATCCGCGCCGCATTGCGCCGGGCCAGCTACGTGGAACCGGCAACGGAGGAGACGTTGACCATCGGCGCCCTATCGCTGGATCAAGCAAGCCACCGCGTCTTACGACATGGCCAGGAAGTCGAGCTGACCCGCAAAGAGTATGACCTCTTGCGTCTCTTCATGGAACGCGCCGGCCGCGTTATTCCCCGTAATGAGATAATTGACGCGGTTTGGGACACGGATTGGATAGGCGATACGCGGACTCTGGACGTGCACATCCGCAGGCTCCGCGAGAAGATCGAAGATACACCGAGCAAGCCGCAATATGTGCAAACTGTGCGAGGTGTCGGCTACCGCTTTGCTACCCCGGAAGAGGTGGCCGGCTAGTACATGACGGCGCCAATCCTTCAGCGGTAG
>CAYWAK010000231.1:0-4342 GCA_964455755.1 uncultured Ardenticatenales bacterium | reverse complement strand
GCCGAACCAATGATGGCCTTTGTGAGCTGATTGATCTCCATGACTTCCTCCGCGTCTCTGCGGTGTATCTGAGAGCGGTAAACAAGTACGTATCAGGTGTCACGTTGGCGCGCATACGCTCATGGTGACTGGCGTCTGACAAAGGGGGTCCATTCCATGACAGAAAAAACGGAATACGAACAGTTGATCAAAGCAGCCGGAGAGGCACGCGAGCAGGCGTATGCGCCGTACTCGCGATACGCTGTGGGTGCAGCCTTGCTGACAACAACTGGAAAAGTCTATACCGGCGCCAACGTGGAGAACGCTTCGTACGGCCATGCCATGTGTGCCGAACGTGTCGCCGTGTTTCACGCTGTGGCCGACGGAGAGCAAGATTTCCAGGCGCTGGCCGTCGTCACGGAGAACGGGGCGTCCCCCTGTGGCGCGTGCCGGCAGGTTTTGCGGGAGTTTGACGTGGGCACGCTGGTCGTAATCATGGCGGACGAACGGGGTCATGCGCGTCAGGCGACGCTGGCGGATCTCCTGCCCGACAGCTTTTCCGCGGGCGACCTGACTTAAATATTTCGTCAACACGTCATTCGCCGTTCACGGTTGATTTTATGGCCCGTCTGGCCGGCAGAATAGAAGGTTCACGGCCTTCATGGTCATCACCACCTCGTCCCTCTGGTTCAGCACCTCGATAAACGAGTTCACTATACCGCGATCCGGCTTGGACCGCGACCGCCTGGATTCCAGAACGGTCACGCGCACGGACAACGCATCGCCAGGACGCACCGGAACCTTCCAACGCACCTCGTCCACGCCGGGCGAACCCAGGCTCGCCACCGTCGAGAGATAGTTGTCAACGACGAGCCGCATCATCAGGCCACAGGTGTGCCAGCCGCTGGCGATCAGGCCGCCAAACATGGTCTCCTTGGCAAGTTCCGGGTCCGTGTGGAACACTTGCGGGTCGAACCGGCGAGCGAACGACAGGATTTCGTCCTGTTCGACGACGATCGGCCCGTACTCGTGCGTCGAGCCGACCACGTAATCTTCGAAGTAGCGGTCCTCAGGGGGAACGGTAAAAGTAGATTTGCTCATGCTCTCTCTCCTTCAGCTCTCATAATCAAGCTACGTGCCGACCGACGTTTCCACGCTCATCAGCTTCGGCCCTTGGCGGAGTACGAAACGGCCATCGCGGGTTTCCCACGCCCAGCCGGAGTAGCCGTAGCCGCCGATGGCCCGGGTGATGAGCGCGCGACGCCACGATTGGCTGCGCGGCTCGTTCAGGCTCACCGTCCCGAAGCGGCCGAAGACGATCTCCGGCACCTCCTCCATGTAGTCGGCCCCCTTCAAGGCTCGGGCCACGGCGGCAGCGTCGGTCCCACCCCAGACAGTGGCACGCAGGCCGTAGCGATTTTCCCGCGCCAGGGCCAGGGCTTCGTCGGGCGTCTCAAAGCGGGCCACGTAACTCACCGGCCCGAAGCTCTCCTCCTGCATGCCGCGCATGACCGGCGTGGCCTCGGCGACGACGGTCGGCTCCACCAACATGCCCGTGACGTGCCCGCCGCACAGAATGCGTCCGTCCGCCGCGACGGCGTCCGCCAGCAAGGCGCGGATGTTCTCCACGGCCAGCGAGCTGGCCAGCGGCGTGATGTCCGTTCCGGGGTCGCCGGGGTCGCCAAGGCGCAGAGCCTGGGTGCGTTCGACGAAGCGGCGCAGGAAGCGCTCGTAGATGCCGGCTTGCACGAGAATCCGCTCCGGCGCGGTGCAGGTCTGGCCACTGTAGCGGTACTTGCCATCCACCAAGTCGTCCAACGCCGCGTCCAGGTCGGCGTCGTCGAAGACGATAAACGGATCGTTGCCCGGCCCCTCGAAGACGAGCTTCTTGCCAGAGCGCTGCACCGTCTCGCGATAGGGCCAGATGTGACGGTCGGCGCCGAAAATGATGATGGCGCGGACCTGCGGGGCGGCCAGCGCCCAGCGCATGAACTCGGTACCCGGCCGGTACTCGAAGCGCACATCATCGCCAAAGAGGGGGCGATACAATTTCTCGGTAAGGCGGGCGATGTTCGAGCCTTTTGACGAGAACTTCACCCGCACGCGGTTGCCCACCAGCCAGATAGAAAGGATGGCGATGCTCAACCAGGCGCTGCCGTCGTAGGGCAACAGCAGGGCGATTTCGTCGTCGGGAGACTGGCACAACGGTTCGCGGTTCGCCAGCAGCGGTTTCGTTTCGCGGAATGCGCCGAGCCGCTCCAGCGTGAGGTCAAACTCCCGTTGGCAGTCGCGCACGGTGAAGCCCAGGTCGCGCACCGTTGTGCGCACAAAAGTCTCCCGTTGCCCACGCAGTGCGGTAGCCAGGGTCTGGATACGCTCAATTCGTTCGTCAAAGTTCATAGCATAATTTCCTGAAAGACCCTAATCCGACCGTCCGAACATCCACACCGCCGGCACCAGCATGGCCAGCCAGAAGGCAGCCAGGATGGCCACGTCCAGGGCAATGGGATGCAGGCGGAGCATGTCCATGGCGAAGTCCGGCACCGTGCCTTGCAGCGCGACCTGGCGGATGGGGTCCACGCCGTAGGTCATGGGATTGACTTTGGCCAGCCACTCCATCCACAAGGGTACGCCGCGCAGCGGGAAGAGCGCGCCGCTGAGGAAGAACATCGGCATCAGCACGAAGTTCATCATCATCTGGAAGCCTTCCATGGAACGCATGCGGGCCGCGATCATCACGCCCAACGAGGTCATGGTGGCCGCCGTCAGCAGAATCAGCGCGATGAGTACCACGATCTGGGGCAGGCTCAGACTGACGCCAACCAGCGGTGCCAGCAGCAGGATGATCAGGCCCTGAAGCATGGCTACCGTGCTGCCCCCGGCCACTTTCCCCAAGGCCACCGCCGTTCGCGAAACCGGAGCGACCAGCACCTCTTTCAGGAAGCCGAACTCTCGATCCCAGACGATGGAGACGGCGGAGAAGATGGCTGTGAAGAGCACGGCCATGGCGATAATGCCGGGGAAGAGAAACGAGGAGAAATCGATTTGGCCACCCCCCAGCCCGGACATGGCCGGCGCCAGTCCACCGCCGAAGACGAACAGGAACAGCAGCGGTTGACCCAGCGAAGCGACGATGCGCGTGCGGTCCCGTACAAACCGCAGCACATCCCGATACCAGATGGTGTAGATGCCTTTCAAATTGCGTCGTAATTGTTCCATGTTGCTCCTCCTAACGCGGCCAAGCCGGAACCAAACGGATCAACCGCAGATTTCACAGATTCTTCTTGGTTTTTCAAATCCGTGCAATCTGTGGGTTCACTATGTTCCCCAATCAGCGACGGGACGGGCGCCACATGCGCGAATGCAGCCGCATACGGTCCTTGGTCCCGCCCTCTCCCTCACGGATGGCGTGGCCGGTCAATTTGATGAACACGTCCTCCAACGTCGGGCGGCGCATGTTGATGCTCAAAACGTCAATGACCGGGCCGGTACCGTTACTCAACACCTGCACGATTTTCGGGATGGCCTGATCGCCGTGAGGCAGCTCCAGGATGAGGGTCTGCGCGTCGCGGCGCACCTCGCTGTCGAACGCTTCCTGCAGGCGGGACATGGCCAGCTCGCTATCGCTGGTACGCAGCCGTACCACGTCACCCCCCACCATGTCCTTCAACGCTTCGGGGGTATCGAGGGCCACGATCTGGCCGTGGTCAATGACGGCGATGCGGTCGGCGTTCTCCGCCTCTTCCATGTAATGCGTGGTCAGGAAGATGGTCACCCCCTCGCGCTCCCGCAAGGCCAGCACGTATTCCCAGATATGGCGGCGGGTTTGGGGGTCCAGGCCCAGCGTGGGCTCATCCAGGAAGAGCACACGGGGGTGGTGCAAGAGACCGCGAGCGATCTCCAGCCGGCGTTTCATGCCGCCGGAGAAAGTCTGCACCAGGTCATCTGCCCGATCGGTCAATTCGGCCAGCTCCAGCACCTCCGATGCCCGACGTGCGAAATCGTCGCGCGGGACATCGTAGAGCATGGCATGGAAACGCAGATTCTCCATCGCGGTCAGTTTATCGTCCAGGCTGGGGTCCTGGAAGACCAGGCCGATGGATTGGCGCACGTCGGCCTGCCTGCGGGTGATATCATGGCCGTTGACTGTGGCCGTGCCGGCGGTGGGCCGCAAAAGCGTACACAGCATGTTGATGGTCGTCGTTTTGCCGGCGCCGTTGGGGCCCAGGAAGCCGAATATCTCCCCCTGCTCCACCTCGAAGGAGACCTCGTTTACGGCCACCAGGTCACCGAACTTGCGTACCAACGATTGGGCTTCAATGGCTTTCATGCTCTACCTCCGTAATAAAGACTTGCTTCAGGA
>CAYWAK010000230.1:0-4348 GCA_964455755.1 uncultured Ardenticatenales bacterium | reverse complement strand
CAGGCTTTCGAGCCTGTCAGCAGCCTGGAAAGGCTGCTCCACGTGTGGCTTTTGCCCCAATGCGTTTGAACGTTTCAACGCTTGCTCGCCACGCTCCACGCCCTCTCTATCCCTATCTGTCCACTGCCCTAATTGACGCGCCACAGCCCTTCGTGAGCAATGGCCAACTCCTCAATCCCGATCTCATTTGAATCGGACTTCACCTGTGGCCCACTGACCTTCACGGGCCACGCATTCTCGAAATTCCAGCGGGCAATCTCGCTCAGATGTTCATCGAACATGACGATCGAGCCGTTTGAGCGGGCCGATTCGACATCCCCGTCCTCGACCTTCTTGCGCCAGTCCCAGATGTCCATGTTATCGGTGATGCCACGCTTCAGGGTGATGTTTTCCCACTTCAGCCGGCCAGGAATCTTCATGATGATTTCCTTGCCGTTGTCCACAACTTTGTGCTCGACGACCTCATGCTCAGAGCCCAACCCCGAACACTCGGTGAAGTAGCCGCTCACCATGCCTTGAATCTCCACGGCATAGTGAAAACCAACAAGCGGATCGGTCCTTCCGTTTGCCATGATACATACCTCCTGTTTGTCTAAGTCACACGTTTCGTGTTGCGTGCTGCGTATTACGTTTCACGCTCTCTGCGTGACGCTCCACGTCCTATGCCTCGGCGTCCGGCCCGGCCCACTGGCTGATGCGGAAGATGACGAACTCGGCCGGCTTGACCGGCGACATCCCCACCTCGATGATCAGTTGGCCGACATCGCGTACTTCCGGCGGGTTCAGCTCTTCATCACACTTGACATAGAAAGCCTGCTCTGGTGTCGTCCCGAACAGTGCACCACTACGCCAAACCAGTCGCAGGAACGCGGACACATCGCGGCGGACTCGCGCCCACAAATCCTGATCGTTCGGCTCAAACACGACCCACTGTGTGCCCGCCTCGATGGAAGCCTCGACGAAATTGAAGAGCCGGCGCACATTGACATAGCGCCAGGACGGATCGCTCGACAGCGTTCTCGCACCCCAAACGCGGATTCCCCGACCCGGGAAAGCCCGAATGCAGTTGACCCCGATGGGGTTCAGCCCGTCCTGCTCGCCCTTCGTCACGTTGATCTCCAGCCCCACCGCGCCCCGCACCACTTCGTTGGCCGGCGCTTTGTGCACGCCACGCTCGGAATCGGTACGCGCATAGATGCCCGCAAGATGCCCACTCGGCGGTACCAATATGCTCGAACCGCTCGCACTCAAGGGATTTGGCGTAGAAATCCAGGGATAGTACAGCGCGCCGAATTTTGTGTCGTAGCCGGCCTGCTTCTGCCGCCAATCGCCAATCTGCTGGGGACTCATGTCCGGCGGCGCATCGAGGATTGCAAAGCGGTACTTCATCCGTTCGCAGTGGTTGACCACGGCCGTTTGTACCGCCTTGACACCGTCCAGGTCTATGTCGCCCTGCAAGAAGCTGCTCATCAAATCGGGCACGGCGACCATGGTCACATCGTCCAGGGCCTCTAATGCGCCGAGACCTTCACGCTTGGCGGTATCCCCTTCGAACTGCGGCGCGCGAATGGCCAAAGCCTTGATATCGCCTCCTTGCAGAGCATAGCTGCCCTCCGCCGGCCGGCGCTCGGCTAACTTTCCTGCTTTGCGCAACATCTTGACCTGGACCAACTGTGACTGTGCGTTGACAACGGTCTCCACGTTGCGCGCGCCGGCGCCAAAGGTCAGGCCATCGAAGTTCTCTGCCTGCCGCCCCCCGCGGTTCACAATCAGGGTGAAGGCGTCGCCAGAATCTTTGGCTTGTTCCTCCCCCTCGGCAGGCGCAGGAGCAGCCTCGTGCTTGATCGTGACCTCGATTTCGTTTCCTGCCGGCCCCCCTTGTCGTGCCTCTACCGAGAGGCTGCTGGACTTGGGGTCGCCGGCCGCCGGCAAGGCAGCCTTCGCGGTGCTGGCCAATGCCGGGTCATCGCTTGTGGCCAGCGTGGCAACGCTGATCACGTAACACCGGCCGCCGCCATTGGCAAAATAGCCATACACCGCATGGGGCAAGAACGCGCCCTCCACAAAACCGCCGAACTTCTGGGTAAACTGATTCCAGTTTGTAACCAGCGTGGCCTTGTTCAGAAGTGAAGCCGGCCCCGATCCGTTGCCTCCCGGCTCCTCGGCCCGTTCGGTGAAACCAACAAAGGCTGCTACCGATGTACCCACGCCTTCAATGGGTTTGGTACCGCGATCTACCTCTTCGACGTAAACGCCCGGCGATAGATATGCTGTTGCCATTTGCAAACCTCCTCATGAAGTATTGCGTTCTGCGTGTCACGTTGTCACGTTGAAACGTTTGCACGCTCGACGCTCCACGTTCCAATCCTCCTACTGCCTACTGCCTCTCCACGTATCAGGTATTCCGATAACCAACCACCTCCTCCCGGAATTTAAAGCTCGATGTCATAACTTTTTGCGGGAACCGTGATCTTGTGACGTTTTGATTTGTGACCTTTTGCCGATACTTCCAGCGTGTACTGGCCGGCCTCCAGATTGCCGACGACGAACCGTGCGTCTTCTTGAACCGGCACGTCCTGCCCGCGTTCGACCAGAACAACACGCACATTCTCGAGTAGCTCGGCGCCGCGCACCGTTCCACCGACCATCCAGAAGCGGTCGCCGGCAGAGGCCTCGGCCGGCAACCGGCCTTGCGCCGGTTCAGTCGTTTGCCCAACGCGCAGATCGCGTGTCTGTACCAGCGGGCCGCTGATGGCCTGATACGGGTTCAGGGCCAGGGTAATGGTACAAGCGATCGCCGGTCGCAGCTCATTGTCCATCGCACTCCAGAGATCGGCAGGCGAACGCAATTCATCGCGCTGCGCAACACGGACCGGGATCGACACCGGCTGGTCCTGCAGACTCTCCGGCAAGAGGTCTTCGGGCAGCGTCGGGATACGGAACAAGGCCATCAGCGTACGCGCCAGCAGACGGTGCTCGTCTTCCGGATCGGCTGCCCAGGCAGTGATCACGTAGTGCAAATCTATTCTGACCGGCGTTCGTCGTTTCGTAGCGGTGCCATCACTGTTGCGCTTGATCTGCCATTCCGGCTGGCGCAGCGTATTGTTCTCCCGCAAATCGTGCAGGAACAGGTTCAACGTAGGCCGCGAAATACGCGACGACCACTCCCGTTTTGGCTGATCGAAGGCAATGTCCACTTCGCCGTTCTTGATGGGAAGCTCGCGGATTAGCAATTTCCGCAAGACTTCGTCCAGATCACTGATCATCGTGTACCTTCCGTGTCACGTGTCATGTGTCACGTGATTGAGTGCTTCAAGCCACCAATAAGAGCCTTGGTTTTCCGCTATGTTCGTCATGGCAGAGACTGCCGCCCGTCGGATTTGATCGCGCAGTCCAACCCCCTTCTACTTGATACCTGACACCCGACACCTGGCACGTATTTTACCCCCCAATCAACACAGTCGGGCATCCGGCGGCTATGCTATCGGGCGGACCGGTGCACATGGCCATGTCCCCTTGGCGGGCCGCAGGCTGGCCGCCGATGAGTACGGTGACGCTCCCCGGCGGCAGAATCGGGCCGCCGACGTGCGGTATCGGTGGCGTGCCGGGGGTGACCATCGGGCAGACGTGCATATCGCCGACGCGGGCCGCCGGTTGGCCGCCGATCAGCACCTGCGGAAAGCCCACGGCAATCGAACCGCCGTGAACCGTCATATCTCCCTGGCGAGCGGCCGGCTGGCTCATGCTTGCAATTCCTCTTCCTTTTCTTCCTCCATCTGCGGCTGGAGAAGCTCCTCCTCTTCCTCTTCCGGCTGCATCTGAACATCTTCTTCTTCCTCCTGGCGCTGCACATCGGCTCCAGCACCCGGGCCGGCCACAGTCTGGGCGACGGCATCTGCTTCTTGCTCGAAGGCGTCGCCCGGTGCGTTGACCGTCATCCCTCCGCCGTTGCTGCTCACCGCCCCCGATCCTTGCTGCACAACGTGCGTCAGCTCGTGGGCGATTAGTTCCTGGCCACCGGAGGAGTGGGGGTCGTAGGCCCCTTCGCGGAAGAAGACGTCCTGGCCGGTGGTGAAAGCTTTGGCCCCGAGCTGCCGGTTCAGGTCGTCGGACTCCGGGGAGGTGTGCACGCGCACGCCGCCGAAGTCATGGCCTGTCGCAGCGCCCATCTGCTTCTGGACGGCGCTGTCCAGCGACTGTCCGCCGCCCCGTGCCCGGTTGATGCGGCCGGCCGTCTGGTCGTCAATCTCAGCGGGGCCCTCGCCGCTGCGCTGCGCCAGTAGACGCTGCACAGCCCGGTTGCCGACCATCTGCTGCAGGCCGGCCAGGTTTGGAGCCTGCTCACTGC
>CAYWAK010000229.1:0-4351 GCA_964455755.1 uncultured Ardenticatenales bacterium | reverse complement strand
CCGGCAACGCGCCTGGGCGCGTTTTGGGTGGCAGGCCACGAATTCATTCGGGGCTGTTCTCCCCAGGCATTTGCTGCGCATGCCCTTTCGCCTATGGATTTCCGCAACTTGGCGGGCCTTGTCGCGTATAGCATTTACAACGGATCAACGAAGAATAGTGACATAGGATTACAAACAAATATTGCGCAGGAGGTGAATTATGGCAGGTGATGGGGACGAATCCCAAGAATTGGTGGAACAGCCGGAAACAAGCGAGGTGGCGGAGAATCTTGTAGATGCGGCGGATGCGCCCCCCGTGGAAACCGAAGCCGGCGCCGAGGCTGAGACACCCGCAAGCGATGTCGTACAGCCGGAAGGTTCGTCGGAGACGGTGACGGCCGAATTGGAAAGCGAAGAGGCCGCCACGCCGGCGGAAGAATCCGGGGAGGGCGCGGCCGCGTCCGAATCTGAATACGCCGAACCGGCCGGCGCAGACGTGATCACGGAACAGGACAAGCTGGTGGCCTTTCTGGGCTACATCATTGGTTTCCTGGTGCCGGCCATCGTCTTGCTGTCGGTGGACATGCGAGAGCGCCGCTACCAGCGGGCCCATGCCATACAGTCGCTGGGGCTATGGAGCGCCACGGTCGTATTCTATGCGGCGCTCGCTCTCATGGATGTGGTGCTGGTACAGATTCCCTGCCTGGGGTGGCTGTTGGCCTGCATCAGTTTGCCGCTCTTCCTCTTGCCGCCCGTCATGATTTTCTACTACGCGCTTCTCGCTTCACAGGGCCGCGAGTTCGAAATCCCGCTGCTCAGCGAGGCCATGCGCGATCAGGGCTGGCTCTAAAATCGGGCAGGCAGCGACACTCAGCGCGTGATGAAGCTGGCAGTCCAGGCCGGGCTCTCCGGTCTGGACTGCATCGCTTGCCACGCCTCGTCGGTTAGCCGGTTGTCCATCGGTTGGGTAAACTCGTAATACGAAACGACGCCACCGGTGGCCAGCACGGGCCGCCCCTCCACCGGCACAATCACGTAGATCACAAAAGCATCGCCCACGCCTTCTTCCAGGACGCGACCCATGTTCGTGTCCGTATGCACATCGGCGACGATGGCCATGCGGTTGTCTGTTTCCGAGGCGACCTTTCCCTGGACGTTGGCAGAAAAGGTCGTCAGTGCTTTGAGCCGGCTGCCCACGTGATCTATCATCCGGTATTCGTCGTCGGTTAAGGGCTGGTTTTGCAATTCCTTTTCGGCCATGGTCTTCAAGGCCAGGAACAAATCTTCGGCTCCCTGCAACTTCGAGCGGTATTCGTCATTCAACAGCCCCCGTTGGTCCAATCCGCGGCGCATTTGGCCGGCCAGTGCGGCCAGGCGGGCGAACACTTCCGGTTCCGGCTCCACATAGCCGCGCGGCATTTGCGGTTCGGGCATGATGGAGGTCGCTCGCATCGTGTAACTTTGCTTGGCGTAGAGAATTGTGTCGTGGCGCAGCTCGGCCCAGGAACCGAGCGCGGTGTGCAAGGATTTATCGGTCCACGCGCTGTTCTGCATGAAAGCGGGGTATCCTTGCTTCGGCTCGTCCAGCAAGGGGCGCAGCGTGTTCAGCCAGTTCCAGTAGAGGTTCTCCGTCCATTGTTCATCGGGCAGGGCCGCAAACTCGCCCTGCAGCTTGGCGAGTTGCTGCGGATAGCCCTGATAGGCCGTGTCCCCTTCTTCCTGCAGGATTTGCAGGGCGCGCGGAGAGCCGAGAACAGCCAGGAGGTCCAGCCCACGCGGCAGCCCGCGAACCGGACCGGCCTCGGACGTGGACAGCGTGAAGGGCTGTCCGTTTCCCTCGTAACGCCCGACGCGATTGTAGACCAACTGCTGAAAGACGTAAGAATCGGGCACGAATCGTTGGCCCATGAAGCGGAAGCCTTGCGTGACCTCTTCCGGGTTTTCGCGGTCCGTGACCAAACTGGAGACGATGCGGGGGGGACGCAGGCTGCGCGCCTCCTCGATGAACATATCCAGCCGTCCAGAGTCGGCCAAATCGGCCGGCTGCAATTGTGGGCCGAACAGCTTGCGGATCAGCGGCACGTAATCATGGACGGTGAGGTCGTCGGCGCGGCCCACGAAGAAGACCGTCGGTTCATAGATGCGGTCCCACACGTCCACGGCCGGTTCGTCCCCCACCTGGACGCGGGTCAAGGCATCGCTCAGCAGGATCGCCTGGCGTGTTTCGCGCCGCGCATCGTTGGGGTCTTGGGTTTGCAGGCGAAAGCCGAGGCGCCCGTGCCACATCATGGCCCGAAAATAGCGTCCAAACGTCTCGTTCCGCGTGTAGTGCCCGCGCGGAACGTATTGGCTGTAATCTTCCGGATAGCCGAAAATCGGGGACGGGGCAAAGCCGGCGTGCCGTTTGATCAGGGCCAGTTCTTGCTCGACCGGGCCGCTTACCGCCGCCGGGGGGGTATACGAATCGTCGAGCAGGGAGAGGGCGACCGCGAAATAGGCTACGTTGCGCTGTGCTGCCTCGCGCACCGGGCCGGTGTTCGTCTCCATCTGTTGCTCGGCGTCTTGCAGCATGGCCTTATCCAGGCCTTGCAAGTCCGCGACAAAATGTTCGATTTCGGCGAAACGGAGCGCGTAATCGTACAGCACGTGAAAAGCGTGCAGGGCAACATCTGTGGTGATGAAGGCCGGGTCGCCACGGCTGGAGACGTGGTTGTAGATCTCGTAGATCTGCTCATAGTGAGCGGGCAAAACCACGAAGCCATTGTTTTCCAGCGCTTTCCTGGCCTCCGGGCTGAGCGGAATCGGTGGGTTGCGTTGGCCCACCGCTTGAAGGTCAAAGGCGTAGGCGGGCACATCTGGCCGGACATGAACGGCCACCGGTTGGTACGGCGCAAAGCGGGCCGGAGGAGCGGCTTGTTGGGACGTGGCCGTTGGTTCAGGGGCAGGCGTGGGCGTGGGCGGCGGCAAGGGGCTGGGCGTGGGGGTCGCCGTTGCCGAACAGGCGACCAGGGTCGTTATGACCACCAGCAAGAATGAGGAAACCACGAACTTTTCCATTTGTACACCTCCCTTAGCCGCACAGAGCAGGCCGGCTCACGCGCTCGGACGTTGTCCCGTGGCTGCGCGCCGGCAGGTCGCGAGCGCTTACCTGTCCGGCATCAACATTCTCAAGAACGGGTTGTGCATACGCTCTGCGGCCATCGTGCTGGATGGGCCGTGGCCGGGATAAATCACGGTGTCATCCGGCAGAGGCAGGAGCACAGAGCGCAACGATTGTACCAGCTCGTCCAGAGAGCTACCGGGGATGTCATAGCGGCCGATGCTGCCGGCGAACAGCGTGTCTCCGGTGAAGGCAGCGTCGTGCGCAAACAAACAGATTCCCCCGGGACTATGTCCGGGTGTGTGTCGCACCAGGAAGGGGACATGGCCAATCTGAAACTCGTCCCCATCCTCAACAAAGGCGTCGGGGATGGGCGGCTCACCAACGGCTATGCCCAGGAACTGTGCGGCCCGTTCCTGCGCAGAGGCCAAAAGGGCCCGTCCGCGCGGATGAATCAGGAAGGGTGCACCCGTCTTCTCCTGCAGAACACGCACGCCACCGACATGATCGAAATGGCTGTGCGTGTTGACGATGCGTTCGAGTCGCAGGTCGTTGGCCTTCAGGAATTCCAGGATACGCTCCACGTCGCCGCCCGGATCAATGACCAACGCCTCTTTTGTTTCCGAATCCCACACTACGTAGCAATTGACTTGCAGTAAGCCAACGGAAAGACATTGTATTCTCATATAATCTAGACTCTTTTCCAGTTGTTAATGTTCCGGCATCTGGCCGGTAGACAGGAACTGCCAGAGACGGGCGGGCCGGTACAAGCGGTGGCGTAAAGCCAGCCACAAGAAAACGAGCAGGCCGCCCATCTCCCATCCCCACAAATCGCGACGCTGGGTGAAGGTGGTCAGGTATGCGCGCCGGATGTCCGTCTGCTCCGATCCAGCCTTTTTCCATTCGTGGAATCGCCAGCCACGAAGGGGCCAGAAAAAGGTGTCTGGGAAGAACCAGAGACGGTCAATGATGGCGTGGCCGATGAAGGCCAGCGCATAGGGCTGCACTCCACGAGACCGTCGCGACGTGACGGCGAACACAGTCAGATTGGCCAGCAGCGTGTGGGAAAACAACACGGCCGCGTGGTAACGGCGATAGAAATAGGCCCAGGCCAACGGTTTGTCAATGATGTCTGGGAGCATCGCTGCTATGGCAACCAGGCGATAGTCTACCCGTCGGAGGGCAGGTACGCGCCGTTGCAGGAGACTCAAGGCTCCCCAGGTGTAGGCAACATGGCTTTGTGGCAACATGTGAATCGTTCCTCTGCTCGAA
>CAYWAK010000228.1:0-4378 GCA_964455755.1 uncultured Ardenticatenales bacterium | reverse complement strand
CTGGCAGGCTAGAAAGCCTGCCCTACAGAGCAGTTTTCTCAAGTACTGATAATGGCAAAAGATGGACACGTGCCTACGAGGAGCGGAAATCGGTTGATTGACACCAGGATGATCATTGACGACGTGATGAGGCGATACCCGGAAACGGTGTCCGTGTTTTTGCAGTTTGGCATGGATTGCTATGGCTGTTCCATGGCCCGTTTCGAGTCGGTGAAGGATGGGGCCGCCGCATATCACGTAGACCTTCATCTGCTCACGCAGGCGCTGGACGAAGCGGCGCGGAAGACGAAGACAGGGTTTCCGGAGGCAGGAACATGACCGGCATCCGGCAGACAAGCGATTTCTACGACCGCCTGGCGCGCTATTACGACGTGATGAACGACTGGGACTCACGGCTGGCCTTTGAAGGCCCATTCTGGCGACGACTCCTGGCCGAAAGCAACGCGCACATCGTGCTGGACGCAGCCTGCGGCACAGGCGGGCACGCTTTGACGTTTGCGGGCTGGGGCTATGACGTGATCGGAGCCGACATCAGCGCGCGCATGATTGATGCGGCACGAAAGCAGGCCGCGCAGCAAAAGAGCGCGGTTGCTGCCCGCACGCGCTTCGTGGTGTCTTCGCTCGGGCAATTGCCGCGCAAGATCGTCTCGCCGGTGGACGTAGCCCTCTGTGTGGGAAACTCGCTGCCCCACCTGCTGACCAAACGTGCCTTGCGTGCCGGCCTGTCCGGTCTGACCCGTTGCCTGCGTCCGGGTGGGAAGCTGGTGCTGCACACGTTAAACTATGACCTCCGCTGGCAGACACGCCCGCGCTTTTTCGGCGTGAACAGCGGCCGGGTGGATGGCCGGCAGGTGCTGATTTGGCGCTTCGCTGACTATGGCCGCGCCCGGCTGACTTTTCACATCGCCCTCTTCGAGCAGCAGGGGGATGGCTCGTGGCAAGTGGACGTCGGCAGCACGCCGCAGCGACCTGTTTTTCGCGACGACTTGCTCGCCTTGCTGGCGGATTTGGGCGTGACCGTCGAAAAGGTGCTCGGAGCCTTCGACGGCCGGCCGTTTGACCCGCAGACGTCCCCCGATTTGATCGTGGTGGGAGCGACTTCGGAAAGAGGGAAGGGGCAGCAACCCCTACGTGACGGATGATAAGGCCAAAAGAGGAGGAAACCATGTACGAGACTTTGGGAATTGCAAAGCCGACGATTGCCTACACGGTTCTGCATCAACGCAAGCCGGAAATCGAGACCGCAGCCTACCGCGCCACGCTCTTCGAGCTGTACGACCTGGTGGGGCAGCGCTGGGCCGAGATGTCGGACCGCTTGCAGGACGCCGGCCGGGCCAGATTGGGGCCGCTCTCCTGGCGTGAGGTCGCTTTCTCCCTCCATCGCCCGGACCTGGAGACGTGGCTGGCCAGCGGCCGGAAATACCTGGGCACAATGAAGATGGACTCAAGTGCGGAAGCGCCGGAGATCGAAGAATCGGTTTTCGTGTTCGAAGGCTCCGGCAACTACGATGTGCTGGAGCATATTGTGCGCAATGTGCTGGGGATATATGCCCCACCCCATGGCGTGCACATCAAGCAGCACGGCCCGCTTGCCTTCGGGACGTACGACCAAGTGCTCGCCCTGCCCGGTGACGAAGGCGGCTGGCAGGCAGTCTTTGCCTTCAACAAGGGCAAGGCCCGCTACGGCGCGTTCCGCAAGGCGATCCGGCGCACGATGGAGCACCTGGCAGAGGAGACCGGCTGGGGGGCTATTGTCGCCTGGCAACGGAAGCTGGGCCTGGGCTATGGCCGCGAGTTTGTGCTGCGCATTGCGTTGGGCGATGACCCTTCTCGTCTGGCGGAGGCGGTGCGCATAATCGAAGAGGGGGGTATGGAGCCGGCGAGATCGAGCATCGTGCAGTTTGGCAAGGCGATGTTGGCACAGGATGTTACCCCGTAAGGAGGACTGATGGAAAAAAATTACTGTAGTGAAGAGCCGTCGCATCCTTTATGGCTTGACGCTTCACGCGTCACAATGAGCCTTGATGTGCGCGACGACCAGCGCAAGGGGCAAGAACCGTTCCACAAGATTATGGACGCGGTTCGCCAGATCGAACCGGGCGACATCTTGCTGTTGCAAAACACGTTCGATCCGGTGCCGCTCTACGAGGTGTTGGGAAAGCTCGGCTTTGACGGCTGGGGACGGCAGGTTGGGTCGGAGGACTGGGAGGTATTCTTCATCCGGCGGGATGCCGGCGATGTACCGGCAGCGGAGCCGGCTGCTGAATCGCCGCCGCGCGAAGGGCGAGTCACCGAGATGGACAATCGCGGCCTGGAGCCGCCCCAGCCGTTGGTGCGCATCATGAACGCGCTCGCCGAGATGGGGCCGGACGATATCCTGGTGGCGACGATGCCGCATCGTCCCATGCACCTGTATCCGATCCTGGATGAGCGCGGCTTTTCCGTGCATACCGAGGACCTGCCCGATGGCGAAGCAAAGGTGGTGATACGAAAACGATGAACGGTGTGGAACGTGCCAACGTTCCAACGCAACATCTGACGAAAGGAAAATCCATGACCGATCCAATTGAGCAATTGATGCACGAACATCAGGAAGGGTTGGCGGCCCTCGACCGCCTGGAAAAGGATGCGCGGCAGGTGGCTGCAGAAGGCTTGTCACCCGCGACGAGGGAAGCGATGGGCCAGGCTATTTCGTTCATCAACGGCGAGATCCGCGGACACAACGAGAAAGAAGAGGTAGTGCTATTTCCGGCACTGGCTCCGTTCCTGCCCAGCCCGGGCGGGCCTGTGGATGTAATGCTGGCCGAACACCGCGAGCTGTGGACCCTCAACGACCGGTTGGTGGCCGCGTTAGCCGAGCCGTCGCCAGACCGCACGAATCTCTCCCAGACGGCGCTGGGCATCGTGCAACTCTTGCGCAACCACATCAGCAAGGAGGACAACATCCTCTATCCGATGGCCCGCCGCTTTCTGGGCGAAGAAGGGCTGGCCGAGGTCGCCCGAAAGGTGGAGGCGCTGCAAACGTGATTGCAGCGCCGGGGATGGCCGGCATACGCCCCACAACGCCCTCGCTGGCCCTGCGCATGATGGGGGCGGGGATGGCCGCCCTGTTGATCGCGAGCAGCGGCCTGGCTCTGGAAGCTCCCCTCCTGCTCGAATCGTGGATGTCGCCGCACCTGCTGGCCTTCGTCCACCTGACCCTGCTCGGTTGGGTGACGATCCTGGCCGTGGGGGTGCTATACCAAATGCTGCCGGTGATCCAGCAAGTGGCTTTGTGGGGCGAAGCGAGCGGGCCATTTGTGCTGGGTGGATTGGCAGGGGGCACGGCGACACTGGCCGCCGGCCTCTGGACGTTCCGTGTGCCCTGGCTGATCGTTGGCGGCACGCTGGTCGTTGCGGCGCTGGTGATTTTTCTGGTGGCCATGGCCGGCACCCTGCGACGGGTCACGGCCTGGAACCTGAAAGGCGTGTACGTGGCCTTCGCGTTGGGTTACCTGGCCCTGACGGTCGTCCTGGGTTTGACCATGGCCCTCAACTTTCGGTTCGGATTCCTGGGGCCGGCGATGGGCCGGCTGCTGGTTGTGCATGCCCACCTGGGCGCGATCGGCTGGTTGACCTTGCTGATTGTCGGTGTATCGTACCAGTTGGTGCCCATGTTCGGACTGGCCCACGGCTACAGCGAGCGTCCGGCGCGGTTGGTGCTGATTCTGTTGAACGTGGGGTTGCTGGCCTTGGCCGTAGCTGTGCTGATGGATGCAGCTCCGTGGGCCAGCGCGCTGGCTGCCCTGCCGATTTTGGTGGGGTTGGCCCTGTACGTCTGGGATATGGTGCGCATTATCCGGCGGCGTATGCGCCGGCGCATGGACATCGGCCTGCGCTACATGCTGGCTTCGCTCGTCTATCTGCTGGCTGCGGCGGCCACCGGCGTAGGCCTGCTCGCCCGCTTGCCGGCCGAACGGTGGGCCATCGCCTACGGCTACCTGGCGATTGGCGGCTGGGTGAGTTTGGTGGTGATCGGCATGGCGCACAAGATCGTCCCCTTGTTGGTGTGGCACGTGCGCTTTGGCCGTCGCCTGGGATTAGAGCAAGTCCCCTTGCCGAACGATCTGTTGAGCGAGCGGCTTGGCCTGGTGGTGTTGGGCTTGTGGAACGTGGGCGTCGTGGGCGCTGTCACCGGGTCCGTGGTGCGACTGGCGGTTGTCGCGCAGGTTGGGAGCGCTGTGGTCGCCCTGGCCGCGTGGCTGGCGGCCTATAACCTGGGCATGACCGTCGTGGCCCGAGGCGACGACCAGGAATTGCTCAGAAGTTCAACTTCTCCGAGGAGTTGAACCTCTTGGTCACTGTGGTTAGCCTTTTTGGCATTGGAGCAAAAGCCACA
>CAYWAK010000227.1:0-4394 GCA_964455755.1 uncultured Ardenticatenales bacterium | reverse complement strand
GCGCTCCGACGAAGGGGGGAACGAGCCATGAGTTTCTCCTGGGAAAAGACCTACCACGAACGCATTGTCACCGCCGATGAGGCGTTGCAGGTTGTCCAGTCGGCCCAGCGTATCTTCATGACCGGCAACTGCAGCATGCCGGAAACGCTGGTGCAGGCCCTGGCGCGGCGGGCGCACGAACTCACCGATCTGGAGCTGGTCCATGTCCTCACCTTCGGGGACGCGCCGTACATGGCTCCAGACATGGCAGGACACATCCGCACGAACGTGCTTTTCATCGGCCCCAACATGCGCCGGGCCATCAATGAAGGCCGCGCCGATTTTACACCGGTGTTCCTTTCGGAAATCCCGGCCTTTTTTCGCCGGGGCGCGCCGCTGGCGTTGGATGTGGCCCTCGTGCAAGTCTCGCCTCCTGATGAGCATGGCTTCTGCTCCTTCGGTGTGGAGGTGGGGATCACCAAACCGGCCGCCGAGGCCGCGCGCATCGTGGTCGCCGAAGTCAACGAGCGCATGCCCCGCACGCTGGGTGATAGTTTCATCCACGTCAGCAAGCTCGATTACGCCGTGCCGGTGAACCGCCCGCTGGTCGAATTGCCACAGGGCGAGGCGACGGAGCTGCAGTTGCGCATCGGCGAGCAGGTGGCCGCTCTGATTCCCGATGGGGCCACTCTGCAGATGGGCATCGGCGGTATTCCCGACGGCGTCCTGCGTGCGCTGTACGATAAGAATGATCTGGGCGTTCACACGGAAATGTTCTCCGATGGGGTGATAGACCTGGTCGAAGCGGGCGTCATCACCAACGAACGCAAGACGCTGCACCGCGGCAAGATCGTCGCCGGTTTCCTGCTCGGCTCGCAGAGGCTGTACGAATTTGTAGACAACAACCCCATCGTGGAAATGCATCCCACCGGCTATGTCAATGACCCCTTCGTGATCAGCCAGAACGACCGCATGGTGGCCATCAACTCGGCCATCGAAGTTGATTTGAGCGGGCAGGTATGTGCCGATTCGATTGGTCACCAATTCTATAGCGGCGTGGGCGGCCAGATTGATTTCATCCGTGGGGCAGCGCGTTCGCGGGGCGGTGTGCCGGTAATCGCTCTGCCCTCCACGGCCAGCGGCGGCAAGTTTTCGCGCGTCGTTGCCGAGCTGAAGCCGGGGGCCGGCGTGACCACTACGAGAAACGATGTCCACTACATCGTAACCGAATACGGCATCGCCGATCTGTATGGCAAGTCCATCCGCCAACGGGCCCAGTCGCTGATTGCCATCGCTCATCCTGATTTTCGCGACGAATTGCGTCATGCGGCACGGAAGTTGCACTATTTGTAAACACATGGGGAAGGAGGTTTCCGGCTATGACCTTATCCAATGAGGAGTTGCTGAAAATCTATGAGTATATGCTGCTGACCCGCGCTGTGGACGACCGCGTTGATTTGCTTTTCAAACAGGGGAAGATCGAGGGTGTCTCGTTTTCCAGCCTGGGACACGAGGCCATTGCCGTGGGCGCGGCCTGGGCCCTGGGGCCGGGTGACGTGGTGGCTCCGCTACATCGTGACCTGGGCGCTTACCTGGTGCGCGGCATCACGCCGCGGCAGGTGCTCTCCCAGTTCCTGGGCCGGCGCACGGCTCCCAGCCGGGGACGCGACGGAAACACGCATGGCATGGGTGACCTGAAACTCGGCATCCTCGGCTACGTCAGCCCCCTGCCCGACCAACTCCCCTTGACGTTGGGCGCGGCCATGGCTTTCTGGGTACGCCAGGAGCCGCGCGTGGCGCTGGCCTTCTTCGGCGATGGCTCCAGCAGCGAAGGCGCGGCGCACGAGACGCTGAATTTTGCTTCGGTGCTGAAGGCGCCGGCCGTCTTCATCTGTGAGAACAACCAGTTTGCCTATTCCACGCCAACGAAGAAGCAGTTTGCCATCGAGAATCTGGCCGACCGCGCCGCAGGGTACGGCATCCCCGGCGTTGTGGTGGACGGCAATGATGTCCTGGCCGTTTACGAGGTGGCGCACGAGGCGGTGGAACGGGCGCGGCGCGGCGAAGGCCCCACGCTCATCGAGGCCAAGACCATGCGCATGCGTGGCCATGCGGCGCACGACGACCCCTTTTACGTGCCGCAAGAATTGCTCGCAACGTGGCGTGAAAAAGACCCCATCCGCCGCTTTGAAGCGACGTTGCGAGAGCAGGGCCTGCTCTCCGATGAGCTGGCGGGCGAGATCGCCACGCGCGTCGCCGCCACCGTGGATGACGCCACAACTTTCGCCGAAAAGAGCCCCTTCCCCGAAGGGCGCGAAGCCCTCGAAGGCGTGTTCTGCGAATAGCGCATGTTGCCGCCGGCGTATCGCGCACAAGGTTTGGCAGATTACGCCGCAGGCCACAGAATTGGAGGTGACAATCATGGAAGTGACATACCTGGAGGCCATCCGTCAGGCCCTGGAAGAGGAAATGCACCGTGACGAACGGGTCTTCTTGCTCGGTGAGGACATCGGGGTGTACGGCGGCGCGTTCAAAGTGACGCAAGGATTGCTGGAGACGTTTGGCCCGCGCCGCGTGATTGACACGCCGATGTGCGAGATAGCCATCGCAGGCTCGGCCATCGGCTCGGCCATGATGGGCATGCGGCCGGTCGCCGAGATCCAGTTTGCCGATTTTATGGCCTGTGCCTTCGACCAGATCGTCAATGTGGCCGGCACCAGCTACTATCGCTGGCAAGCTCCGGTGCCGATTGTCATTCGCGCGCCGGCCGGTGGCGGTGTGCGCGCGGGGCCGTTCCATTCGCAGAATCCGGAAGCGTGGTTTTGCCATGCGCCCGGCCTGCGGGTCGTCGTGCCCGCCACGGCTTATGACGCCAAGGGGCTGCTGAAATCGGCCATTCGTGACCCCAACCCGGTGATCTATCTGGAAAACAAGTACCTCTACCGGCGAATCAAAGAGGATATACCGGCAGAGGACTATACCGTGCCCTTTGGAAAGGCCGCGGTGCGGCGCGAGGGTAACGACTTGAGCCTGTTGGCGTACGGGGCGATGGTGCATGAAGCGCTGGCGGCGGCCGAGGTACTTGCGCAAGAAGGGATCGATGCGGAGGTGCTGGACCTGCGCACGCTGGTGCCCCTGGACGAGGAAGCCGTGTTGGCCAGCGCACGAAAGACGGGCAAAGTGCTCATCACCCACGAAGCGAGCCGCACGGCCGGCTTTGGCGCGGAATTGGCGTCCCTCATCGCCGAGCGGGCCTTCGAGTATCTGGACGGGCCGGTGCTGCGGGTTACCGCGCCCGATACGCCCGTGCCCTATAGCCCGCCGCTGGAGGATTTCTACCGTCCCGACGCGGCGAAGATCGCAGAGACCGCACGGCGATTGGCCGCGTACTAGGTCACGGGCAAAGCGGGCAAACGTGAATGGGCGAATAAAGGAGTGAGCTGCGTATGGAAGGATTTGTCGTAAGGCCGGCGCGAGCGGAAGACAAAAAAGCGGTGTTGGCCTTTTGCGAGCATACGTGGGACGAGTTCGGCGATTACATCGCCAACGTTTGGGATCAGTGGCTCGCCGACAAGAGGGGGGCCTTTCTGGTAGGCGAATGGCACGGCAAGCCGGTGGCCATTGGCAAGGTAACCGAACTCGCTGCGGGTGAGATTTGGCTGGAAGGGTTGCGGGTTGCGCCGGAGGTGCGCAAGTCGGGTGTGGCCAATGCCTACATGGCCGGCCAACGCCAATACCTGGCCCGCCTGCGGCCCCGTGTGCTGCGCCTGGCGACCGGCACACACAATGTGGCCGTGCATCACATCATGGCCAGATCAAACTTTCGTCGCGTGGCGACTACGCTCTGTTTCCGAGGGAAGGCAGATGAAACGGTCACGGCCCCGCACCCGCAAACGCTGGGGCCGGACGATGGGCCGGCAGTGATGGCTTTGCTGGAACGCTCCGCGGTGTTCGCCGCCGGTCACCGGCTGTACGCCATCGGCTGGAGATGGCCGGTGTTGACGCCCGGCCGCCTCGCCGGGCACTTGCGTGCCGGTGAAGTGGCCGGCTATCGCCGCGCAGACCGCTCCCTGGCTGCGGTCGCCCTGACGCCACATGCCCACGATTTCCTGGCGGAACGGGGTCGCCTGTGGATCGGGTTGCTGGACGGGGAACAAGAGCCGGTCGCCGATTTGCTGCGCGCCCTGCGCAAGCAAGCAACGACCACCCCGGACCGCGAGGTATTGGCTTTTGTGCCGGAGGGTTCGCCCTGGCCACAGCTTCTGGAAGTGGCCGGCTATGTGCATGACGAAGTGCTGGACTTTGCGATTTTCGAGCTGGTCATACCCAGAAGGTAGCTGTTTGCCACATCTGGCGCTTACCGCAGAGACGCCGAGAGCGCAGAGGAATGATCATGGAGCCGAACCAAATCAGCC
>CAYWAK010000226.1:0-4409 GCA_964455755.1 uncultured Ardenticatenales bacterium | reverse complement strand
ACAATTTCAACCACAAGGGATACACTACGCACCGTGCGACGGCTTTGTCAAGGATGGCGAAAGCTGGTATAATAGTTTCATGATGGCAAGCACTTCACCTCCCGGAAAAGGCATACGCGGCGAGCAGTTGCAGCCCTATCTTCCGCCGTGGCTCTCGCGAAATCTGCCGCCCGACGTGCAGGCCTTGCCTTCCGCAGAACTGACGCAGGTTCACGAACACCTCCACCAGTTGTTGCAAACCATGGCCACCTACCTTCCCCGCCAGGTGGTCAACGAGGTGCTGGCCGACCCGATGCCCGGCCACGTGCGCGGCCAGACCACCGCCGGCACACTGCTCATGGCGGACATCACCGGTTTTACCGCGCTCTCCGAACACATTGCCCGGCTGGGACGTGAGGGAGCGGAAGAGATCACCGGCATTGTCAACCGCTACTTCACACACATGATTGAATCGAGTGACCGGGAATGCGGCTTCCTGATCAAATTCGCCGGCGACGCCATGATCCTGCTCTTCACGGAAGAGGACCACACGTGGCGCGCCGTCCGCGCGGCCGTTGCCATGCAAGAGGCGATGAAAACCTTTGCACACGTGCAGACCTCCCAGGGTGAGTTCTCGTTGCAGGTCAAGATGGGCGTAAGCACGGGTGACATTTTCACCGCTCACGTCGGCACACGCAAAAGGATGGAGTACGTGGTAATGGGGCAAGCCGTGCGCGCAATGACCCAGGCCGAGAACATCGCCCAGGCCGCCGAACTCGTACTGGACGAGCCAACCTTCCGGGCCGTCGCCTCCGCCACCCAGGACGTATCGCCGCGAGCGGGATTCTATCCGCTCCGGCCCTCGGCGTTAGACATTGTGGCCAGAACGCCCGCCCCGACGCCTTCACCGGCACAACCCTTGCCGCCGCACTCGCCGGATGAAATCGGGGTGTTGGTCCGCAAAATCGAAACGCTGGCTCCCTATTTGCCCTACGGCCTTTTGGACAGATTGATTGTCGATCCACAAAATCCACAGATGGCCGGCGAACATCGCCTGGTGACGGCCCTTTTTGCCGATGTTGTCTCATGGAACCCCGTCGTCTCCGCGCTGATCCACCGGGATCCCCAAATGATGACAGACATATTCAACACGTATTTCACCTCCGCCCACAAGATCGTACACCGCTACGGCGGCACCATCAACAAAGTGGATCCCTCTTTGCATGGACATCGTCTGATGGCCCTTTTCGGCGCTCCCATTGCACACGAAGACGATGCGGAGCGGGCTGTCCTGGCTGCGCTGGAGATGGAAGAAGCGCTGGCCAAGACCAATCAAGCCATTCGGAAAACCTGGGAACAAGCCAACATGCAGGGAGCTCTGCCCCCCCCCTTGCACCAACAAATCGGCATCAACACTGGATTCGTCTTTGCCAGCAACGTAGGAGACCGCCACCGTCAAGAATACTCCATCATGGGCGATGAGGTCAATCTGGCCGCTCGCCTGATAGGTGTAACCAAAGACAACCAGATACTGATCAGTGCCGCAACCTACCGCAAACTTGCCGGTCAATTCATCGTGCGTGAACAGCCTGCGGTGCGCGTGAAAGGAAAAGCCTCACCGGTACAGACCTATCTGGTCACCGGCACGCAAAGGCAAACGGCGCGTACCGTCCGCCAAACAGCTTTGGTGGGCCGGGTTCCCGAATTAAAAGAGCTGGAAAGAACCGTAGATCAGGTACAGAGCGGTCAGGGACAAATGATCGCTCTTGCCGGCGATGTCGGTGTGGGCAAGACCCGCCTGCTCGAAGCATTGCACGAGGCGGCTGAGCAGCGCGGCTTCACTGTGCTGCAGACCACCTGTCTTTCCTACGGGCAGAACGTTCCCTACCTTCCCTGGGGGGTGCTTCTCCGCTCGTACATGGGCCTGAGCGAAGCAGACGGGCCGGCGCAACGGACGGCCAGCGTGCGCGATGCGCTGCGCCAACTCGATCCTGCGTGGCAAGGCCTGGCCCCGCTCCTGAATCCATTGGTTGGCCTGAATCTCCCTGAGAATGACTTCACGCGCCACCTGGATGCCAAGACACGTCGCCAGCGATTGTTTGACCTGATTCTGCACCTGATCGAGCACGCTGCTGCCCAGTCTCCCCTCCTCCTGGCCATTGACGACCTGCAGTGGCTGGACAGCACGTCCCGCGACCTGATTCAGTATGTTGCGCGTACCATTTCCGCGCATCGCATCCTGATCGCCGGGGCCTACCGGACGGAGCCGGCCACCGAAGTATGGGACCGGTTTGCCCCCTGCAAGAAGCTGATGGTGACGGACCTGCCGGCGGGTGATAGCCTCTCCCTGGTTGCCTCCATGTTGGGCGCCTCGGCCGTGCCCGCGCCCCTCGAACGCCTGGTGATAGAAAGGACGCAAGGCAACCCATTCTTTCTGGAGGAAATCGTTCGTGCTCTGGTAGACCACGACGCGCTACACATTGACGAAGAAGGACGGGGGCATCTCGATCCAAACTGGGAAGACATAAACATCCCCGACACGATCCACGGCATGGTCATTAGCCGCATTGACCGTCTGCCCGAAGCCGACCGGCGCGTTTTGCAAGTTGCTTCCGTCATCGGGCAGACCTTTCCCGTGGATGTCTTGCGTGGCGTTTATCCCCATGCCAGCCAGCGAGCCGAGCTTGTGGATCGCCTGCACCAAATGAGTGCGCAGGGACTCACGCTTTTAGACCATCCGGAGCCAGAGATGGCGTATGCGTTCAAGCATACGATGATCCAGGAAGTGACCTACGAAAGCCTGCCATATACCCGCCGGCGAGACTTGCACGCCCAGGTGGCACACTACGTGGAAGACACCTACACCGCCAGTCTGTTAGAGCGTTACGATTTTCTGGCCCACCACTACTACCTGGGCCGGGCCTGGCCCAAGGCGACCGAGTATGCCATCAAGGCCGGAGAACGGGCCCAGGCAGCCTACGCGAACGAGGCGGCCATCACCTATTTCGAGCGGGCCCTGGAACTGATTCGCCGCTACCAGGCGGCCCCTGCCGATGTAGCGATCAGCACGACCGAGGCCCTGGGCGACGTGTACCGTCTGATCGGCCGGTACGATGCTGCCATCGAGGCGTATCACTTTGCGCTGGAACACGAAGACCTCTCTCCGGCGAGTTGCGCAGAACTGCACCGCAAGGTCGCCCGCGTACGTCAGTTTCAGGCCAATTACGACCAGGCCCTGGCCGAACTGGACCGCGCGGAAGAGGCGCTGGGGCCATCGCGGGACCCGCTCGTACTGGCGCGCATCGGCAACGACCGGGGCTGGGTCTTTGCCCGTCAAGGACGCTATGAGGAAGCCAAGGCCGCATGTGACCAGGCCTTGCAAACGCTCGAACAGGTACAGACCAGCGAAGAGAGCCGGCGGGCCCGCACGCACATCTACGACAACCTGGGATCTATCTATCGCTTCACCGGCGAGCACGAACGCTCCATCACCTACCTGCAGAACAGCCTGGCATTGAAAGAAGAACTGGGCGATCAGCAAGGTGTGGCCATCGTCTATAACCGCATCGCTGCCGTACACTGGGCACGAGGCGACTATGATGCCGCCGCCGATTACATGGAACGAAGCCTGGAAATCCGTAAGCGCATCGGCGACCGCTGGGGCGTTGCCACAGCCTATAACAATTTGGGGATCGTCTATTACACCCAGGGACAGTATGCGTCAGCCGAAGGATGTTATCAACAAGCACTGAGTACCTGGACAGAGGTAGGGGACACTTCGGGCATTGCCTTCTGCCACGCCAACTTGGGGGAACTGTATTTCAGTGATGGTAAGCTGGAAGAGGCTGCCCAACACCTGGAACGGGGGGAACGGTGGCTATCTGAACTTGGTGAACAGGGGCCACTCTTCGATGCCCGAAAGTGGCTGGCCCAGGTTCGGTTGGCGCAAAACCGGTGGGAAGAGGCCAGGCATTTTGCCCAAATGATCTTGGACATTTCCAAAGAAACAGGCAATCCAGAGTCCCAGGGTATCGCCCAACGCATTTATGGCCAGGTGTTGGCATCAGGCACAGACAGTGACTGGCCCGTTGCCGAGACCAACTTCCAAAAGAGCCTGAAAACCCTCGCCGAAACAGAAAACGCTTTGGAACTGGGGCGGGGCCACTACCAGTTTGCCCTCGCCCTGCGTCACAGACAACCGGAACGGGAAGCGGAAGCGTTGGACCATTTGCAGCAAGCCATCGCTATCTTCCGGCGCATCGGCGCCAGTCGCGATCTTGCCCAGGCAGAGAAGCAGGTGAACACGTCCGGCAAATGATTTTGCGCAGGTGACCGCGCTATTTTCGTCTTAGGCCCCTGACTGCAGCTTCAGGGCAACGCCCCCACAAACCCATATGTTTTGACAGAATCCCTGTTTCCTTGTATAGTAT
>CAYWAK010000225.1:0-4429 GCA_964455755.1 uncultured Ardenticatenales bacterium | reverse complement strand
AAGTGTAAAGAGTAGTATCAGTACCTGAGAATTTGTCTCGTGGAACAGCCTCCAGACTGCCGGCGGCCGCTGGCAGGCTAGAAAGCCTGCCCTACAGAGCAGTTTTCTCAAGTACTGAGTATAGGGAGTGAAGAATGTCTCAAGCGACTACAGAGCATACGCTCGTATTTGTGCCGGGTTATGCCAGGAAATCGCGGGAAGGACAAAGCGTTTGGATTTTGGAATAAACACTCTCCGGCGAAACGTCGCCGTTGGTGGCAGCCTTGTCTTGGCCTTTCTTTTGATGACGACGCTTGTGGGCTGCGTACCAAAGAACCCCTTTGCCCGCACCAAACCAGAGGAATCCCCCCTGCTGGACTTTGCTCCCGTCTTCTCGAACTTGAATCTCGATGTACAATCCATCCAGCGGCTGGATGCAGACGGCGACAAGAACCTTGAATGGGCTATCTTCTACCGCTTCGATTTGCCCCCCGCCGAATCAAACCAGCGGCAATTTGCGCCGATTGCCGGCCTGATTTATGACGTGACCGCTTGTCGCCCCCCCTCGATCCTGCCCTATCCCCTGGACCCCGGCGACCGCAACTATCTGGGTACCGACAAGGTTCAGACCGAAGCCAAAGACTTTCTCACGGGCGATAACAAACAGCCGGAGCTCATCGTCAGCAGCGTGGCCAATGGTCTCGTGACCGCGCTCTCCATATTCCGGTGGTTCGATGATACGCAAAACCCCTGCACCCCTCGATATCCCGGCCAGCAAGGCTACCGCCTCCTGGGCACATTTCGGGGCGATGCCGGTGTGACCTTGGGCGAAGGTGAGCAAGTCATCGTTAAGAACCTTGCCGGCTTCAATCGCAGCCAGATTGCTTTCCAAGAGGTATATGTGCCAACGACCCGTGACGGCTTGAAGAGCTTCATGCAGGAGGACGGTCGGAGCCTCGTTGCCCCCGCGCAGAGGAGAATCGATTTTGCTTTCGCGCCGCCGGCATCGCCCCGCGACTCCCCCTATCCAGAGAAGTCAGTCCTGGCCTTCTACCGGGCGCTCAGAAAAGACAGTGAAGTACCCAACACGTACCTCGCCAGTGATGCGGACCCGTCGGTACGCACCACCAACTATGGACTGGAAGTCCCACTTGACCAGTTGGATCACGTTGAAGTGAAGGGAATCCAATACGCTCCGGACCTCGATTTGGAAAAAAGGCACGATCCGGTGGAAGTGACGGCCCGTGTGGCCGCCGTACACAAAGACGGCAGCATAGACCCCGTGCGTGAGGTACGCTTGCTCTTGAAGGGCGTCTCCATTCCCGACCGCACGGACTGTGAATGGAAAATCAGCAAGGTCATTTCTACGAAACCATGGGCACAATAAACCCGCCAAATGCGGTAGAAGAGTTTGTCACCCAGTGTCTCGACACCGGGCCGAACGAAGAGATCGAATTCCACCCGGCGCCGGTACGGGCAGTGCGGCTTGCCGAAACGATGGTGGCCATGGCCAATGGCCGTGGCGGCAGCATCCTGGTGGGCGTTTCCGGCCGTCCCCCCAAACCGACCGGCATCATCAATCCGACCGAAGCAATTGAGACCGTCCTCCAGGCCTCGCTGATGCCGATCCCGCCGCTCATCATCCCCCTTCCGGAAATTGTAGAAACGAACGGCCGTGAACTCCTGTTCGTGACCATTCCGGCCGGCCTGCCCCACGTCTACCGCTTTCGGGGCCGCTACCTGACGCGGCGGGGGCGTTCCAACGAGACCATCTCCACGATGGCCCTGCGCCAATTGCTGCTGGAGCGCACGTCCAGCAAGATCGAATCCCAGGAGGTTCCGGGCGCGACCCTCGACGACCTGGACGAAGATGCTGTGCGAACCTACGCAGACTCCCTGTCCGGCGTTTCGGACGACCCCCTTCACCTGCTGCGCAGGCGTGGCTGTGTAACCCGCGAGAATCGCCCGACGTACGCCGGCATTCTCCTGTTTGGTCGCGACCCGCAGCAGTTCCTGCGCACTGCTTCCATTCTCATCGCCCGCTATCCGGGACGAGAGATGGGCGACCAGTTTCTGCGTGAAGAGATCGTCGGTACCCTGCCGGAACAAATCCGCCGTGCCGAATCCTTTGTGCTGGACAACATGCGCGTCGGGGCCCGCCTCATCGGCCTGGAACGGGAAGAGCACACGGAATACCCGCAGGCCGTCGTTCGGGAGACCATCGTAAACGCCGTGGCGCACCGCGATTACAACATTCGCGGCGAAGAAGCCCGGCTGCTGATGTTCAGCGACCGCATTGAGGTCTATAGCCCCGGTCGTCTGGCCGGCCATGTCACGTTGCGTAACATCCTGGAGGAGCGATTCTCTCGCAACGAGGTCATCGTGCAGGTGCTATCGGACATGGGCTTCATCGAACGGCTGGGATATGGCATAGATCGCATGGTGCGCCTGATGACGGACGACGGACTCCCGCCCCCCGATTTTCATGAGACGGCCAATGGCTTCCGCGTCACGTTGTATGGCCATGGGGACCGTCTCCTTACGCCCGAGCAGGTCACGCGCAGCCGCTGGGCCCATCTCATGCTCAACGAACGGCAAGAGAAAGCCCTGGCATTCTTGTCCGAACGGGGACGAATCACGAATCGGGACTTTCAATCCCTTTGCCCGGAGGTCAGCGCGGAAACAATCCGCCGCGATCTGGCCGACCTGGTCGAGCGCGGCCTGCTGCTAAAGATCGGCGAAAAACGGGCAACGTATTACATCTTCAAGTGACGCTGCTTCTTTCCGCAATGTGCCCGCCGGGCGCCGTGATCTATCCGTTGCCGGGTTGAGGACGAGTACAAAAGGAACACCCGGCATGGAAAACCTTGCACACGCCATCGAAGCAAGTCTGTATCGCCACAAGCTCTCCGGCCTCTCGGCCATCGATCAACGCGACGCATTCGTGATGCCTTACTACGATGGACTCTGTCTTTCTAACGTTGTTCCCACAGTGGCTGCCATACTTGGCGCAGAAATTGCCGGCTGGACGCCCCTCGATCGCCGGCTATGGGCAGACCTTTCGACCGGAGTCCGTCGCGTGGTCCTGCTGGTGCTTGATGCGGTTGGATATTTGCAATTACAGCGCTGGATGAATGAGGAGCCGGACACGCTTTTCGCCCATCTGGGCCGGCGCCACCGTTTGGTGCCGGTCACGTCCGTGTTCCCCTCCACGACCACGGCCGCACTCTCCAGCCTGTGGACCGGCCAGCCGCCGGCGCGCCATGGTCTGATGGGCTACCAGCTATTCCTCCAGCCCTGGGATGTTGTTGCCAATATGATTTCCCTCAGCCCGGTCCATTCGAAACGGAGCGCCGTCCTGATGGATTGGGGGTTGCAGCCGGAGACCGTACTGGCCGTTCCCTCGGTGGGCCAGGTGTTGGCCCCCCACGGCATTACGAGTCGCACCTTGCTGCACCGGTCGATTCTGGAGAGCGGGCTTTCCAAGATGCACTTCCGGGGAGTGGACGATTTGATTGGATACGCCCTCTCCTCTGACTTGTGGGTCAACTTGCGCGAGCAGTTGCAGCGTCACCGCAACGAACGTCTGTTCCTGACGGCATATTGGGGCGGAGTGGATACTGTGCTGCATATTTATGGTCCGGAAAGTGCGCAGTGGGCTGCGGAAATGCGCAGCCTGGCCTACTCCATCGAGCGCGAGTTCTTGCGCCCATTGTCGGCCGAGGACCGGGCAGGGACGTTGCTCTTGATCACCGCCGATCATGGACAGATTCGCGTGCCCGTGTCGCAATCCATCAACTTGCGCGACCACCCGAAGCTGGCGCAAAATCTGATCATGCGACCTTGTGGCGACCCGCGCGCGGCCTACCTTTATGTGCGCGCCAATCATCTTCACGACGTGCGCGCCTACATCGAGGGGGAATTGGGCGATGCGTTTGTTGTGCTCTCCGCCGAGGAGGCGCTGGCGGGCGGCTTGTTCGGTGGCGGGCCGCCGGCTCCGCCGGCCGCTGCGCGCATCGGCGACCTGATTTTGCTCGCTCGCGAGCAGTACATGCTCTACGACAAAGACAAGGAGCCGAAGCTGGCCGGCCGGCATGGCGGGCTACACCCTGAGGAGATGCTCGTGCCCCTTTTCCTGGCCCGGCTCGACGACGTCACAGCGTAGGCGCATATACAGGGGCAAGAGATTCCCCATGTCAACTTTCAAACCCATATTGCCGAACCAATGATGGCCTTTGTGTGCTGATTGATCTCCATGACTTCCTCCGCGTTCTCCGCGTCTCTGCGGTGTATCTGAGAGCGGTCAACAAGTACCACCTACTAAATTGAAACAGTCTGCCCTACTTTTCCGGCTTGCAGTTTGATGCTCTTTGTGGTAAACTACTACCACTTTGATAACAATCCTTCCCGAACGGTACATGGATGGCCCAGACCTGCCGGCCGTTGTTCG
>CAYWAK010000224.1:0-4437 GCA_964455755.1 uncultured Ardenticatenales bacterium | reverse complement strand
TTGATTGTGGATGACCATGAGGTGGTGCGTGAGGGGTTGCGATTTTTGTTGCAACGACACCCACAGTTTTCCGTTGTCGCAGAAGCGGCCACGGTGCAGGAGGCGGTCGAGGCGGCAAAACAGTATCACCCGAATGTGGCTGTGCTCGACATTCGCCTTCCGGGCAGAAGCGGCATCGAAGCGTGCCGCGAGATCAAGGATGTTTTGCCGGATTGCCGCGTCGTGATGTTGACGTCCTATGCCGATGAGGGCCTGCTGATGGAAGCTATCTCTGCCGGCGCATCCGGGTACATCCTCAAGCAGATCGGCAGCGAAGCGCTCGTGCAGGCACTCGAAGCCGTGGGACGCGGGGAATCTTTGCTCGACCCGTCGCTGATTCCGGTCGTGTTTAAGAAGCTCCGCGAGGTCACGCAAAAAAGCCACGATGCAGCCTTCGCCGGCCTGACTGAGCAGGAACTGCACATCCTGCACTTTCTTTGCGAGGGAATGACAAACCGGGCCATTGCCCAATCACTCTCTCTCAGCGAGAAGACGGTTCGCAATTACGTCAGCAGCATACTCAGCAAGCTGCAGTTGGCCAATCGGGCAGAGGCCGCGGCCTATGCCGAACGCCACCACTTGCGAGAATGGATAGAGCGGGAGGCGTAGAGCGTGGAGTGTAGTATCCGAGACGACCGGATACGGATTACTGATCACTGACATCTGATAAGGGAGGAAATGTATGACCAAACATGCCAGCACGCCAATGGGGCGACCGACAGGATTCATAGATCGCATACCTGTCGTTCACCCTGAAGAAGGCGCAATCACCGAAGAAGAAGGAAGTACACGCCGAACATTCCTGTCCTATGCCATCGGGGCCATAATGGGATTGATTGCCTTGGTTGTCGGGATTCCGGCCGTCGGCTACATCGTCTCCCCTGCTTTGAAGAAGGAAGGCGACAAGTGGATATCGGTAGGTTCGATACGCAAGGTGAAAATCGGCGTCCCGACCCTGTTCAAGGCGAAAATCGTTCGCAAAGTGGGCTGGGAGAAAAACGTCTCCGAGGAGACGATGTACGCCCTGACCGATGACGGCAAATCATTTACGGTGCTTTCCAACGTCTGTACCCACTTGGGCTGTCGGGTACATTGGGATACAGACAAGAACTCCTATTTCTGCCCTTGTCACGGTGCTGTATTTGACAAACAAGGGAATGTCGTCGCCGGCCCCCCACCGCGCCCGCTGGATCGGTTCCAGAGCAAGGTGGAAGAGGGCAAACTGTACATTTTGGGAGGTTGAGCAATTATGGGTCTGAAAGTAGGCAATTGGATTGATGAACGGGCCGGAACCGGTGCGATCTGGCAGGCGATCTTCCTGCGCAAGATACCCAAAGTTAACTGGCTCTACACCTTGGGGAGCGCTTCTCTCTTTGTAGCCACCATGCAGTTCGTGACCGGGATACTGCTCACCGTTTATTATGTGCCCACGCCCGATCACGCATACGACAGCGTGCAGTACATCATGAACGACATTACCTTTGGCTGGCTCATTCGGGGCCTGCACCATTGGGGAGCGAGCGCGATGGTGCTGCTTGTCTTCCTGCACATGCTGCGCGTCTTCTACATGGGCGCCTACAAATTCCCCCGCGAGATGACCTGGGCCTCCGGCGTTTTCTTGCTCTTGCTCACCATTGGTTTCGGGTTCACCGGATACCTTCTTCCCTGGGATCAAAAAGCGTACTGGGCCACCACGGTCGGCACAAACCTCGCCGGCTCCGTCCCCCTGGTTGGTGAACTGCTGAAAGGAGTATTGCGCGGCGGCAGCAGCCTGACCGCCCTGACCTTGGCTCGTTTCTTCGGTACCCATGTGTGGGTACTCCCGGCAACATTACTGCTTTTCATCGCCGTTCACATCTATCTGGTCATCAAAATCGGCATCTCTGCACCGCCGAAGGAGTAAGCCATGAACGAACAAGAAGAACGCGAATACCTGGAACAATATAAAAAAGACAAAGCGAAAGGCGTCCCTTTCTTTCCGGACATCATCTTCAAAGACACCGTCGTCATGGGGGCCATCTTTCTCATTCTTATCGGGTTGATAATTTTTGTGGGCGTTCCGTTAGAGGAGCGCGCGAATCCGGGCGACGCAAACTACCTGCCCCGCCCGGAATGGTACTTCCTGTGGATTTTTCAGTTGCTGAAATACTTCCCCGGTCCTCTGGAAGTGGTGGCCACAGCCGTGCTGCCCGTGGTGGGCATCCTGGCCTTGTTGCTCCTCCCCTTCTACGACCGCAGCCCGAAGCGACACGCGCTTCATCGTCCCTTCGCCAGCGGCCTGATGAGCGTAATTTTGGTAGGCATCCTGTTCCTCACCTATCAGGCCATCGTGACGACCCCGAAGTCGGAGGCCACAGCGCAACTGACTGGCGCGAGCCTCGCGGCCCAGCAATATAATCAGAATTGCGCGGCCTGTCATGGCGCCTCGGTCGTTGTGCGTACCGGTTCGGACCTGAACAAGATCATCGCCGAAGGCCTCTCGCACGAAGGTATGCCCGCCTGGGGCGGCAATTTCACCACAGAAGAGATCGGCACGCTGGTTTCGTACATCTCGTCACCCGACGGCGGCAGCTTGTTTCAACAAAACTGTGCCACCTGCCATGACCTGAACCTGGAAGTCCCCGGCGGCGCCGACGAACTGCGCGACCTGATCACGGCCGGCCCGCAAGGCAAACCGCACCAGGGCCAAGACGTGAGCGATTGGTATCAAACCCTCGATAGCAAGCAAATCAACGCGCTGGTCAACTTCGTCCTGGCGCCTCAGCCCAAGAAGCTCTACGCCTTCTACTGCGCCGGTTGCCATGGCAGCAACAGCAACATCTCCAAGATGAAGGAGAGCCAACTGACCGACATCATCCGCCAGGGAGGCAAGCACCGCACCATGCCGGCCTGGCAGGGCACACTGAGCGATGAGCAGATCGCGTCGCTGACCGCCTACATCGCCGAGCCGCAAAATCCGGCGAACAAGCCGGGCAAAGACCTCTTCGATGAAAAGTGTACCACCTGCCACGGGGATAGGCTGCCGACCGACGGCAGCATCGAAGCGATCCAGCAGACCATCGTCCGCGGCGGCCCACACCAGACCATGCCGGCCTGGGGGCAGGTGCTGGACGGCGACCAGATCGAATCACTGGTCAAGTTTATCCTCACCCCGCCGAGCGGCGCCGAAGAAGGAGCCAAACTCTTCGCTGCCAACTGCGCCGGCTGCCACGGCAAGTATGGGGAAGGTGGCCCGAATCCGGCCCGCCCGGGCGACATCATCCACCCAATCTCCAGTGGCGATTTCATGAGTACGCGCACCGACGAGACTATTCATGCCATCATTGCCCAAGGCCAGCCCAATCTGGGCATGGTGCCTTTCAGCACAGACAACGGCGGCCCGCTAAGTGACGACCAAGTTGACCAGATCGTGGCTTTCATGCGCACGTGGGAGACCAACCCGCCGGTGATACCCGAAAAGGCAGCCCAAACTCCTACGCCGGCTGTCGGTGGCAAGGAAATCTTCGCCCGCGCCTGCGCAAATTGCCACGGCCCGAACGGTGAAGGCAATGTCGGCCCGCCCTTGAACGCCAAAGAATTCCTGAGCAAGTACAACAATGCCGAAATCCGCCGCATTATCAAGCAGGGCATGAGCGGCAGCAGTATGTGGGCCTGGGGGGATCTGGGCTTGCTTAACGAGGATCAGATTGACGACCTGGTGAAATACATCCGCGGCTGGGAAGCGAACGCGCCCTCGCGAGCCGCCGATTGGCAAGAACCGAACGCCGGCCTGGGTGAAGCCTGGGAAGGCGAACAGTTCTTCGGCCAATTCTGCAGCGGCTGTCACGGCGCGAATGGCGAACGACAGGTCAGTGGCGTGGTGCTGCACGATGCGCAACTTCTTGCCGGCCTGAGCGACGAGCAGATCGTCCACCAGATATTGGACGGAGGCAAGCAAATGCCGGCCTTCCATGCCATCTTCAGCAGGCACAAGGCCAACGACATTCTGGCCTACCTGCGCACCTGGCAGCCAAGCTACGTGCCGCCTACACCGCTGCCCACGGCCACGCCGGCGACTGAAGCCACGGCCGCCCCGTCGGCCGGCGGAGCCAGTTTCGCCCAAGACGTGCTGCCTGTCTTCGAGGCCAAGTGCAAGGCCTGCCACGGCGCATTCGGCGGCTGGAGCGCAGCCGACTACGACAGCGTAACCACCGGTGGCGATCACGCCCCGGTCATCGTGGCCGGCGACCCCGACGGGAGCTTGCTCATCCAAAAGCTCAAGGGTACGCAAACCGACGGCGGGCCTATGCCGCCCGGCACACCGCTGACCGATGACGAAATCAGCGCCATCGTGTCCTGGGTGCAGGCCGGTGCGCCGAATAATTAGCGAAGGGCGAACAGCCTTTGGAACGCCTGGCG
>CAYWAK010000223.1:0-4530 GCA_964455755.1 uncultured Ardenticatenales bacterium | reverse complement strand
TCTACAACGCGGGCAGGTACTCGAAGTGACGATGGAGCCGAAGATAGATTGGCGCGATTGACGTACCTCGCCGGAGCCGTTACATTGTGGGCAACGCACAGGTGTGGTCCCCGGTTCAGCGCCTTCTCCTTTGCAAGCCGGGCAAATTTCCAGGCGAGGAATTTCCAGCTCTTTCGTGCATCCAAATATGGCCTCTGTAAAGGAAATGGTCAGGTTATAGCGCAGATCGGCGCCACGCATAGGACCTCGCCGCGCAGTTTGCCGCGTCCTCGTGCCAAAGCCGAAAAGGTCTTCGAATATGTCGCCGAAGCCGCCAAAGTCTGTGAAGCCTTGTCCAAACCCCGCTTGAGGCCCCACGTGGCCGAACTGATCGTAAGCAGTCCGCTTCTTGTGGTCGCTGAGGACCTCGTATGCCTCATTCACCTCTTTGAAGCGATTTTCGGCATCGGCGCCTTTGTTTACGTCAGGATGGTACTGGCGCGCCAACCGGCGGTAGGAACGACGAATGTCATCATCGCCTGCGCTGCGGTCGACGCCCAGCACTTCGTAGTAGTCACGTTTGCTCATGTAGTAGTACCTTCCCAATGGAAAACTTGCCCGGCAGGGCATCTTCTAAAAGAAGCGGGGAGACTTCCGAAGCCTGAAAGATGAACCCGCGATTCTAATGGCATTTCAGAGACTTCGGAAGCCTGTTCCCTCGAAACATTGAGAAGATACCCGGCAAGCAAGAAAAATGCACGCAAGCGTTTATGTGAATCGCTGCTTACGTTTCTTTGTATTCGCCTTCTACGATATCGCCTTCCTCTTCGGAACCTTCGTCGCCGGCGCTTTCACCTGCGGAGGAGGCATCTGGACCGGCCTCTGGCTGCTGGTCATACATGGAAGCCCCCACTTTCTGAATGGTCTCGGAGAGTTCTTGCGTGTGCCGCCGAATCTCGGCGACATCTTGCCCCTGGAGGGCGCTGCGAACTGCGCTAATCTTGGTCTCCACGTCGCTCCGTACGTCTTCGGGGACTTTCTCGCCCAACTCGCGAAGCGTCTTTTCGGCGGAGTAGGCGGTCGAGTCGGCCATGTTTCGCGCTTCTACCTCTTCGCGGCGCCGTTGATCTTCCGCCGCATGGTCCTTTGATTCGTGTACCATCCGTTCGATTTCATCGTCCGATAGCCCGCTGGAAGCCGTTATGGTGATCTTCTGTTCGCGGCCCGTCGCCTTATCCTGCGCCGATACGTGCAAGATTCCGTCAGCATCAATGTCGAAGGTGACCTCGACTTGAGGAACGCCACGAGGAGCCGGCGGGATGCCATCCAGAATGAAGCGGCCAAGGCTCTTGTTGTCTGCGGCCATGGGGCGTTCGCCCTGAACCACGTGCACGTCAACACTGGTCTGGCCATCGGATGCCGTGGAGAATATTTGCGACTTCCGTGTGGGGATGGTTGTGTTGCGTTCGATGAGCGGCGTCGCTACCCCTCCCAGTGTCTCAATGCCCAGGGTGAGTGGGGTGACGTCAAGGAGAAGCACGTCCTGAACCTCACCGCCCAACACGCCCGCCTGGATGGCCGCCCCAATGGCCACAACCTCGTCTGGGTTCACCCCTTGGTGGGGGTCGCGGCCAAAGAACTTGCGCACAGCTTCTTGCACGGCCGGCATGCGGGTTTGCCCCCCGACGAGGATGACCTCGCTGATGTCGCTGGGCGAAAGATTCGCGTCTTCGAGCGCCTGACGACAAGGGCTTATGGAGCGCTCTACCAAATCACTGGTCAATTGTTCCAACTTGGCCCGCGTCAGTGTCATTGTCAGATGCTTGGGGCCAGAGGCATCGGCCGTAATGAAGGGCAGGTTGATTTCTGTTTGCAGGACCGTGGAAAGTTCGACCTTTGCCTTCTCGGCGGCTTCTTTCAAACGCTGAAGAGCCATTTTATCTTGGCGCAGGTCAATGCCCTGGTCTTGCTTGAATTCATCAGCAATCCAGCCAATTACGCGTTGGTCGAAGTCATCGCCGCCCAGATGCGTATCACCGTTCGTAGCAACAACCTCGAAGACGCCATCCCCGATGTCCAAGACGGAGATGTCAAAGGTCCCCCCACCGAGGTCGTATACGGCAACTTTTTCGTCTTTCTTCTTATCCAATCCGTAGGCCAAAGCCGACGCGGTCGGTTCGTTGATGATGCGCATAACTTCCAGGCCGGCAATGCGTCCGGCATCCTTGGTGGCCTGGCGTTGGGAGTCGTTGAAATAGGCCGGAACCGTGATGACCGCCTGGCTGACCGTCTCTCCAAGATAGGCTTCAGCATCTTTCTTAAGTTTTTGCAGAATCATGGCGGAGATTTCGGGGGGAGAGTACTCTTTATCTCCCATCCCAACCCGTACATCGCCATTTGGAGCTTCGGTTATTTTGTATGAAACCAGTTCAATATCCTTCTGGACGACTGAGTCGTTGTACTTGCGCCCCATGAACCGTTTGACAGAGTAGACGGTGTTGTCTGGGTTCGTGATAGCCTGGCGTTTCGCAACCTGTCCCGCCATGCGTTCGCCTGTTTTCGGGTTTACGGCAACGACAGAAGGCGCCAGTCTGGAGCCTTCGGACGTAGGTATTACGGTAGGATCGCCACCCTCCATAACTGCTATCACGGAATTTGTGGTTCCTAAGTCAATGCCAATGATCTTGCCCATAATTATTGTTCTCCTTGTGATGATTGTTCTGCAGATTTATCTTCTTCTTCGGCCAGTCTTGATGTGGTTTTGGCTACGCGCACGAGGGCCGGTCGAAGAACGCGATCGTGCAATTTGTAGCCCGACTGTACCTGCTCAATGATGCGCCCATCGGCAACCGTATCGCTGTCTTCCCAGGTCAAGGCCTCGTGTAAAGCTGGGTCGAAGGGCTCTCCCGGACCGGCTTCAATCATGATTGCCCCTTCTTGTTGCAAAGTATTCAATAGTTTCCGTTCAATCAGCGAGATTCCCTCAACCCAGGCATGATCATTCAAATGTTCGGGCGCTGTGGCCAGGGCACGCTGCAGGTCATCTAACACAGGAAGCAGCCGGGTGATTAAACCAGAATTGGCGTATTTCGTAAACTGAGCGCGATCTCGTTCTTGTCGTTTCTTATAATTTGCGAAATCGGCTGCCGTCCGCTGCCATTTCTCAAGATGTTCGTCCACTTGAGATTGCAAAGCCGCCAAGCGTTGCTCCGTTTCGCCTACCAAGTTTGGAGCTGAGGTTTCATCGTTCGATGAAACAGCCTCCTTTTGTTCGTCATTGATCCTGTTTTCTGGCTGCGAATACACAGTCATAGTTTATAAAACCTCCTCAAAGGTGCTGGGAAATATCTGACGGGTCACAACATCGGGGACGCAGTATCGTTATGAATGCCCATATAGATCACCAAGTAACATGGTCATCAAGTCAGATACAAAACGTACAGTCGAAATGTTCCGTTGGTACGGCATACGCATGGGCCCAACGATGCCCATAACGCCCGAACGCATTAAATCGCCACCGTAGCCATACGGCGCAATGACAATGCTCAAATCGCTTAGTTCGGGCCAGCGTCCTTCGCCCCCGATGATTACCTGGATTTCGCCTCCGCTCATCGCTTCGACGAGTACAGCTTCCAAGAGCTGCCGCTCTTCGACGAGGGTCATGATCTGTCGCAGGCTTTCCGATGAGGAAAACTCTGGATTTTGCAGAACCTGTAGCATGCCGTCGCGGTAGATTTCGCTGGTGCTTCTCTGGTCTACGCTCCGCATAATCTCAATCACGACAGACTGGATTTGTTGGGCCAGCTTTCCGCCGGTCGCCGGGAACGTTGTGGTCGCAATATCGCTGCAATTCTTGTCTTCCCAAAGATTGCTGAACAGCGTAGCCAACTGTATCAACTCATCCCGGCTCAGATATGGGTCAGGCAAGGAGATGTAGCGTTGTCTGACCAAACCTTCTGATATTACAACGATAAGCAAGACGACGCCCTCGCGGACAGGGACCAACTCCAAATGCTTAAAGAGGCATTGTTGCGCCTTCGGAGCCGTGACAAGAGAGGCCAATTGGGACATGTGCGCCAACACAGCCGCTCCTAATTTCAACCACTGCCTCATTTCCATGTTTGCCTGGTGAAACTGGTGGCGAATGAGACGTTGCTCGTCCAAAGGCAACTCTGCTTCTCGCATCAGGTGCGCCACAAAGTAGCGATATCCTCGCTCGGTCGGCGTTCGGCCGGCAGATGTGTGTGGATGTGCCAGGTAGCCCATGTTCTCCAACTGAGCCATCTCACTACGTACCGTCGCAGCGCTCACGCCCAGATTGTACCGCTTGATCAACCTCTGGGAGCCAACCGGAACACCTGTGGCCACGTATTCGCGTGTAACCAGGGCCATGATGGTTTCTTGTCGCTCTGTGAGTCTATTCATTGCCTCCTCAGTATTTTTGCATTCTGGCACTCTCTTTTCCAGAGTGCCAGCGCTTATACTATACCACGAAGCGGGCATTCTGTCAAGAAAACGGAGGGGCGAGTAGTGTATCTTGTTTGGTTGAAA
>CAYWAK010000222.1:0-4568 GCA_964455755.1 uncultured Ardenticatenales bacterium | reverse complement strand
TCTCGCCAGCGCGCTTGTCTGCCCATCAAAGGGACTACGCTGGCCGGGGGGTGTTGCCGCTGTGGGGCTATGCCGCCCGCCCCGGCGTTCCGGCGGAACAGCGCGCCGCGTATGATCGTATGCTGGCGCGCAAAGTGTGGGGGTTGCGGGTCGCGGTTATCGCCTTTGCGATGGGGATGGTCGCTTTTTCGGCGTTCATCGGCGGCATGCTGTGGTATCGGTAACAGATCGTTGCCGTGGCGAAGAAGTCGGATACGCGGCTGATTGATTTTCCAGATTGAGAGGACATAGCGATGACCGATTCTAACCAAAAACTGTTGAGCATCCACCCCCGCCGACTGGCGAAACTGCCATCGCCGGTCCTGTTGAACTGTTGATCGGTTGGGAGCGCAATAATGATGAAGACAGAAAAAGCAACTGGAAATTAAGCAAGCAAGCGAGCATTTGCTACGCGCCCGGGGCCGAGGTTACGGGGGAGCGGGATTTTACTATTGGCCAGGACGGCCTCTGGGAATAAGCGGGCCGGTCAGCGTACCGGGTCAGCTGGCTCAGGGAGTGGATCCGCTTCTGAGTTGAGGCCATTCGGACGGAAAGTTGCGCTGTTTTTGAGAGTCTATTCGGGAGCGGGAACCTATTTTGTGTCCGTTGCGCGCAGGTGGGTTCGCACCGGAAGGCCGGCCAATTCCATCGTCAGGGGTATACTTCAGGGAGCAAGAGATGAAAATCAACTTTTATGCTACGTTGCGTCAGGTCGTAGGCACAAAAACCGTGGAGTTCTCGCTGCCAGAAAACACCACGGTACGGCAGGCAATTGCCGGGATTGTAGCCCAATATCCAGGACTGCGCCGGATGTTGTTGGACGAAAACAACGAGCTTCACCCATACGTCCACGTGTTCATCAATGGGCGGGATGCTCCCTACCTGGAAAACGCCATGGAAACCGTACTACAACCGGACGATGGCGTGGATATCTTTCCTGCTGTCGGAGGTGGCCAATGAGAAGAGAGAATCTGGAGCGCAGAATTCGGGGCATTCCCTTGTGGCTGTTGCGGGCGTATTTGGTAGAGCTGGGCGGACAGGCACAAGAAGATCGGATTTCGGGAAATGGCTGGGAAGCGAAGATCACGCAGTTGGACGATTTTCGCGTGGGGTCGTTAGCTGTCGGGCAGGTACGGTTAGATATTGAGGGAGAGAAGCAAGCAGTTGCGGAACTTATACCACGCCTCGACCGCAAGCTGCTGCGTGGGGGCGGATAGGGAGAATCAGGCGGGCGAGGAGACTTCCGAAGTCTGCGTTCAGAGACTTCGGAAGTCTGCCCCCCGAATGATCGAGACGTTACAAAATATCCAACGCCTTTAGTTTGGCCTCAGGAACGACACCGTTTTCCCATCCCCGAGCATTGTAGTACTCTTCTAACATCTCCGGCAGTTCACAGACTTGACCTTCGGAGCCGGGCGAGGTGGAGGGTTCCTTGAGGAATCGTTCCGGCAGATAGTCGCTCCCTTCCCGGAAACCGGCCAGGTTGTTGTAGTAGCGTTCCAGATTGTAGATGCGCTCTCCGGTCTTCAGCAGATCGTCGGCGGTGAAGGGGATTCCGGTGACTGCCACGTACTGGGCGACGTATTCGTCTACTCCTTCGGCGAAAGCGCTGAACTTGCAAAAGTCCAGGCTGTCGGAGAAGGCGTGGATATCCTGCAACAGCTTGGTCAGTTCACCCTTGCCCTTCCATTCCAGCGGGTCGGACGGCAGCGGAATCAAGCTAAGCTCGCTGGCCGGCGTATAGGCACGCAGGTGGCATGCGCCACGATTGCTGGTGGCGTAGCCGATGCCCATGCCTTTCAATCCGCGCGGGTCGTAGGCCGGGATCGCCTGGCCCTTGACAGTCATGGAGATTTCGGGGTGACCGAACTGCGTGGCAGCACGTTCCGTGCCCTCGGCCAGTGTGTCGCCGATGCCCTCGCGGAAGGCTATCTTACGCATGGTCTCCAGCATATCGGGCACCGTGCCCCATTGCAGCCCGCCATCTCCGTTCGTGTAACCGCGCTGGGTAGCTTCCATGTACATAGAAAGTACGTTGCCCATCTCGATAGTATCGAAGCCAAAATCGTTGCACTGGTCAATGAGCTTGGCCACACTGTTTACGTCTGCGTTATCACAGTTGGCCCCCAGTGCCCAGGCCGACTCATATTCCACGCTCTCCATGTGCAAGCCCTTGAAGGGGCCTTCTGTGACTCGCACTTCCTTTTTGCAAGCAACAGGGCAAGCATGACAAGTGGGATCGTTCACCAAAATGGTCTCTTTGACATGTTCGCCACTGATCTGTTCGGCTCCCTCGCCAAAGGAGGCCAACTGGCTATTGCGGGTGGGAAGCGCTCCCATGTTGCTGGTGATGTTCATGAGCACGTTGGTTCCATAGACGGAGAGCCCGCCCTTGCGGGGGCTGGTGATGTTTTTCTCGTCCATGATGGTGGCCAGGGCGCGATCGTGTGCTGCTTTCCAGGCTTCCCGGTCCGCCGGACTGGGCATTTGTTTTTCCGCCTTGATGACGATGGCCTTCAACTGTTTACTGCCCCCAACACAACCGGTGCCGCCCCGGCCACTGGCCCGGTCGTCTTCGTTTACCCAGCAAGCGAAGCGGGCGCGGTTCTCGCCGGCGGGCCCGATGGCGATCACACTCAAATCCTTTTCGCCATACTTTTCCTGGAAAAACTTTACCGTGTCATGGACACCCTTGCCCCAGACCTCAGAAGCATCCAGGATTTCTAGCTGACCATCGTGGGCATAGGCATAGACCGGTTTTTCGGCCTTGCCCTTGAAGATCAGGCCGTCGAAGCCGGCCCAACGCAAGCGAGCCGCCGACCACCCGCCGTGGTGACTATCGGTGACCGTGCCGGTGAGCGGCGATTTGCTCACCACGGCCATTCGCCCACTCATGTTGGCCTCGGTACCGGTAAGGGGGCCGTTCATGAAGCATAGAATGTTGTCGGGCGAGAGCGGGTCTACGTCGGGGCCGTTCTCGAACACATAGCGAACCCCCAATCCACGTCCCCCGATGTACTTACGCGCCCAGTCCTCCGGTATGGGTTTGTATGCTACCTCCCCTGCCGCTAAATCGACATGGGCAATACGATTGGCATATCCTCCAATGGACATGGCTTTCTCCTTTCAATTACGAGTTGCTCGATTCATTTCAGGATCACAACCATCCGGTGGCCCGTGATGCATAAAACGTGGTGATCTACACCGTAAAAGCCTCCTGTTTTCCGTTTCACCAAACGGGCCGACAGGTACGACGTAGCTGACTACACATCACCTCCTCGCATTTCTCTTCGTGGTCCAGGTTCTTGGTTATCGGTTCGCTGCCTCATGGTCCGGAAAGAAATCCGGCAGCCACCCCCCTGTTGGAAATCTTGAATTCAAACTCCCCTCATCTCCCCGGCGGGAAGACAGCGATTTCGTCGCCCTCGTGAATCCGGTTCCCGAATCCGCCGGCGTAGTTCATATCGCGACCGTTGAGCAGCACGCGCCATCCCGGGCGGGGAACGTAGGCCGTGTTCACTTCCATCCAGAGGGCGTCACCCTTCTCTTCGGAATGCCACACAGGGTCCAGTGCCACCGGACGGGCTTGTGGATAGTAGCTGAAGAATTTCCGCAACACATCGGCTGCCGTCGCGCTATCCTCTGCGCACACCTGCAGCTCCCGTATGCCCAGAAGCGGTCGCAGGCGGCCAAACAGGGTGATCCGCGCAGAGAAATCCCCTCTGTCCAGTTCCCTGGCCACCTGGTAACCGAGTTGCATCTGGTTCAACTGCACGGCCAGGTATTTGTTCCAACCGGCCATGGCTTCGGCAATTACCTCTGCAGACAGGCTTGCCTCGGACATGAAACGAGCAAAGGAGGCCAGCACCAGCCCGATGGAGGCGGTCACATAGGCGGGGGGCGTGTGGATACGTCGCGGCCCGTGAGCAGCGTGGACTTTGCCGGCGTAGAACAGGTAGAGCGCGAACTCATCGCCGGTGTCCATGCCCAGCGTGCGGCCCAGCCAGACGGTGAAGAACCGTCTCCGTTCCTCCAGGTGTGCCTCATCCACGTGATCTTCCCATCCCAAAATAGCGGCCGTTTCGGGCACCGAACGGAGGTAATCGTACGTGTTCACCACCAATTCTGGACCGCGCCGGAAGAGCACTTCTGTAGAACGGGACATGGCCGCCTTGTCATTTGCCGAGAGCCCCACAAAACGCACCATGCGTTGCCATTCGTCCCGTGGGTCGGGAGCCAGGTCACGTAATTCCAGATCCAGATTTTTCGTCGCGTCGCGCGGCAAACCGGGGACTGTGGAAACGAAGGAGTTTTCTCTTTGCACGGTTGGCACCTTTGCCTTCGGCCTATTGGGCCTCGAAATCGTACTGCTCGGTTACGCTTTGTGTCGCCTTTGAATATCAACGCAAGGGAGTGTTGTGTTATTAAGTATACACCAATTTTCTTGCATTGTCAATAGTTCGACAAGTCAAAAAAATTTGACAAATAGCGCGGTTATGGCTATAATTGCAATTAGTTCAATGATGGCT
>CAYWAK010000221.1:0-4581 GCA_964455755.1 uncultured Ardenticatenales bacterium | reverse complement strand
CTTAGCGGGCAATATCAGGTTGCATGGTGAATCCTATGAAGAACAAATAAGGTTCTTGAGAACGTTGGAGGAAATGCAGCCTGATCATATTCGAATGCTCAAAGCATTAATGCAGGAACCAGACCCTGATCCCAATACGTATACTGGCTCCATCAGCCAAACCCTTCAACGACGCCTTCCAGACATGTCCCAAGATAGAATAAGGGACTTGGCAGGACAACTTACTGATATGAGAGTAGCTTCCTTAACCAACCTGGGTACGGTAATGACTGCACGAGGAGCAGAAGAACTCCGATCCAGAATGACGCCCTACGGGCAGAGGCTTATCAAATACATCCTGACTAAAGCAGCATGATTACCAAGAGATTGCCCATTCTGGCAATAACGACTAGTACCTCATCAACCTGATTGTGACAGGTAATCTGGCCCTTGATAGCCCTGTGGAGCATATCAAAATCACCATGATGGAGTACTAGTCGCCTTCTGATGGGAAGTGGGCTAACATCGCGTTAGCGCGCTTCCGCTATTGCCACGCGAGATCCATTTCGACATGACAGACCTGTACCTACCCAAGAAAATCAAAATGCGCCACTGGATTTTTACACAAATACGAAAAGGGATCTGAGGTCGAACTAAACAATGCCGATTAAAAAATCCGAACTCTACAGCTCCCTATGGAAAAGCTGCGACGAACTGCGCGGCGGTATGGACGCCTCGCAATACAAAGACTATGTCCTCGTCCTCCTCTTCGTCAAATACGTCTCCGACAAGTACGCCGGGCAGCCCTACGCGCCCATCGTGATCCCTGAAGGTGGCGGTTTCGCCGATATGGTCGCCCTCAAGGGCGATAAAGAGATCGGCGACAAAATCAACAAAATCATCGGCGCACTTGCCGCGGCCAACGAGCTCAAGGGCGTGATCGACGTCGCCGACTTTAACGACCCCGACAAGCTGGGCCGAGGCAAGGCGATGGTGGACCGCCTCTCCAACCTGGTCGCCATCTTTGAGAATCCCGCCCTCGATTTCAGCAGCAATCGCGCCGAGGGCGACGACATCCTGGGCGACGCCTACGAATACCTGATGCGCCACTTTGCAACCCAATCCGGCAAGAGCAAGGGCCAGTTCTACACCCCCGCCGAAGTCTCCCGCGTCATGGCCCAAGTCATCGGCATCAGCGCCGCCACGAGTCAAGACCAGACCATCTACGACCCCACCTGCGGCTCCGGCTCGCTGCTACTCAAGGCCGCTGCCAAAGCCCCCAGGGGCGTCACCATCTACGGGCAAGAAATAGACAACGCCACTGCCGCCCTGGCCAAGATGAACATGATCCTGCACGGCAACCCCTCCGCCGAGATCTGGCAGGATAACTCTCTAGCCCGTCCGTATTGGCTGACCAACGGCCATCTCAAGACCTTTGACTTTGTGGTCGCCAATCCGCCCTTTTCCAACAAGGCGTGGCGTACCGGCTTTGACCCCGAAAACGACCTCTACGGCCGCTTCGAGTATGGCATCCCGCCCAAGAGGAACGGCGACTATGCTTTCCTCCTGCACATCCTGCGCTCGCTCAGGAGCACGGGCAAGGGCGCGGTGATCCTGCCCCACGGCGTACTCTTTCGGGGCAACGTCGAGGCCGACATCCGCAGGAACCTCGTCCGCCGGGGCTACATCAAGGGCATCATCGGCCTGCCCCCCAACTTGTTTTACGGCACCGGCATCCCCGCCTGCATCATCATCCTCGATAAAGAGAACGCCGCCGCGCGTACCGGCATCTTTATGATCGACGCCAGCCAGGGCTTTGTGAAGGACGGCAACAAGAACCGCCTGCGCCACCAGGACATTCGCAAGATCGTGGACGTTTTTAACGACCAGATCGAGCTGCCGAGGTATTCGCGCATGGTGCCGTTCTCAGAGATCAGCGATCCCAAGAACGACTACAACCTCAATCTCCCCCGCTACATTGATAGCACCAAACCCGAAGACCTGCAAGACATCGCCGCCCATCTGCGAGGCGGCATCCCCAACCACGATATAGACGACCTGACCCGCTATTGGGACGTCTTTCCCACACTCAAGGACGATCTGTTTGAGGACGACGCCCGTCCAGGGTACAGCGAGCTTCGGGTGGCAGCCGGTGAGATCAAGTCCACCATCCTGGCCCATCCCGGATTTGTGGCCTACACTCAAACGGTCAATGCGGTCTTTGCCCAATGGCGGGCAAAGCACCGCCCCCGCCTCACGGGCCTCGCCGTAGATGACCGTCCCCAATCCCTGATCGAAGCGCTGTCTGAGGATCTGCTGCAAGCCTTCGTCCCGCTCCCCCTCATTGACAGGTACGACGTCTACCAGCATCTGATGACCTGTTGGACCGAGACCATGCAGGACGACGTCTACATGATCGCCGACGACGGCTGGCTGGGGGCCAACAAGCTCCGCCTGCTGAAGGCCCGGGCCAAGGAACCCGCCGACCTCAAAATCGGCAAGCTGAAATACAAGGCCGACCTGATTCCGCCCGCCCTCATCATTGCCCGCTATTTTGCCGCCGAGCAGGGGGCCATTGAGACGTTGGAGGCGGAAAAGGACGCCATCAGCCGCCAGATAGAAGAGATGGAAGAGGAGCACGGCGGCGAGGACGGCCTGCTGGAAGAGGCCAAGAGCGACGCGGGCAACGTAACCAAAGGAGCAGCCAAAGCACGCCTGCGAGCGATCAGGGGGGACGCCGATTTTGCCGACGAGCTGGAAGTGCTAACCGCTTACCTTGCCCTGCGTGACCAAGAAACGAAAGCGGGCAAAAAGATCAGCAAGGCGCAAAAGGCGCTGGATGCCCAGGTAGTCGAAAAATACAAAGCTCTTACCGAAGCCGAGATCAAGACCCTGGTGGTGGACGACAAATGGCTGACCGCGTTGGCCGACGCTGTGCAGAGCGAGCTCGACCGCGTCTCCCAGGCCCTGACCGGACGGGTCAAAGAGCTGGCCGAGCGCTACGCCGCGCCGTTGCCGCAGATTGCCGAGGAGGTGGACGCCCTGAGCGCCACGGTGGACGCGCACCTGGAGAGGATGGGATTCGCATGGAAGTGAGGCCGGGGTACAAGCGGACTGAGGTGGGGGTGATTCCTGAGGATTGGGAAGTAAAAACAATTGATGATCTTTTTGCCTTCTTGTCTACTTCAAGCTGCTCTCGAAGTGATTTGAACGAGAATGGAGAGGTGTTTTACATTCATTATGGTGATATTCACACCAAGTGGGATTATAGACTGGATTTTGATCTAGACTCTGTTCCCTTGATTATGAAAGAGAAGGTTAAAAATGCTACTTTGCTCGCAGACGGTGATTTGGTATTAGTAGACGCATCAGAAGATGAAGAAGGTTCAGGGAAAGGTGTTGAAGTTGTTAATTTAAAAGGTCGTTCAGCAGTGGCAGGTTTGCACACAATTGCTCTTAGGTGCAAAAGCAATGAACTTGCGGACGGTTTCAAAGCATATATTCAATCTATGTCAGTTGTTAGAAATCAAATTAGACGGCTTATTACCGGACTGAAAGTCTTTGGTATTTCAAAAACAAACCTTGCAAGTGTCATTATCGTCTTCCCCCCTCTCCCCGAACAACGCGCCATCGCCGCCGTGCTGAGCGACGTGGACGCCCTCATCGCCGCCCTGGACCGCCTTATCGCCAAGAAGTGCGCCATCAAGCAGGGCGCGATGCAGCAGCTCCTCACTGGCAAGACGCGGCTGCCGGGGTTCAGTGGGGCGTGGGAAGTGAAGAGGTTGGGGGATGTGTGCAAAATCACGACCGGCTCTAAAGATGTAAATGAGGGCAACCCCAATGGAGAATTCCCATTCTTTACTTGCTCCAGATCGATTACATACAGCGACACATATTCGTTCGATACCGAAGCGATTCTTATCGCTGGAAATGGTGATGTTGGGACACGCCATTACTACAGGGGGAAATTCGAAGCTTATCAGAGAACGTATGTATTGGATAAGTTTCAGGTGAATGTTGGGTACATTGACCAATACCTGGAGAAAAACCTAATTCCTTCTCTAGTGGTAGACAAGATCGGAACATCGATCCCTTACATTAAGCTTGGCAACCTACAGGACTTTGAAGTCGCATTTCCAGTCGATAAACGGGAGATCAAAGCCATCGCCACCGTGCTCTCGGACATGGACGCCGAAATCGTCCGAAGCGTGCGGGCTGCGACTGACATCGCCGGGCCAGTGGAGTATCTGGCGGCAAGCGTTCTACGCGGTGAACGTGTCACACGATACCAACCTGCAAGATCAGAAGCTGGATTATCCGTTCATTCGGCCGGGCACAAACGTCATCATGGCGTGGGGTGACATCTCGACACTGACGGGCGGCTTCCCACAATTCGGATTTTACTTTTCTCTATTCACAGATCCGAAGTGGACGACGCGGGGGTGTCCTGAGGTTGTAGGTTCAATGCCTCCACCATGCGGACAGCCGTTGCCGTTTGGTTGTTGCCAGATATTCGATGATACGGGGGGATTCCTGTTTGAGTTCTGCACTGATACTGTTACGTGTGCAGATGCATCTCAACCACCGAATCTTATACCGCCG
>CAYWAK010000220.1:0-4588 GCA_964455755.1 uncultured Ardenticatenales bacterium | reverse complement strand
GATGCCGGCCATCCGCTGGAAGACACGGAGGCATTTGTCATCGTGGAACGGCAGGTCAAACAGCGGCGTGATGCGGCAGCAAAGTTTTCCGAGGGAGGGCGCAATGAGCGCGCCGAGGAAGAACTGGCCGAGATGGCCATCCTACAGACCTACTTGCCGCCCCAACTTTCAAAGGAGGAGATAATCCGCCTTGCCAACGACACCATCCGCGAGGTCGGTGCGCAGGGTCCGGCCGATCTGGGCAAGGTCATGAGGCTGCTTATGCCGAGGGTACAGGGCAAGGCAGAGGGGAAGTTGGTCAACCAGGTCGTCCGCGATTTATTGAATGAAAAAGGCAGCGGCTAGCACATGCTCAGAATCCCTACCCAGGCGGGAAATATTCTGCTTTCCACATTGCGTCGGGCGACCTGGCCCCAACGCTTCGTCATTCTGCTCTGGGGACTCACACTCTGGGGAGCCCTCACCCTCGTTTTGGTGTATCAGTTTTTGCCTAGCCGCGTGCGTTTACAGGCGGGCGAAGTCAGCACCCAGGATATCCGTGCCCCGCAAAGAATCACCTACGTCAGCGAACTGCGCACTGCCCATGAGCGGGATGTAGCGGAAGGTTCCGTCAGTCCCATCTACACGTCCCCCGATCGCCTATTGACACAGAGACAGATCAATCGCGCCCGCGCGATCGCAGCATACTTGATTGCAGTACGGCAAGACCCCTACGCAAGTGCAGACGAAAAACGCGCTCTCATATCGGCCATCCAGGACGTACAGTTCTCCTCGAAGGCCACAGACCTGATCCTCAACATAACGGAATCCTCGTGGCAAACTATCTCCGAGCAAGTGGTGATCGTTTTGGAACAGATCATGCGGGGAGAGATTCGGAAGGATCGCTTGGATTCCATCCGTCGCCAGGTACCCATCTACATTGCCGTCAACCTGACCGGCGATCAGGCCGAGGTGATTACCGAATGGGTGCAAGGATTGATACGCCCCAACAGCTTCCTGGACGAGGGAAAAACGCAAGTCGCGCGAGATGCGGCCCGTCAAACCGTTGAACCGGTGCGCATTACCCTGGAGAAGGGACAAAACATCGTCCGCCAAGGCGAAGTGGTTTCCGAGTTGGATGTTGAGGCGCTCCAGGCCCTCGGTTTGCAGCAAGCCGAGACCAGTTGGAACAGCTTACTCAGTGCGTTGTTCTTCGTTTTGCTTCTCGTGCTCATTCTGTACCTATACATCGCACGCCGGAACGCTGACATCTGGAATGATGGCCGCCTTGCAGTCTTGTTGTGGGTACTTATCGTCTCCTATACGTTGGCCGCAAAACTGGCGATTCCCGGGAACGTCGTGTTGCCCTACCTGATTCCGACTGCAATCGTATCTATGCTTGTGGCTTCGCTCGTTGGGCCGGACCTGGCCCTGGTCGTCACCATGATTCTCACCCTCCTGGTCGGGTACATCTCGGGCGGGTCCCTGGAACTCATCGTATACGCCTTTTCCGGTGCTGCGCTGGCGGCACTCATGGTCTGGCGCGTTGATCGGCTGAACACGTTTGTCTGGACGGGGGTCACCGTTAGCCTGGCAAACCTGGCCGTGGTCATGACCTTCGGCCTGATCAACCAGAACTCCGACGTCACGACGTTACTCTCTTTGGCCGGTGCCAGTCTGGCAAGCGGTGCTATTGCGGCCAGCTTGACCCTGGCCGGTTTCTTCGTATTCGGCAATCTCTTGCAGGTAACCACCTTTCTCCAACTTATGGATTTGTCGCGCCCCACACAACCTTTGCTGCAGCGGTTATTGATGAAGGCACCGGGCACGTATCACCACACCATCCTCGTCGGAAACCTGACCGAGCGTGCCGCCCAGGCCATTGGCGCGGACCCACTCCTCGCGCGGGTAGGCGCCTACTACCACGACATCGGAAAAATACTTCAGCCATATTATTTCACCGAGAATCAAACGGATGGCGTAAACATCCACAACCGGCTTGACCCAAAGACGAGCGCACAAATCATTACTTCCCATGTGACGGAAGGCATTAAGCTCGCAGAAAAATATGGATTGCCCAAAGCGATTATAGATTTCATACCCCAGCATCATGGCACGCGCTTGGCAACCTATTTTTATCACGAAGCTTGCAAGGAATTGGGCGAAGAAAACGTCGACAAAGCAGACTATCGCTACCCTGGCCCCAAACCCCAAACACGTGAAACTGCCATTCTGATGCTCGCCGATAGCGTACAGGCCATTTCGCAGGGAAAGCCTCCTTCGAGCATTGAACAGACTGACCAGATCGTGCGAGGCGTTATCAATGAACGATTGGCGGAAGGACAACTGGATGAATGTAACCTTACGTTGCGAGACCTCAACCGCATCCGACATTCGTTCGTAGATGTGTTGCAAAGCATGTTCCACGAGCGGATCAAGTACCCGGTCTCAGACAGCCCCAGTCTCTTGCCCGAACCCCCATCGCTTGGCCTGGAAGAATCAGACGAGACCAAAGACAAGGAGAATCAACATGACAGCGAACATAATCGTGCAGACCAGCCCTCCACTGACAGGCCTGGTAAATGAAAAACAAATCCAGGCAACGGCAGCATACACGCTGTCAGAGGAAAACGCAGCAGAATCGGCCGATTTAACTGTCGTCCTCGTAGATGATGGCGAGATGCGCCGGCTGAACCTCCGTCATCGAAAGATCGATGCGCCTACAGATATCTTGTCATTTCAGCCCGGCACTTTGCCCCCAGGCGAGGCAGGGGAGGAGATGAAGGGGTATCTGGGAGATATCATTATCTCTTACCCCCGGGCCGTTGTACAGGCTGCGCAACACATGGTTTCCTTAGAACAAGAATTGAACCTGCTCGTTGTTCATGGAGTCCTGCATTTGCTCAACTACGAAGACGAAACAGATGCCGGACGGGAAACCATGTGGAATCGACAAGACTCATTGCTCAAGGATTTGATTCGCCCCAGTGAACAGGTGTAACGTACATAGGCGACGGGCTACCCGCCACGGCCAAACGCACGACGTGCTGCCTCCACCGTGCGGGCGATGTCATTGTCGGAGTGCGTCGCAGAGATAAAGCCGGCCTCGAATTGTGACGGTGCCAGGTACACACCCTGTTCCAGCATCTCGTGGAAGAAGCGTGCGAAACGCCCGGTATCGCACCGCTTCGCCGACGCCCAGTCGGTGACCGGCTCCGCGGTGAAGAACGTAGCAAACATCGTGCCGACCCGCGTCTGGTAGACCGGCACGCCGGCCTCCCGCGCCGCTTCCCCAATCCCCTCGGTCAGAGCCGCGCTCTTTCGTTCCAGCTCATCCCACACGCCCGCACGACGCAGCACCCGCAACGTTGCCAGGCCGGCGCTCATGGCCAGCGGGTTTCCGGAGAGCGTGCCCGCCTGATACATCGGGCCGGCCGGGGCGACGATTTCCATGATCTCGCGCCGCCCACCGTAGGCACCGACCGGCAGCCCGCCGCCGATCACCTTGCCCAGGCAGGTGAGGTCCGGCTGCACGCCATAGACAGCCTGCGCACCACCAAGCGCGACCCGGAAGCCGGTCATCACCTCGTCGAAGATGAGCAGCACGCCGTGCCGGTCACAGAGGGCACGCAGGCCGGGCAGGAACCCTTCGACGGGCGGCACCACGCCCATATTGCCGGCCACCGGTTCCAGGATGATTGCCGCGATCTGCTCGCCGAATTGATCGAAGAGGGTCTGCACGGCAGACAGGTCGTTGTACGGAGCGACGAGGGTGTCTTGGGTAGCGCCGGCCGGCACACCGGGACTATCGGGCAGGCCCAACGTCGCCACGCCGGAGCCGGCCTGCACAAGGAGCATGTCGGCGTGACCGTGGTAGCAGCCCTCGAATTTGATGATCTTGTCCCGGCCGGTGAAGGCACGGGCCAAACGCAGCGCACTCATCGTCGCCTCCGTGCCGGAGTTAACGAAACGGATCATCTCCAGCGAGGGCATGAGCGCCATCACCTCGCGGGCCAGCGCCGTCTCCAACGCCGTCGGCGCACCGAAAGAGGTGCCGCGTGTCGCCTGGTCACGGAGGGCCGCCACCACCTCTGAATGGGCATGGCCCAGGATCAACGGCCCCCAGCTCAACACATAATCTACGTACCGCCGGCCGTCTTCATCGAACAGATAGGCCCCTTCGCCGCGGGCGATGAACAGCGGTTGTCCGCCCACGGCCCGGAATGCCCGCACAGGCGAGTTCACCCCGCCGGGGAAAACCCTATTCGCTTCGGCAAAGAGCTGTTCAGATTTCTGAGTTTGCATTTCTATTGTCCTTGTGAGAAATTATGCGTGTTTCGTGTTGTGTCGCTCTACGCTTCGCGCTGCACGAATTCCAGCGCCTTGGCAGCCGCCTGCTGACCCTGGGCCACACAGTCGGGAATGCCCACGCCCCGGTACGCGCTGCCGGTCAGGAACAGGCCGGGGATCGTCTCGGCCGCCATCCCTTCAATTCGATCCACGCGTTGCAGGTGGCCGACGTCGTACTGCGCGTTGGCGTCTGGCCAGCGGAAGAGTTCGTGGAAGAGGGGCGCGGTCCGCACGCCCATCAGTTCGGCCAGCTCTTCGC
>CAYWAK010000219.1:0-4598 GCA_964455755.1 uncultured Ardenticatenales bacterium | reverse complement strand
CGGATAAACACGGATAAAAAATCTGTGTCCTGTTTTCATTCTTCGTGGTGGGCAAACGCCCATGCTGCCTCCTGTGGGGGTGCCCGTCAAAGTCTTGCGTTTGGAGAGCCAAACCCTGCCCGCTCGCGGCGGATGACAATCTGCAACACGCCGCCGGGGATGCCGGTTTGACCAGCAACAGAGTTTGTTCAAATCTGTGCTTTGCGTTATAATTGTGTGTCGGAAGATTGATTCTACTTGGGAGGAGCAACGCACCAAAATGGAGATCACCTGGTTCGGCCATGCCTGCTTTCGCCTTCGTGCCCGCGAGGGTACAGTGGTCACGGATCCGTTTGGCAAGGAGAGCGGCTACACGATGCCACAAATCCGTGCTGATGTCGTAACCGTCAGCCACGACCACGAAAATCACAACCAAACAAAAGGATTCCGGGGCAAGCCCCACATCATACACGGCCCCGGGGAGTATGAGGTCAAGGGCATCTTCGTTAAGGGCATCGCTACTTACCACGACAACGAGCATGGCAAGAAGTTTGGCCGGAACACGGTCTACCGCTATGACTTGGAAAAACTCACCGTGGCCCACCTGGGCGACCTGGGACACATCCTCTTGCAGACGCAGGTGGAGGTACTGAACTCCATAGACGTGTTGCTGATACCGGTGGGCGGCGGGGCAACCATCGGCCCAACGGAGGCCGCTGAAATCGTCTCGCTGGTGGAGCCGCGCATCGTAATTCCCATGCACTACAAGACGCCTGCCTATAAAGGCGAACTCCAGGAAGTCGAGAAATTTCTGGATCAGATGGGCGTAAAATCGGTTGGCTCACAAGATTCACTGAAGGTGACCGTACCGTCTCTGCCAGAGGAGACAAAAGTGGTCCTGTTGACCTGCACAGCATGACGGTAATATGGTACGGAGGAAGATCATGACTTTCCTGCAACTTGACGGTGCGATTCGCAAACGCCCCCGAAAGACGTTGTTCTTGGTCCGCCTTGGCATCGCGATGGTCGTTATCTGGGGACTCGTATCGTGCAGCTCCTCGGCGACGACTCCGCCCAGCCCTGTGCCTGCCGCGGAACAAACGGCGGCCGCCGGCCAACTCCAGGCCGGTAAAGACGCCTTGAAAGGTGGCAACACGTCAGAAGCCATCCAGCAATTGGAGCAGGCGGTAACGAAGAATCCCGAATCCGTTGAGGCTTTGTTCAAGTTGGGCAATGCCTACATGGATGCGGAGCAGTTCGACCAGGCAATCGAAGCCTTCCAGAAAGTCATCGCCCTGAACGCCAAACACGCCGATGCCCATTCCAATCTTGGCGTTGCGTACTACCGCAAGGGGGACATGAGTCAGGCTGTCGAGGCGTTCCAAAAAGCAGTGGAGCTCTCGCCGAACGACGCGGAAATCCAGTATAATTTGGGTGGTGCTCTCGCGCAAATGGATCGCATGGATGAGGCGATTGCTGCGTTCCAAAAGGCGCTCGAGCTGAACCCCAATTTGCCGGAAGCCTATCTGGGCCTGGGCTCGGTTTACAAGTTGCAGGGCAAGGACAAGGAAGCCATTGACGCACTGAACCGGTTCTTGGAGTTGAGTGACAATCCGCAATGGCGGGCGCATGCCAAACAACTCCTTACCGAGTTGCAAGGGAAGTAATCTTTGGTTTTGAAAACATCGCAACCGGCGGTCTTTGAGGAAATATCCATGTCTCCCCTGAAAAAAGGTGCTCTGAGTCCCGACCTCGGCCCGATTTCCCGCACCCGAGGACGGGTGCCGGAGCTTCTTTCAGTAGAGTCATCCATCGGCTCCCAAACTTTTCGGTGGGGTCACAAGACGTACGTGATGGGAATCCTGAATGTGACTCCCGATTCATTTTCCGGCGACGGTTTGTGGCGTGACGGCTCTTTGCAGGAGGTCACCGAACGCGCCCTTTCCCAGGCCCAAGCCTTCGTGGATGCCGGCGTAGACATCCTCGACGTCGGCGGCGAATCGACGCGACCGGACGCTGCCCCGGTAGCAGTGGAAGCCGAGTGCGCGCGCATACTCCCGGTCATCAAGGCGCTGACCGGCCGCGTTGCTGTACCGATTTCGGTGGACACGTCCAAGGCCGAGGTGGCCGACCGCGCCCTTCGGGCCGGCGCACAGATGGTCAACGACGTGTGGGGCCTGCGCATGGACGCGGACATGGCCGGCGTCGTCGCCGCGCATCAGGTGCCGGTCGTGGTCATGCACAATCGCAGCCGCTCCGAGAATGTGGCCCGCTCCGAGACGCTGGGGGGACGGTACGTCGGCATGGAGTACGACGACCTCGTGGCCGACGTGATCGAAGAACTGCGTGCATCCGTCCACCTGGCTTTGGATGCTGGAATCAGAGAAGAGAACATCATCATTGATCCGGGTATTGGTTTTGGGAAAACTGTCGCCCAGAATCTCGAACTGCTTGACAGGCTCCCTGAATTGCGGGTACTCGGTTTTCCGATTCTCGTGGGTCCCTCGCGCAAATCTTTTATCGGCTACACGTTGCATGTCCAGCCCGATGAACGGATTTGGGGGACAGCGGCTGCAGTCGCCCTTTGTGTAGCCAGGGGAGTCGATATTGTACGCGTACATGACGTGCCCGAAATGGGACAGGTTTGCCGCATGGTGGACGCCATTGTCAGGAGAAAAAGGCCAGACGCATGAACACGATTGAAACGATGACGCTAGACAACGGACTACGTTTGCACGTTGTGCCCATGGATTCCTATTCTATCGGGGTAGGTTTGTTCATCCGGGTTGGTTCTCGCTATGAAGCAGACGAGGAGGGGGGCATTGCCCACTTCATCGAACACATGCTGTTCAAGGGCACCAAACGACGACCTTCAGCCAGGGAGCTTTCTCAGGCCATCGAAGGCATCGGCGGAATCTTCAACGCCAATACCGGCCGGGAATTGACGACGTACTGGGCCAAGGTTGGACGAGATCACTTGGAAATCGCTTTGGATGTCCTGATCGATATGGTCAGCAACTCGCTTTTTAAAGAAGAAGAGATCGAGAAGGAGCGACGAGTCATCATCGAAGAGATCAACGAATCGTTTGATACGCCGGAAGATATTGTCTTTCTGTTGCTTGACGAGTTGATGTGGCCCAGCCATCCGCTGGGACGTGACGTCGCCGGCACGCGCGAAACCGTGGCCAACCTTTCCCATGCCCAAATCACGGCTCTCTGGAATCGTTTTTACCGGCCGGAAAACATGGTGCTGTCCGTTGCCGGACCGGTGGACCTGGACGGCGTGGCCGCACTCGTCGCGCCACGCATGAAGAGACGGCAAAATGGTGACCGTGCCGGCTTCCGTTCCGTTCCGCCGCATATGCCAGGCCCCCAGGCGGTGGTGCGAAACCGTGACATCGAACAGGCCCATTTGTGCATCGCCTGTCCCGGCATACCGCGCAACCATCCCGACCGGTTTGCCCTGCGCATGTTGAATGCGGTTCTCGGTGAAGGGATGAGTTCGCGCTTGTTTCTGGAGGTGCGCGAGCGCCAGGGCCTTGCCTACAGCGTCTATTCCTACAGCTCGTTTCTTTCTGATTCGGGCGTTATCGGCACTTATGCCGGCGTTGATCCCCAGCGGCTAGGCGATGCGCTCGCTGCCATTCTGGGAGAGTGGGACCGGTTGCGCCAGCACCCGGTGAGCCAGGAGGACTTGAGTCGCGCCAAGGAGTTTGTCAAGGGGCGGACGCTGCTGCGTCTGGAGGATAGTTATGCGAATGCCTCGTGGGTCGGCGTGCAGTCCGCGCTCGACGACGAAGTGCGTACGGTAGAGGATGTCTTGTCGCAAATAGACCACGTCATGCCCGACGATATCCAACGCATTGCCCAGACTTTGCTCCTGGAAGAGAACCTGCACATGACCATCGTTGGCTCGTTGCCGGAAGAGGGCAATTGGGCTCAAGAGCTACATTTCTGAGGAATACGCGTTACCGCTCACCTTCACGTTCAAATGAACCACAAAGGCACGAAAGCTCAAAGAGAAACAGGTTGAACGTTTCTGCGCTTAGGCGCTTGGGCTCTTGATGTCTTCGTGGCAGAAGAACAGGGGCAGCAAGTACGTGTTGAGTGCTAAAAGAGAAAAGGGTGTTGTGCAGAACTATTCAAGAATAGTACGGCATAACACCCTTTTTGACTCCTGGCGAAGAGGAGCATAGAAAAACGGTTTAGTTATTCGAAGAAAGCGGCATTCTTTGGTGTGTAGCTTTGCCACTGCTCCGGAACTTCCACGTCTTCGAAGATAGCTTCTACGGGACACTCCGGCACGCAGGCTCCGCAGTCAATGCACTCGTCCGGATGAATGTAGTACATGTCCTCTCCTTCGTAGATGCAATCCACGGGACAAACTTCTACACAAGCAGCATCTTTGACATCAACGCATGGTTCACAGATGACATAGGTCATGTTTTACTATCCTCCTCCTAAGTAGTATCTGAATTCTTGTTGGCTGAAAAAGGGAATCAAACAGCCTACCACATTGTTTTGTGCCGCATAGACAACGCCATTTTCAGGCGAGGCGGTCGCGAACCTATTCTACCACAACTTTAGAAAATCTCCAAGTTTGGGTCTTGCCCTGTCGG
>CAYWAK010000218.1:0-4621 GCA_964455755.1 uncultured Ardenticatenales bacterium | reverse complement strand
CAAAATCCGACGAACAGGTTGTATCTTGCGCGCCTCACCCCCTTTCCGGTGGTCAGTGATCAGTAGCCAGTATTCAGTGGGCAGATGCGATATGAGCTTCCTCGATTGAGAAATATTGACCATTCTCCTTCGCCTCACGTCGCGCCCAGGTAGGCAGCACGAACTTGCGGGTCCTCGCGCAACTCTTTGGCTGTGCCCTCCAAGGCAATCGTGCCGGTCTCCAGGACGTAGCCGCGATGGGCGACGGCCAGAGCCATTTGTGCATTCTGTTCGACCAGCAAAATTGTCGTTCCCTGCTTATTAATGTCCTGGATAATGTGAAATATCTGTTCGACCAGGAGCGGAGCCAGCCCCATGGACGGTTCGTCCAGCAGCAGCAATCGTGGACGAGACATCAGCGCCCGCCCGATGGCCAGCATTTGCTGCTCACCGCCGGACAGTGTGCCTCCCGGCTGGTGCAGCCGCTCCCCCAGGCGGGGGAAAAGGTCCAGCACGCGCTCCATATCTTCCTGAATGGCAGCTTTGTCCTTGCGGGTGTAGGCCCCCATTTCCAGGTTTTCCCGAACCGTCAAGCGGGCGAAGATTTTCCGCCCCTCCGGGGCCTGGCAAACGCCCAGACTGGTTACTTTGTGTGCCGGCTGGGTGTGGATCGCAGCATTTTCCAGCAGAACACTGCCGGAACGGGGTTTGAGGATGCCGGAAATTGTGTTCAGCGTTGTGCTCTTGCCGGCACCGTTGGCCCCGATGAGCGTAACGATCTCACCATGGGAAACATAAAAGGTGATGCCCTTCAGCGCATGGATATGACCATAATAGGTATGGATGTCATTGACCTGAAGCATGGATGTTGATCCTGTTTGTAGTTTCTCTTTAGGTACCTATCAACGAGATTCTATCCTCTAGTCGCTCGCTGTTTCCCCAAACTCGTCGCCTCCCGTGCCCAGGTAGGCCTCGATGACACGTTGATTTTGCTGAATCTCTTCTGGCGCTCCTTCGGCAATCAGTTCGCCCAGGTCCATGACGCTGACACGGTCAGAGATGTTCATTACTACACGCATGTGGTGCTCGATCAGCAGGATGGTCAGGTCTAGCTCATCACGCAGCCGGCGTATGAACTGCGTGAGGTCTTCCGTTTCAATCGGGTTCATCCCCGCAGAGGGCTCATCGAGTAAGAGTAGTTTCGGTTCTGTGGCCAATGCCCGGGCGATTTCCAATCGCCGCTGGTCACCGTAGGGCATATTCTTGGCCAGTTCGTCAGCCCGATTGCGCAGCCCGACAAAATCAAGGAGTTCATACGCGCGGGCTTCGGCCTGGGCTTCCTCGCGTATTGTTCCCGGCGTGTGCAATATCGCTCCCACCGCGCCCGAACGCAAATGGCAATGCTCCCCAACGAGCACGTTTTCCAAGGCAGACATGTTTGCAAACAGGCGAATGTTCTGAAATGTTCGCGACACGCCTCGCCCTGTGATGCGGTCTGTAGAAAGCCCCACGAGCGATTCGCCATCGAAAATGATATCGCCCGCCGTGGGCCGATAGAACCCGGTAATGATGTTGAAGAACGTGGTCTTTCCAGCTCCATTCGGGCCAATCAGGCTGGCGATCATACCCTTTTCAATGAAGAAGTTCACATTGTTTACTGCTGTAAGGCCACCAAATTGCTTGACGACCGCATTGGCTTCGAGTAATGCCATGTATTATTGTCCTTCGTCGTCGGCTGTCAGCCGTCAGTGGTCATATGTCCGCCGGTAACTGGTGCCGGGTTTCATGTCTTGCGTGTTCTGTCGCCCCGCACTCGCCTGCTCCCTACTCCTTCATCATTCCGCGTTCATCGTTTCAGCGCCGCCCACGCTTATCGACTCACGTAGCTGTGAGTGCTGGTTCCAGTTCCTCTTCTTTCTCATGAATCTCTTGCCGGCGTCGCACGGAGGGGATCAGCCCTTCGGGACGGAATACCATCATGATGACCAGGAGTGCTCCAAAGATCAAAAGCCGGTAGTCAGAGAACTCACGCAACAGTTCAGGGAGGCCGATCAAGGCTACGGAACCGGCGATTACGCCGGGGATGCTGCCCATTCCTCCGATGATGATCAGGCAGAGCACGTTGATAGAGACCATCAGGGTGAAATCTGCCGGAAAGATCGCTGTCTGGCGAGAGGCAAAGAAGCTGCCACCGATGCCGGCAAAGGAAGCCCCGATGGCAAAGGCCATCAACTTGTACTTCACGGTATCTATGCCCATGGCTCGGGCCACGTCTTCGTCTTCCCGGATAGCTACCCAAGCTCTCCCAACGCGCGAGTTGTCCAATCGGCTGGTTACAAAGGCGGTAGCGACACAACCGATCACAATCAGGTAGTAAAAGGCGAGTGGGTTCCCAAGATCGATCCCGGGAAGGGTAGGAGGCCTAATATCCAAGATGCCCTGCGGGCCGCCGGTCAGTTCTACCAGGTTGTTGAGGAACAACCGAATGATCTCGCCAAATCCGAGCGTGACAATGGCCAGGTAGTCGCCCCGCATTCGCAGAACGGGGATACCGAGCAGAATGCCGCCAATGGCCGCAATGGCCACAACAATGGGCAGAGCAAGCCAGAAACCGATGTGCATGTTATACTTTGGAGAGTTCAAGAAAGCGTAGGCATACGCGCCAATCGCAAAGAAAGCCACGTATCCAAGGTCCAGAAGGCCGGCAAAACCTACGACAACGTTCAGGCCCAGCCCCATCATCACGTAGATGCCCACGGAACCCAGCACATGATCGTAGTACCTTCCCAGTTGAAGGGGCACCAGCACGATGAGCAGACCAAGGAGCGCGAAGGGGAGAATCACGCGAACCGTACGGTTGGAGGACCATGCCGGGGCGGACAGACCCGATGTGGAGAGACCTTGCCGTGCGGGCCGGTTGGCCTGCGAGAGATAGGGATATAACAACGCCGTGAGCATAGAGAGGACCGCAGCACCACCAACGAGCAGCAGTGCACTCTGTGGCAGGCTCCGGCCAAAACTGAGAATGGCGACGGTATCGGGCGTTACGCTATCCAGAACAAAGCGCACGTCTATCGCAGAAGCGAGGAGGACGAGCGCCGCCACCCACAGCCCCGCGATAATGCCGGCCAGCGCACCCGAAAGGGCGGTTTGCCAAGGGGACGGGAGCTCTTGCCCATCCAGCGGGCCGCGAACCATGAGGAGGCCAGCCCACAGCCCCATCAGCACCAGGATGATTCGACTCAGCGAAACGCCGGCGATGTGCGGGCCGGCCAATGCGTTGAACATGCCCGAAATGGCAAAAAAGAGGGCCGTGGTTCCGACGATCGTGCCTGATTTTATGCTTGCTCGTAGTTGCATAGCTACCCTTATGCTTTCTTCTCGGAAAGGACCTCTCCTAACAAACCGGTAGGACGAAAGATGAGTACCAATACAAGCAGGCTAAAAGCGATCACGTCCTTGTACTGCGAAGGGATGTCCAGTGCCGTCGGGCCAAGCGATTCGGCCAGTCCAAGGAATACGCCGCCGAACATTGCCCCAGGCACATTGCCGATGCCACCAAGTACTGCGGCAGTGAAGGCCTTCAGCCCGGGGATAAAGCCGACCATGAAGTCTACCTGCCCGTTGTGGAACCCGAGCATCACCCCTGCGGCACCGCCCAGGAACGAACCAAGGGCAAATGTAAACACGATGACCTGGTCTACGTCAACGCCCATCAGGGCCGCGGTCTGTTGGTCTTCGGCCACTGCGCGCATGGCCTTGCCGACTTTCGTATATTGGATCATCACGTAAAGCCCGATCATCATCAGCAGCGACATCACCATAATCAGAACGCCGGTACGGGTCACGAAGACGCCTGTGTTTCCGATGTCCCACCCACCCTGAATCAGCGGAGGTTTGGTATAAACGCGCAACTTGGGGCCGAAAATACGCAGCGCCGCCTGCTCCAAGAAGATGGATGCCCCAATCGCGCTGATCAGGGGCACCAAGCGAGGGGCATGGCGCAACGGACGGTAGGCCAGTCGCTCCAGAACAATGCCCACAATCATAGCCACGATCATGCCCACAAACAGCACAAGGAGCAGGGAGATAAGTGGCTGGGCTTCAACCAACCCCTGGGACTTGAGCCAGTGCAAGGAAAAGAATCCCGCGTACGCACCGACCATCATCACGTCGCCATGCGCAAAGTTGATCATGAAGAGAATACCGTAGACGAGGGTGTATCCGAGAGCAAGCAGAGCATACACCCCACCGAGAACGAGGCCATTGGCCAGTTGTAGCCCCCACAAAGACATGGGGTAATGTTTTGTGGTGATTACGAGGCCTACACGCCAGATAATAAAGGCGCCAACCACCACAGCCACAAGCGTGGAGGCGATAGAGCCAACGTTAAAACGGGATCGATTCGATAATCTCTTTGGTGCAGTGGACTCCATACTTGCTCCTTGCCCTATGATCTTTTGATTGTGCGGCTTGGACGACACATCCGTGCCATAGCTCTGCAAATGCTTTCACGTCGATGCGGAAATGCTCTGGCGCACCGTATGCTAACCCTTGATCTGATCGTATTTGTTTACCGCCCCTACGCCATGACTTCCTCCGCGTTCTCCGCGTCTCTGCGGTGTATCTGAGAGCGGTAAAC
>CAYWAK010000217.1:0-4623 GCA_964455755.1 uncultured Ardenticatenales bacterium | reverse complement strand
CCGCTTGGATAGCCTCAGCCAATAATTCTCGCAACTGAATCTCGTTCTTCAGTTGAATCGTGTGTTTGACGTGTAGCATCTCAGGATGGTTGAAAATTCTTATGGATCCTATTACGCTTGTCGGGTTGTTGGTAATTGCGGTCGTGGCAGTTGGCCTGTTGCGCTTCATCCTGCATGTTGCCAGCATGATGTTGCGTACGTTAGCCTGCGGTTGTCTCGTTGTGCTGATCGCAGGGGCGTTGGCCTGGATACTGTGGGGCGGGCCGCTGGCCGGCAACGCACTTCCGTTCTGAGCGCCCTTTCGGGGACGTCCAGGCACCGGGCGAACCATCACCGACCCTCCATTTGACGGCTCCACATGGCCGCACGTTCGCGGTTCTGAATTGCGCGCGCGCGGTTATGGCTTCAGCAACACCTTCAACGTCCCGCGCTCCTTGGCATGGGCATACGCCTCAACTCCCTGTTGCAGAGGAAAGCAGCTATCTATCAGGCCCTGCACGTCCACCCTGCCGGCGGCCAACAGGCGAAGTGCGGGGGGAAATGGGCCGCAACGCGAGCCAACAAGCGTAACCTCGTCAACCACGACCTGGCTCATGTTCACCGTCAGGTCTCCGTGAAACGTGCTCTTGAGGACCAGCGTACCCCTTGGCCGGACCAGACGCCACGCCAAGGCAAAGCCGTCTGGATGGCCGGTACACTCGACGACTACGTCGAACGTAGCGGGCGCCGGCAGGTCATCATCGGAGGCAGACACGCGGGTGGCGATGCCTCGACCGGCTGCAATCTGCAACTTTTCCGGGTGATGCCCCAGGAGTAGAAGGTCGCACCCGTTGAGCGCAAGTACCTGTGCAACGAGCAATCCCAGTTTGCCATCGCCCAGCACGGCGACGCGGTCGGTAGGGCGAATGGCGACGCGGTCGGGAATCTCCAAGGCAGCCGCCAGGGGTTCGGTGAAAACGGCCGCTTCATCCGAAACGGAATCGGGGACGATGTGCAGGTTCCGTTCGGGCAAGCGCAGATACTCCGCATGGGCCCCATCGCGTCCGGCGATGCCCAACGTTGTGCGGTGGGGGCAATGGGTGGGGTGGCCGGCCCGGCACGTGGCGCAAACCGTGCAGTTCGCGTTGATTTCGCCAACGACACGCCGGCCCTTCAACTGGCCGGAGGGGCTGTGCTCTACAATGCCGACGAATTCATGGCCCGGAACGCCGGCAAAGTCCATGTAGCCCCGCAGGATTTCCAAGTCGGTATTGCAAATGCCGGCCAGCGTGACTCTTACCAGCGCTTCGCCGGAATTTGCGGGGAGCGGCGCAACGGGATCGAGAATCAGTTGTCCTGCGGAACATCGTAGAGCAAGCATTTTCGATTCTATTCGCCGGGCACGCCCCGGCACATGCTATGCCGCCGCAGTACCCTGTCCCCGGATCCGTCGCAGCCATTGACCGATCTCTCCGTTTTCCCAGACGACGAGCAGCGGGGAAGCATTGAAGATTGAGGAGTACGTGCCGCTGGCAATACCGATCAGCAGCCAGAAGACGAACTCCCGAATGGTCAGACCTCCGAAGAGGAACAGCGCCAGCAACGTGAACATGACCGTCAATTGCGTGTTGATGGAGCGGTCCAGGGTCTGGATGATGCTGTGATTGACAATCACCTCGAAGCGCTCGCCACGCATACGCCCGATGTTTTCGCGGATGCGGTCGAACACAACGATGGTATCATGCACGGAAAAGCCAATGACGGTTAGGAGGGCGGTCAGATAAAGGGCGTCAACTTCCCACCCAAGAAAATGACCGGTCAGAGAAGCCAGGCCAATGACCACAAACACGTCATGCAGCATGGCGATAATGGCGCACGCACCGTAGCGAACCGGATTCGGCACGTGGCGGAAGGCGTAGGAAATGTACAGCAAAATGGCGATGGCAGCGGCGATCACGGCCCACAGCGCCCGGTTTGTCACTTCCTTGCCGACCGAAGGTCCTACCGATTCGAAGCGCAACTCATTGAACTCGCCATAGCGCTCGGCTAACGTATTCTCGATTTGGTTCTTGGTGTCCTGATCAATGTGGGTCGTGCGAATCAGAACGGTGTCAGAACCCGAAGTCTGAACCTGGCCAATCGTGAACCCGGCGGATTGAAGAAAACCTTCGATCTCGGCCGGAAGTAGCTGTGCAGACGGCTGCTTAAATTGCAGTTCCAGCAGCGCACCTCCGGTGTAGTCAATAGAAGGCCGGAGCCCAAACAGGATAAGGGAGGCGATACCCGGAATCAGAATCAGAGAAGAGAGTAGGAAATACCAGTAACGTTTGCTAACGATGTCCCACACGATGTATGTCTAACCTCCTACGTTCGGTTCACGTTGACGCGCGGCGCACATTGAAATGCGACCAAGCGGCTACCGTGGCAATTGTCAGTCCCAGCCCCCGGCGTCTGCGGAATCTCGCTCAGCACCGGTTGGTTCTTCACGCTCCTGTTTACGTTTTCCATCGAGCATGATCATTTGATCGGCGACAACTTCCGTGCGAAAGTGGCGCTGACGGTTTTGGTCTTCCCAGCTACGAGTCTGGAGGCTCCCTTCAATGTAAACGCATCGCCCCTTGCGCAAATGCCGGTTGCAAATCTCGGCCAGCTCGCGCCAGGCGACGACATTGAACCATTCTGTAGCCTCTTTGCGCTCTCCGTCTGCAGTCGTCCAACTTCTTCCAACGGCTACGCTGAACGATGTAACCGGTGTCCCGCTCGGCGTATACCGCATTTCTGGATCCCGGCCCAAGTTGCCAATGATCATCACCTTGTTCAGCCCACGCGCCATCGAATTCCTCCTTATTCGTTTGTCTCACACGCCAAACCACCAGTGATTTTTCGTCAGGTCAATGCCCATAATCAATCGCAGGAACGCATGGGTCACCACGATGGCCGTAAACATACTGAGGACAACACCAAGTGCCAGGGTAAGAGCAAAGCCTTTGACGATGCTGGCGCCGAACATGGAACCGAACCAGAACAGAATCGTGCAAGTGATCAACGTGGAGAAATTGGAGTCGCGGATGGATGGCCATGCCCTGCGAAATCCTTCCTCGACTGCGTTGTTCAGTGGACGCCCCCAGCGTAACTCTTCCTTCATTCTTTCAAAGATCAGGATATTGGCATCCACCGCCATTCCTACCGATAAGATGAACCCGGCGATACCGGCGAGGGTGAGTGTAACCGGAATCAGCTTGAACAAGGCAAGGACAATCAGTGCGTAGATCGTCAGCGCAACATCGGCCAACAAACCGGGAAGGCGATAGTTCAACGCCATGAAGAGGATTACGATGATGATGCCAATCAGTCCGGCGGTCATGCTTTTTTGCACGGAATCTTGTCCCAGCGTTGGACCTACGGTGCGGTTTTCAATAACCCGCAGCGGCACAGGCAACGCACCATATTTGAGCTGAATTACCATGCTGCGCGCTTCATCCAAGCTGAATTGGCCCGTAATCACGCCCCTGCCCTCAAGAATCGGAGATTGAATTCTGGGCGCAGAAATAACCTTCTTGTCGAGCACAATCGCCAGAATCTTTCCAACATGGCTCCGCGTGTATTCGGCAAAAATCTTGGCTCCGTCGGCGGTCAACTCAAAAGAAATCTGCGGCTTTCCGAGGTTATCGAAACTGACGGAAGCACTTTTCAAATGCTTTCCCGTCATCACGGTCGTAAACACGCGTGTCGTCGCCAAGTCCGGTGCGGCCGTGCCGGATACCGGGGCTGTCACGGTAAGGGGTTCCGTCGTGGTAAGGGACGCCGTGTCCGTAATCGCAGATGCTCCCGAACCACCAACCGTAGTCCGTACCAAGGTGTCCCGTGAGAGGAACGAATCGCCGGCATCAATGAACTCCAACAGGCCCGTCTCGCCAAACGTTTTGATGGCTTGGTCCGGGTCCCTTAGTCCGGGAAGTTCCACGAGAATCCGGTTGTCGCCTTGGGCCTGAATAAGTGGCTCGGAGACCCCCAGGCCGTTGATACGCTGCTCGATGATTCCTCTGGCTGCAAGCATCGCGTCCGGATCCAACGTTTCCGTCGGGGGAACATCTGCCTCCAGCATTACTTGCAACCCGCCTTGCAAGTCGAGACCCTGGTAAACCTTGATTTCGCGATCAATCTTGACCGGCCCAACGTTCAGGTGCACGCCAGGATTGCTAGGTATATCTACCCAAATGGATACGGCTGCTAGAACAAGAATGCTAAACAGCATTGTGAGGTTGCGTTGCTGCATGGGACCTCCATGAATTGTGCGTCGCTTTGCAGGATTTGCTGCTTGCGAGATCGATAACGTGAGGATTATAACGCATCCCAGCAAGGCTGTCAAATGGCTGAACGGTGAGCATCACAACCTGGTTAGCACAGCAGGTGTTGGCAAACGACAAAAGCGGTGCGCACATTTCCTGGCTCACACGCCGAAAAATCGTCTGGCGGTTCCTTACCGCACGTTTCCGAAAGCGGGATATATTCGCGTAGCGCCGGCCGCCATCTCCCCGCATTTGAAATTGTCTTCTTTTTGTGCTAACATATAGACACATTCAAACTTATCTATTTACTTGAGAGGCAGCATGGGCGATTGCTCACCACGAAGAATGAAAACAG
>CAYWAK010000216.1:0-4655 GCA_964455755.1 uncultured Ardenticatenales bacterium | reverse complement strand
GCAGATAGGTGTTCGGGCGGTACAGGTGCTTGTTGTATGATTCAAGGCCGGCGATCACATTGGCGAAAGCAACGTCGAACCCGGCATCAATGGGCACGCCCCACGCATCGCTCAAAACACACGCCGGAGCAGACGCGAGGCTTAGTTGATACGAGACACGCATGGTCCTACCGACTCCGTTGCTACCAAGTACTCTATCTCAGTGTATCTCGACGATTTCAGACTCAGCCTCTGGGTAGAGAGCATCGATCTCTTCCTGCAGGGTTATCGTGTGCTGGATAGCCGTTATGATGTGGCAGTATGTCTTGATCTCCTTCAGACCCAGTTCGCGATCCTTGCGGTCTTTGAGCCACTTTTCGGCCACCTGGTAGCCGCCGATCTGGTATTTCCACACCTCCTGTGGCACCGGCGCGAAATACTGCGTCCGATTGATGTGGACTCGTTCCGTCCTGGGATCGTATGCGAAGCCCTGGCTCTTGGTGCGCGCCACGCGGTTGTCGCCCTCGCCCTCGAAGCGGGCGGCTGGCGGGTCCAACTCGTGGGAACGCAGCAAGTGCAGGTCCGCCAGCCGCCGGCCCAGGCCGGCCAGCGTCTGAAAAAGCTCGTGATTGGTGGTGAAGGGCACGCGCGGGAAGTCAATCTTCAGAAACTCAGCGTACTTTTCGCGGTAGCTGGGCGCGTAGAGCGTGGCATACACGTAGTAGAAGATGTCCTCCGGAGTGGGTTCCAGCCCATAGGCGTGTGCCAGTGCTGCCACGGCCCGCGGATTCAGGTTAGGCCGGCGCTCATCGGTTTCCAGGACGCTGAAGAGGTCGCGCCGGTCAGTGTCTGGGGAGAGGTATAGAGGGAAGACATAGTCGATGGTTTTCAGTGACAGTGCAACATGCTCGATTGGCAAGCCCGATATCAAAGCGTGGTACCAACCACCTGCTAGCTCTACGCGCCTCGGGACAATAAGCCCTAGACTATCCCCTGTGAGCATGTGCCGCATGACCTCCTCACGTCCCCGCTCAATAAGCTCGGGATGGTAACAGAGCCAGCGAATATCGAACGGGCGGTAAAGACAGTGCACGATTCTTTCTTCCCAGGCCTCATCTTCGCGGAGCTTTCTGCGCTGCTCAGCCAGTTTCCAACCCTTCTTGTCTTTGAGTTTGAACGCTTGGCGCACGACACTGTCTGAAAGATTCGGATTTCGGAACATCTGGATACGGCGCTGAAGGGCTTCGCGGTCGAAATCGAATACAAAGCGGTCGCGGGATGTAACAATCCCCACGATGTGGACAGGCAGAAGCTCGGTCACTCCGATAAACTCGTTGTATCGCTCCAAGGCGGCCTCGTCGCGCGGCACGAAGAGGTAGAACTCGGGCTTTGGCTGAGTCTCCTGCCAGCCGGTAGTCGCGACATCGTGTTCCAGCAGCCAGTCGTATTTGCCATCTCGCGGGCCCCAAAGATCAGCGTGGTAGACAGTGGCTAGTTCCTCAGTTTCTCCACCTCGCTTCACAAAGAAAGCGATTGCCACGCCCTGCCGGATGTCGAACACGTTCTTGTCAGGTGAACCGTCGGGCGCCGTCTCGCGCTTCAGGCTATTGCCGTGCAGGTCCAGCACGTAGATCTCGTCGAAGGTCTGCAGCAGGCTCCAGCGCATGCCCCGAAAAGTGGGATTGTCCAGGTAGGAGTGGTTGGTAATCATCCCCACCACCCCCTCGCCAGCTTGTGCGATCTTCCACTGGGCGAAGCGCAGGAACTTCACGTAGTCATCCTGAAGCCACTTGGGATTTCGTTCGCCCAGGGGTTGTCCGGCCACCTCTTTGTAGTCGTCGATCAGCCCCAGAATCCACTCGCCCTTGTTTGCGGAGTGGCCGGAGTAAGGCGGATTGCCCAGAATCACCAGGATGGGCCGCTGTCTCTTGACCTCGCCGGCCAGGTGCGACTCCTGGGCCAGCGACGCCATCCCCGGCAGATGGGTTTGCGCCAACTCTTCCATCTCCAGCGTGTTGGTAAGGTAGAAACGGAAGCGTTCGTCCGCACCAAGACGGTAGCCCAGCTCCTCCAGGAAGAAGGACATCTTGAGATGGCCAACGGCGTAGGGGGCCATCATGAGCTCAAAGGCATAGTAGTTCTTGAGGATGTGCTCGCGGATGAAGTTGGTCCGGCCACCGGCGCCGTATTTTTCTTCGAACGTGCGCACTGCCTGCCGGCACGCGCGGGCGACGAAGGTCATGGTGCCGGCGGCTGGGTCGAGCAAGGTCACACCCGTGGCAGCCAGCCCGTCGCTCTTTCCGAAGTTATCCTGCAACAACCGGTCCAGCGAGCGGACAATGTAGTCCACCACCGGCTCAGGCGTGTAGTACACGCCGCGTCGCTCACGCTCCTTGGGGTCATACTCAGCCAGGAATGTCTCGTAGAAGTGCACGATGGGATCGCTGCCTTTGCCATCGTGGTAGAAGCGGTCAAGGAGGCCGGCGACATCGGCGACGGCCAGCACCTCGGAGATGTCATCCACAATCCACGCGATTTGCTCGGGCAGGTCGCCCAGCGAGATGAAGCGAAAGACCTCGCGCAAGATTCCGATAGTGCGCGGAATGTTGTGAAAGGCCATGCGGCGGTTGAAGCCGTTCGCGGCGCGCGTCCGCGCAGCGAAGAGGCCGTAGGTGATCGTCTGGGCGTAAAGATCGGCGAAGTCCTCCAGCGCCAGGTTGGCGATCAGGTAGGTCTGGAAGGCTTCGTAAAAGCCCAGGAGCGTGCCTGGCTCGCCGGCCTGCTCCTCGCGTAGTTCGTCCAGCACGACGTCGTGCAGAAACCGTGTGCGTTTGGCCAGCTCCACCGCCAGCGACTCGGCGGTGTAGGTTTGGGGCAGCGAGAAGGCGAAGAACTGCTCCAACAGATCGCGGAGATCGCTGCCCTGCTCCACCGGCGGCACTTGCCCGAGCTCGATCATCACGCGCGGTCGGGCAAACTGAACGCGCTGCACCTGCTGCCCCTCGCGGTACAGACGAAACTCCAGGAAGTTGGTCAGGATCAGGTTGGGGAACGTCTCGCGGTAGCGTCGCAGTTGCTCCGACGCCTCGACGCGGTCCAGATATTCCTCCGTCGGTAGCTTGGCCTCGACGTAGCCTGTGATGCGGTCGCGACCGTTCCAGATGCGGAAGTCGGGGTTGCCGGCTTCGGTCTGCCGGGGCAGGGTGGTGACATGCACTTCGCTCCGACCGGTGGAGGTGGCAAAACTGCGGAAAAGCGTTGCCAGAGACGAGTAGAAGCTCTCCTCCCGGGCATCGCCCCGGTTCGCGACTTCGGTGATGGCTCTGAGGTACTCTGAAAACATGAACTCGCCTTTCAGAAGTCGATCACTCGCCTCACTTGTCTGGTGGCTCTGCTGTGCAATGGGCACGCCCCGGACACGGAAGGCGACGTCCTACATTGTCGAAGCGGCATTGTCCGGAGATGGGCAAGTATCCGCCCACACTAATTCGGCCAATCCTAGTTTGAGTATCTAGGCAACCCGTGCTATGATCTACCTGCAAGCGGAACGTAAGTCCAGGTTTCGCAGGAAGGCGGTTTATCCGCTCTCCCCGGCTCCTTGCGGAGTTGGAGTGTGCCGCCCTGGGGGTTCCGTTTTTCATTTCTTGCCTTTCCACCCATTGCGCTTTGATGAGCCGCCAATCCTCCACCAATGCTGACCCCGATATTTCTTGCCGGTGAGTTCGAGGTCACCCCCCTACGACTCCGCCGGCATGAAATACACATCCGTCGGCTTGAACTTGGACAGGCGCTTGAAGCGCGGGCGCACCTCCATGCCGATCCAGTCCAGCGAGGCCGCATCGGGGTCCATGCCAATCAGGCGGGTCAGGAAGAGCGTGTCTACCCCCTCGAAGGCGATGAGAGCCAGCACGAAGGGCGTCTCCGGCAAGAACTCCTCGGAGCCGAAGTGGCACACGGTGAAGGCGTGGACCGTCGCCTTGCGCTCGGTCAAGTCCACCCAGTCGGTCTCGTGGCCGGTAGCCATGTCGTGGCCGCGCGGTGTGGCGTACGTGTAGCCCGTCTCCGGGTCGCGCGTGCCCAGCAGGTGTTTGTTGGCCAGGCCGGCAAAGAACGGGCTGTCCTGTCCCAGGGAATTGATGTAGTCGATGTGATACGGCCGCTTGAGGATAATAGGCGCCAGATTCTTGACGCTTTGCAAATCCTCCGGGTCGGTTGGGAAGGGCACGTTGAAGATTGTGGCTCCGTCTTCTGTTTCCGGGATGCGGGTTGGGATCTTCTCGTCTGCCATGATGTGGAATCCTTTCTTACGTTTCAGCCCCGACGAGACGAGCAATGAATTGCCCGTCTGACACTGCGAAACCCGTTGAAACGGGTTAGGGAGTTGAACACGTTGTAAGCGTTCAGGTGACCGGCACTTCCAACCAGTTTTCATTCGACAACCGTCTCTACTGACCTGGTTGTGCTCGCTTTTGGTCCGATTTCGCAAGTGCCGGTCACCTCATGCGCCTGTTCTTGAAACTGCCTGAACGGTTACAACACGTTTTAACGTGTTTTTCGTATCAGCCGTGAATTCATTCATGGCCCGTTTCTTTCCAGAATGCTCACCGTCACATAGGTGCCAGTGCCGGCGTGGCTGTGGATAGCGCCCCGACGGGCGTTGGGAACCTGGAGCGTGT
>CAYWAK010000215.1:0-4662 GCA_964455755.1 uncultured Ardenticatenales bacterium | reverse complement strand
CGGTAAACAAGTACAGTATAACAATTTGTAGAGATGGTATTGCCATCTCTACTTTTTTTGATTCTTTCGTTTTCAAGAAACAGGTATTGACAAAACACCCTGTTTTGTGGTATACTAAGCAATATCTACTAACTGTTATATCATTTCTTTCATGTGACTATATTTGCTTACTTTTTGTCGCTATCTTGACCACTGGTGGTCAAGATGATTACACGGAGTCATGCTGATGGAGATTCCTGGGGTGTCCCTAGAAGGTTCGGGTGGCTCTCACCGCAGTTCTGTTCAAGAGTTGTTCTCACGTCATCATTTACGTAATAAGGAGGCCTCGATGAGCGCACGACCAAAGCCGCGTATTGCAGCCGTAACCCCGCTCAGGGAAACCTTGCGGGCTCAGGAGCAAGATCTCGACCATCAAGATGGACACATCAAGGTTGAGATCATGTACGATGAGATCGAGAGCCGCGATCGGGTTCATATTGAGATTGATACCGAACCTCCCGAGCGGCCATATCTCGCCAACATCTTGCGTGACGTTGCTGAGGTAGATGTTTTCCCGCGCGATCCCAAGAAGCAGGCTCGCGTTCAACGCAAGAAGGCCAAGAGTCGCCTCATCTGGACGACCGGTGTTGCCATCATGATTACGGCGATAACGACTTCAATACTGGTGATCACCTTGCTTGCCCTGTTCATGGGGCGACTCTGAAATGATGAAGTAGGAAGTAGGAGAGCGTGTTGCGTGACACCTGCCACGCAACACGCATTACGCATTACGCATTGCCCATCACTTCATGAAGGGCGTGTTCCAGTTCGGTATAGCTGATCGGTTTGCTGGTCACGATATCTGCCCCGATTGAGGCGTCTTGTTGCAAGTCCATCAGCTTGCCCCATCCGGTCAACAGTATCACCGGTATGCCGGGACGTTGAGCCTTGACTTCCGCAATGACCTCACGACCGGACATACCGGGCATTCCCAGGTCGGTGATCACCAAATCGTAATGACTCTGCTGGAAGTAATCCAGTCCCTCTGCCCCGGAACTTGCCGTTGTCACGCTGTGCCCCATCGCAACGAGCAACATGCTTACCGTGTCGCGCACAGACGGGTCGTCGTCAATGAGCAGGATGTTGCGACCGGACAACTGCTCCTCCGGCTGCCCTACTGCGGAAGGGCGCGCTTCTCCTTTTGCGGGCAGGAACACCTTGAACGAACTCCCCTCGTTCGGGGTGCTTTCCACCTCGATGTAACCGTTGTGTCGTTGGGCGATGCCGTGTACCATCGCCAGCCCCAGTCCGGTGCCGGCCTCTCCTTTGGTGGTGAAGAACGGCTCAAACAAGTGGTCGCGCACGTCCGCATCCATGCCGGTGCCGGTGTCGGCCACTTCGAGTACGGCCCAGTCATCTTGGGGATAGGCACGCAGCGTAAGAACCCCGCCTTCGGGCATGGCATCCACAGCATTGAAGATCAGGTTGATCAGCATATCCCGCAACTCCTCGGGGTTGGCCGGCACCCAGGGCATGGGCGTCAGTTCCGTACGCACGTCCACATTCGCGCCATGCTGTTGGGGCTGGTCTCTCCAGCGTGGTTCGGTCAGTTCCAGCGTAGTGCGCACCAACTCGCAAAGGTCTACCATTTCGCGCGGGTCTCGTTCGTCGCGCGGGCGGTAGAAATCTCGCAGCCGGTCAATGCTGCTGCGGGCGTTGATTCCGGCCCGCCGGATGCGCTCGACGAAGTCGCGGTTTTGGGTGGTGATGTCGGCATCGCGCAGGAGCAATTCGGCATACCCCAGCACCGACATCAGGATGTTGTTGAAGTCGTGTACCACGCCGGAAGCCATTTGGCCCAGGGCCTGCAAGCGGGCCGTACGCAGGGTGTCGGCCTGGATCGTGCGCAGTTTTTCCATCGCCGTTTGCAGTTCCTGGTAGAGGTGGGCGTTTTCCAGGGCAATGGCCACCTGGGCGGCAATCGCTTCCATCGTCTGCCGGTCGGTATCGTCCAGGGCGCCGATCTCCCGTTCCTGGATGTCCAACACCCCGACGAGACGGTCACCGACCAGCAGCGGCACGGAAAGTTCGCAGCTTGTTTCGGGCAACCCCTCGTACGAAAAGAAGTAGGGACTGGTGGAGACGTCGGCAGCAAACTGCGTCTGACGTGACTGAGCCGCGTACCCACACATGCCTCTCCCCACCGGCACAGAATATCCCAGAGAAATCGGCGTGGTGTATTCGCCACAAGCCGACGCGACTTCCAGATGTTCTGTTGTCTCGTCGTACAGCAATAACATGGTGGCATAATAACCAAAAGTCTGGGAGACCTGTTCCACGATACGTTCCGGCAGGTCGGCTTGTTCGCGCAGCGAAATTAGTTGGCGACTCACTTCGTTGACCAGATACATTTGCTGTGCGTGACGCAACAATTTTACCCGGGTCTTTTCGCGCTCGGTGATGTCTTGCAAAGTGCCCAGTACGGCGGGCCGGCCCCGGTATTGCATGGCTGAACCGGCCACTTCGACAATGAACTTGCTGCCGTCCGCGCGCAACCCCTTGAAGGTGTAGTGAATGGCCGGAACTTCCCCTTCCACCCTGCGGCGTATGTTCTCCGAGACGCGCGGGCGGTCTTCGGGTGCGGTCAAGTCCATCGGACCCAGCCGGTCGATCAGCTCGTCTGTTCTGTAGCCAAAAGCCTCGGCAAGCGCCGGATTCACGTGCCGGAAAAGGCCATCCTGAATCAGATAGACGCCGACCAGCGACTCCTCGGTCAGCGCCCGATAGTGGGCTTCGCTCTCGGCCAACTTCTGTCGAGAGCGGGCCGCCATGAGGGCAATGGCCGCTTGTTGCGCGAAGCCGGTCAACTGTTTGACCGTAGTTTCGTCGAAGGCGTGGGCCTGTACGGCGTACACATTGAGCGTACCCAGCACATGACCATCGTCGCGCAGGGGGATGGCGGCCGAGGAGGCATATCCCCGGGCCATGGCTTGCTCGCGCCAGGGGGCATAGCGCGGGTCGTGGGCGATGTCGTCCATCACGGATGGCTCGCCGGTGCGTATGGCCGTACCGGTTGCCCCCTGCCCCTCGGGTGTATCGTCCCAACGTACGCGAATGCTTTCCAGGTAGCCTTCCGCAAAGCCGTGACTACCAGATGGCCGCACTGTGCCGTCCGGCTCCTTGAAACCGATCCAGGCCAACTTGAGGCCGAAGATCTCCACCACCCGCTGGCAGATGAAGGGCAGGACCGCTTCGATGTCCTCACCCAGCAGCAAGCGGCTGTCGATTTCCATCAGAGCGTTCTGGCGGGCCTCGGCCTCTTTGCGCCGGCTGATATCGCGGGCGAACGACTGCACGAGAGGCCGGTCATCAACCTGGATCAGTCGGGCACTGACTTCCACCGGAAATGACGACCCATCCTTGCGATGTTGGGCCGCTTCGAACAGGAGTCCGCTTTGTTTCTGGAGCAATTGGAGATGCTCGTCGGTAGCCCCGGCAAACTCAGGGGTCGTGATATCACGCACGTTCAGGTTCAGCATTTCATTCCGGGTGTAGCCCAGACGTTTGCAGGCCGCTTCGTTGACATCCACAATCTTCCCGTCCATGCTGTGGACAAAGATAGCGTCGTTGGCGTCGTTAAACAAGCGGCGATACCGCTCTTCGGACGCGGTGGCGGCCCGTTCCAGGCGGATGCCCCGGCCCCACAGCAGGTTGAGGATGTACACCAGGGCCAGCGTCAGGGAAATGCCCAACCCCCAGATTACGCCCCGGATTACCGGTGACGGCATAGGAGGGGGCGCTTTCCAACCGACGGTGAGAGTCCACGCGCGGTCGCCAACGGGGATGGCCTCACTCTCGGTATCGTAGGCAAAGGTTTCGGGACCGTAGAAGACCTTCCCGCTGGAATCGCGTACCTGCACCGCGACCTCTTCCACATCGGAGCCAGATGTGGCTTCGGAGATGAGGGCCGGCACGTCGAACACACCTTGCGCCAGGCCCAGGAATTTGTCCTCGCGGTAGAGGGGCGCGCGCGCCACAACGCCCATGCCCCCTTGCACGAGGTCAACCGGATCGCTGACGGTGGTATGGCGGGTACGAATGGCTTTCTCCACGAAAGGCCAGTTTGTGGTTTTCCTTAACTGGAGTCCCAGAGCCGCTTCGTTGCCGGTCAGAGGCATGACGTAGCGGATGGTGGTGTTTTCATCGGCGTATTGCAGGGCGCGAATCGAAACTTCGTTTTGCAGCAAGATAGCGGCGAAGCTGTCGAACGCTGTTTTCGTGGGAAGTGAATCGTTGCTGAGCAAAAAGGCGCGCGTGGCCTCCACGGCAGTGAGGCGATCATGAATAGACGTGGTCAGATGGGTGCGCACTTCCAGCGTGTCGTGGGCCAGTTCCAGGCGGTCGCGCTGGACGGCCTCCAGCCGTTCGTAACGGTCTGCGGAGAACATGACGACCAGTGCTATGGCGATGAGAACCGCAGTTGCGAGCCAGCGTTTGTTTATCAAGCGATTGTCTTTCTGTGTGGTCTGAAGCGGTGTTCCCTGCAAGATTTCTGCCTCCTACACCCAGCTCACCGAGTCGAGTACGCCGACGACGACAGAGATGATGGGGGCCTGTTCGTCGCCGATGATCTGGCGGGCGGAGTTGCCCTCGCGTATCACCAGCACCGGGTCGCCGATGCCG
>CAYWAK010000214.1:0-4727 GCA_964455755.1 uncultured Ardenticatenales bacterium | reverse complement strand
CGGTTTCAGCCCGCGCTATTGTTGCTCTACGATCAGGTGAAAGATGCCCCCATTGGCCAGATCAATGACGTAGATTTCGCCTCGGGAATCCTCGCCAAAGCTGCTCACGCGAAGAGCGGTCTGGAGTTTTTCGCGCTGCGTCCACTCTCCGTTTGCCTCGCGCTGGGAAAGCCATATTGTTCCCGAACAGTAGTCGGCAAAGAGGTAAGCTCCGGCCAACTCCGGGTAGTCCCTGCCGCGATAGACGTATCCGCCGGTGACGGAGCAACCGGCGCTGTGGTCGTATTCGACGACGGGCAGGGTCAGGCCGGTTTGGTCGCAGGCGGCACGTTGAAAGCAGTGCAAGCCCTCCATGATGGGCCACCCATAGTTTTCGCCGCCGTGGCTGTTAGCCGGCTGCCAATCTACTTCCTCGTATTTGTCTTGGCCCACGTCGGCAATGGATAGGTTTCCTGTGGCCCGGTCAAACGAAAATCGCCAGGGATTTCGCAACCCATAGGCCCAAATCTCCGCACGAATTTCGGGACGACCAACGAAGGGGTTGTCGTGCGGGATTGCGTATGGCCGCTCCCCATCTACGTCCAAACGCAACAGTTTTCCCAGCAGCGACTGCAAGTTCTGCCCGTTCCGGAAACGATCGTTGGCCGCGCCGCCGTCGCCCGTGCCGACGTAGAGGTATCCATCCGGGCCGAAGGCCAACATCCCGCCGTTGTGATTGGCGGCCGGCTGCTGGATGCGCAGCATGATCTCCTCGCTGTCGCCGTCTGCACGGTTATCATCGGATGTGACGTGGAAACGGGAGATAACGGTGTCGCCTTGCCGGTCGGTATAGTTGATGAAGAACTGGCCGTTGGTGCGGTATTGCGGATGAAAGGCCAGCCCGAGCAAACCCTGCTCCTGCCCCTGCGAGCCTACGCGATCGCGAATATCCAGGAATGGCTCGGACAAGGTCTGGCCGCCGGCGATGATCCGTATCGTGCCGTGCCGCTCGACTACAAACATGCGATTATCGCCGGCGTGGGTGAGGAACACCGGTTGATTGAATTCGGAAGCCACAGGTTTCAATGTGAGCGCCAGCCGGGTGAAATCGGGGGCGGCTGGTGCCGCTGTGGATGCGACCGTCGGCACCGGCGCGGTGGTGGACGGAACCGGAGACGGCACAGGAAGCGTCGGAGAAGCAGCCGGCGTGGGCATACTTTCTAAGCGTAGTGTTGCGGTCGGTGCCGCGGTTGGAGTCGTTGCCGGCGCAGCACAGGCAAACAGAAGGAAGCCCAACGCCACGAGTAGGAGAAAGACCCTGCGCACCGGAAACCCCTCGGTCCGGATAGGCCTTGTACACATCTGATTAAACATCGGCGTTTTCTATTCCGTTACTGTTACCACAAAGACACAAAGACGTGCTTTACTCCGTGCCTTGGTGTCTTCGTGGCAAACGAAGACACGGGAAAACAAGTTCCCGATGGAGTGGCCCAGTCCGGATCAACGAGCCTCTCCGCTTGATTCAATCCGCTGTCTCTGCACTCCCTTGGGCAGAGGACGCTTCCTTCTTTGTGTCCATTGTTTTTGTTTCTACGGCCTCTTTTTCCCCGTTCGTCTCTGCCTTGCTGGCAGCCGGGGCTGCGTTCCCCCGGCCATTGTTCTTGGGATGGTCCGTAACATAAAATCCCGAACCCTTAAAGATGATACCGGCGGGCGAGTAGATGCGCCGTACACCATCATGTCCATTTGGACAGACACTGGCCGGATCATCATCTACACGCTGAAATTGTTCAAAATGAATTCCACAAACTGCGCACTGGTATTCGTAAATCGGCATTACTCATACTCCTTACAAAAATGACATTCACCAACTTCCAACAACAAGCTATATTTCAGATGGCACGCTACTACTCAGGCTGCGACACAATCCCCATTGTGGTGTTACACCTGATATGTCCCTCTGTTTTCTCGGGCCAGCACATATTTCATGCCCCCGACGTGTCGCACCAGGCCTTTGAGTTCCATGACGGTCAGGGTGCTGGTTATCGTGGCAGAAGGGAGGTTGCTTTGGCGGCCCAGGTCGTCTGCGTGGACGGGCTCTGCAGAGATATATTGCAGCAACCGTTCCTCTGTTTCATTTGCCGGCAATATCTTGCGGGCGATTTGGTGATCTTCCACCATGTTTAGGTTCAAACATTCCAGTATATCGCGAACGTCTGCAACCGGGTGGGCGCCTTCAAAAATGAGTCGATTTGTTCCCTTGCTGCCACGATTATAGATGTTGCCCGGTACGGCAAAGACTTCGCGACCTTGCTCCAGCGCGAAGGAGGCGGTGATCAACGCGCCGCTGCGTTTGCCGGCTTCCACGACAACCGTTCCCAAGGACAGGCCGCTTATGATCCGGTTGCGGGGTGGAAAATTGCCGCTTTCCGGGGGTGTACCGAGGGGGTATTCGCTGACCAGCGCTCCCTGTTCGACAATCCGGGCGGAAAGGGCCCGGTTTTCCGGTGGATAGACGTAGTCCAGGCCGCAACCAAGCACGGCGATGGTATAGCCGCCAGCTTCCAGTGTGGCGCTATGCGCTACCGTGTCAATGCCTTTGGCCAGACCGCTGACCACAGTGATCTGGTTGCGCGCCAGGTCGGCGGAAAGTCGCCGGGCGGCTTCTTTGCCATAGCTTGAAGCGCGGCGTGTGCCGACAACGGCGACGGCCCACTCAACATCGTTGCGCAATTGGCCCTGCATATAAATCACCGGAGGCGGGTTCGCAACGTCGCGAAGCAATCTTGGATAGTTCGGGTCGTCCCATGTCCGCACAGCAATGGCCCGCTTTTCCAGTTTTTCCATCACACGATCCAGGTCTATGCCAGATCGCAGCCGCAGTACGTTTTCGATGACCCCTTTTGGCAGGCCGCTTGACCGCAGGTCGCCCTCATCGGCCAGCCAGGCAGCCTCGGCTGTGCCAAAGTGGTTCAACAAAATACGCGCACGGGCCGGCCCGATGCCGCGCACCATATTCAATCCTACCATGAACTTAGTCTGATTCAATCGGTTTTCTCCATTGAGATCAGGTTTCCAATTGGGCCAAGAGCGATGGCAGATCCATCGGACAAAGAGAGACTGCGAAGACTTCGGCAAAGTGTTCGGCCACGCGCTCTCGAACGTTTTTCATAGACACGGCACTTCCCAGTTCTGCCTGCATGGACGTTATGCCCCGGTCGCGGATACCGCAAGGTACGATCAGGTCGAAATGATGCAGGTTGGGTTGCACGTTCAGGGCGAATCCATGGTAGGAAATCCACTGTTCGATGCGAGCGCCCAAGGCAGCGATCTTGTTTTGTCGCGAGGCCTCGGCGCCGGATGCGGTCTGCACGCCGGCGTCGGCCAGGTCTCGGCGGAGGGCCGGCGCCCAATCGCGTTCGGCCACCCACACGCCGATAGCGCCTTCGATGCGTTCGCCGGTGACGCCAAAATCGGCCAGCGTGCGGATGAGCACTTCTTCCAGGCTGTGCATGTATTTTCGAACGTCCTTTTGCAGCCGGCGCAGGTCGAGAATGGGATAGCCGACCAATTGTCCGGGGCCGTGATAGGTGACCTCGCCGCCACGTTCCACACGATGGACCCGAATGCCCATTTTCGTGAGCAACTCAGGTGATGCCACAATGTTTTCCTCCGTAGCGCGTCTCCCCAGCGTTAACACAGGCGGGTGTTCCAGCAGTAACAGGACGTCTTCGCCTTTCCCCTTCTTACGCGCATTGACGATGCGGTGTTGCAGTGCCAGCGCCTCCTGGTACGGCACGGTCTCCAGATTTACAACGTACATAGGCGAGTGCCCCGCGTTTTCCGCTATCCCAGGTGACTTCCGGAGAAATCACGATGTCCGCGCAGGAAGTCCTGGCCGCTCACAACGCGCTTTCCGCCAAGCTGCACCTTGTCCAGGATAAGAGCGTCCTGGCCCGTGGCGACGGCGGGTAGGTCGGCGATGATCATTCCCGTGCCCGGCGGAGGCATTCGCTCGGCCTTGGCCAGCGGATGACACTGGACGACATTCATTCTTTTTCCGTTCCAAAAGGTAAACAGCCCCGGCCAGGGCGTGTACGCCCGGTACCGGCGCCAGATCTGCTCCGCAGGTTCGGTCCAGTCCACAAGTCCGTCTTGCTTCTTGATGAGGGACGTGTAGGTAGCCTGGGAATCATCCTGGGGCTGGGGAGTGATTTCCCCCCGAAGCCAGCCGGGGAGAACCTCGATCAGCAGCTCGGCCCCCAGGTGGGCGAGCGCTTCTGTGAGCGTGCCTCTGTTGTCTTGGGCAGCGATCGGTAGCGTCGCCTGTCCGAGAATGGCCCCGGTATCCATCCCCTTGTCCATGAGCATAATCGTGATGCCGGTGACTGTATCGCCGGCGAGGAGCGCTCCTGTCACCGGAGAAGCCCCGCGATGCCGGGGCAGCAACGAGCCGTGGACGTTGACGATGCCATGGGCGGGGATGGCCAGTACGTTAGGCCTTAGTATCTCCCCAAACGCGGCGACCACGATGACATCCGGGCTTGCCTCTTGCAAGCGGCGGACAACCTGCTCGTCGCGCATTGTTTTGGGCTGCCAAACGGGCAATCCCAGACGGAGCGCGGCCTCTTTGACCGGAGGCGCTTTCGGCTGCCGGCCTCGGCCCGCCGGTCTCTCGGGTTTGGGGGTTAGCCAGGCACAGTCATACGCCGTTGTGGCACGCAACGCTGTCAGCGCAGCGCACCATG
>CAYWAK010000213.1:0-4743 GCA_964455755.1 uncultured Ardenticatenales bacterium | reverse complement strand
AATTCTCAGGTATTGAGTATACAGCATTTCGCCGAGTTTGTAAATTGGGAACGCTATCTGCCCCGGCCAGAGTCGGGCTGCGCGGCCCCGCAACCGTTCAACGAAACTTTGAGCAAATTATTCGGCAGATTGGGAGACCGGCTCAACCACCCAAACACCGGAATGATTCCCCTCCGGTAGCCTGCTAGGCGGCCAGCACGAAGAGTGGGGCAAGGAAAAGGAGCGCCAGCCCCAAAGCCCACATGGCAACACTGGCCATATCGGGTCCGTTCCTGCTGCCGTTTTCGGTCTCTGGACCCGGCGTGGCGCTGGAAGACGTGGGCGGCGCATTTGATGGGGTGATCGCTTCTTCCGCCGCAAGCGAGGGAGCCCGCACGCGAAGGGAAATGTCGTCCACGGACATGCTGGTTACGCCGTCCTGGCCATCGTTGAAAACGCCGAATTGCACAGAGATTGTCTGCCCGGCATACTGTGCCAGGGAAAGGGAGTCCTGTTCCCACGTCGCTTCACTCCGGCGAAGCCGCAGCAGCGGGGTTTGCGTGCCTTGCGCGTCCTGGATCATGACGTACTGCACATCTCCGGCGTTGTCGTTTGATTGCGGGCTGTACCAGAAAGAGAGTTCCGCTTTCTCGGTGTCGGTCGGTATGGTCACTTCCTGAGATACGGCAGAATACCCATACGTTTGTTGCGCCGAGTCATTCAAGCCCAGGGAGAGGGACTGCGTTCCAGAATAGGCCGCCCCTTCCGAAATTTGCGGTTCCACCGTCGATTCAGGTGCGGGCACCCAGCCACCGTCGGTCTCGAAGTCGCCGTTGACCAGCAGCTCCGTCCCGTCGGTCGAGGCAATGGGGGCGGCGAGTCGTCCGCTCCCATCGCCGCCGGGCGACGGTGTCGGCGATGGGACGCGCGCTATCGTTTCCGTTGGCGCCGGCGATGGCGTGGCCGTGGGAGGCACTGCCGTCGGCGGCGGTGTCGCGGCCGAGCTGGCCACCACCGACTGCGACGTGTTCGCCGAGGGGCTGTTCGTCGCCGGCACGGTTGCTGTTGCCGTGGCGGTCGCCGTAGCCGTCGGCGAGGACGTGGCCGTGGGTGGCGGCGTGGCCGTGGGGGGCGGCGTATCCGTGGGGATCGCTGTGTCTGTCGGACGTGGTGTGCTGGTCGGCGCCGGTGTATTGGTGGGACGTGGCGTCGGTGTACGGGTGACCGTGGCCGTCTGGGTAGGAGTCGCCGTGTGCGTAGGGGTGAACGTCGGCGCCGGCGTAGCGGTTGGCGTTGATGTAGTTGTGTGTGTCGGAGAGGGGGTGGGGGTTGGCTGATAGGTAAAACGCAGGTGCAACACAGGCTGGTGATTGGGGCTGTCGGCACTGTTCAAATAGTAAAGGGCGTCCGCGCTATCTTTCCCTTTGAGTAGCACTCCGTAGTTTTGATCCCCATTCCAAACCCATTGCTGCACCATATTCGTGACGGAGAAGGAAACCCAGGCATCGGTACGGTCCAGAAGGGTCTGGCCCTCTGGCAATATTTCGCGGTCTGTACCGCTGCCATCGGCTCCCGCTGTGGCCCAACTGACCGCTGATGAAGCGCGATTCCAGGTGGACGACGCCACGTCCCAAGGCCGCAGCAGGCGGAATGGCTGTACCGTGATAGCGCCCTGGCTGCTGCGGTAATACACCCAAAGGTCTAGTCGTGCATCCTCGATCACAGCGTTCGGTGGAACCTGTGACAGGTTGAAGCGCAATAGCGCGCTAAAGTCGTCGGGGCGCACGCGCAGGTTGGTGCTGGCGGACGTGTTGACGTCCGGGTCCCAGCGATTGATGTCGGTATCCTGCAGGCCGGCCGGGCCAACGGTCATTTCCATCTTCAGAGGGGTAGCCGTCGGTCCTGGAGTTTCGGTCGCCGTGGGGGTGGCCGTCGGTGTGGGCGTGTATGTCGGTGTGTTCGTCGGCGTTGCCGTGTTGGTCGGTGCCGCCGTTTGGGTGGGCGAGGGTGTCAGCGTAGGTGTCGCCGACGCCGTCTCTGTGGGCCCCGCCGGCTTGGGCGTAGGCGAAGTCGTCCAGGTCGGCAACCTCGTCGCCGTGGGCACCGGCGTTACGGTGGGAACCGGTGTGGCCGATGGACCCGGCGTTGGCGAGGGCAGGCTGGTCCCCCAGAAGCCGGCAAGCTGAACCATGTGGATCGTCTCGTCGCCATCGTTGTTGCTGTTGATGCGAAAATCGGTGCTGCCGGGCATGTTGTTGTGGAGGTAAGCATCGTTGATGGTCCAGGTATGACGCATGAACATTTTGGTGTTGGTCTTCTGCAAACGCACCGAGCGGAGCGTTCCACCGAAATCTTTGTATTCGACCGAGAGCGTGTCGGTCCCCTGGTCCAGGTAAATGAGGGAGAGGCGGTACCCGACCCGGCCTCCCGGCACAGCGCGCGGTTTTTGGCCGGCGTAGGGGTAACCGTCCTCCACGTCAAATGACATGTACTGTTGGCCGGTGGCTTCGTCGGTGCGCCGGGCCTTACGGGCGTACACCTGGTTTTGCGCCTCGCCGGGGATGCCCGTCCACACCCCGCTGGGGGCCAATCCGACCACTTTTGTGCCGTTGCCCGCAATGTTTTCAGGCCGGTATAGCCAGAAATTCCAGTCTCCCCGGTAGCCCGTGTAGCAGCGCACACCGTCGCACTCGTCGTAGTCGGTGTTGCGAAGGGCAATCCAAACATCGGGCGTCGTTTCCAAGGTCACACCGAGGTGGGATTGTATGAAATTGAGCGGGGAATCTGCTGTGTATGCGCTGCCCCCCGCTGCTGCCAAACCTTCGTTCCAGGAACGGAAGCTGTCGATGAAATCCGGGTGCGTGGAGAGCGCGGCCAGGTAGGCGAAATAGACGTGCGAGTCTGGGTAGGGTTTCCAGGGAGCGCCCGATTCAAAGGCCAGGTAGGTGTGTGCGCCGATGTCCTGGGCAATGCGAATCATGCCAATGCCGCTTTCTTCCGGGCTGCCCGCGGGATCGTCCGCATAGTTATAGAAATAATTCGCGTCGTCCGTGAGCGAGTTTGTTTTGATCCCCAGGCCTTTGTTGATGGCATACTCTGCGATGTTACGGTCGAGCCAGAAGATTTGGACGTACACCGGTTTGTTTGGGAAGGCGGCTGCGTAGGCGTCAATCAGGCCATACATGAAGAGCCGCCATTCCGTGGGCGAGAGGATTTGCGAAGCGGATTGGCTAAAGTTGCAGCCCTCCACGTTTTTCGTCGGTTGTGGCTCGCCATCGTACCCAGAGTTTATTTCGATGGCACTCAGACGCGGGTCATCGTTGTATCGCCGCCCCATCTCGGCGATGTCATCGAAGAGGGCTTGTTGCCAGCGAGGATCGTCGAAGCGGGGCATCACGGCAGTCTTGCCGCAGCCTGGGTCCAGAATGTAACCGGTAGGCACGCCCATTCTGTCGTACACAGCCTTAGGCGTGAAGTCCGTCCCGTAGTCCCAGGTGACTCCCTGGTTTCCGTATGTTGGAGACCAGTTCGCCGATGCGCCCCCGGTCAACATCAGGCCGGCGATGGTCGGTTTCTGGATTTGTCGTCCGTCGAGAAGGGTGACGGAAAGCTGGCTGGCATTCTGCAGAAAGCTGGCCATTTCCGATTGCCAATGCGGCCACTCCACATCTTTGTTCTCGGCACCCATGGGGCCCAGGTTCGGGTACTCGGACTGCGTGTCGGAAGGCAGGTAGTCTGATTGGTTGTAGAGCATACCCGGCGGCAACGAAGGATGCCCCGGCGGCTGGGCACGGGGCTTGTGCAGTTGCTGGCCTTGCGCGCTGGCCTGGTTCTGGGCAGATGTGATGCCCATGACCGGGGGCGTCGTCGCTTCATTGGGCGAAGGGGCCACAGCGAGCGGTGGTGGGGTGGGCGCGTGCTCCGGCGCAGGCCGGTGCGTGCGGGCCGGCGCGTGCGTGGGAGGCGGCGTTGGCATGGCCGTCGCTGTGGTCGCCTGCGTAGCATGCGCGACGACGATGGTTGTCGCGGTGGCCGGTTGTGATGCGCGCGCGATGACGATGGTTGTCGCCGTGGCCGGTTTGGCGATTGGCGCCGGCGTGGCCGTCCCTTCCGGTTGCGTTGTGCTCATCGCCGCTGTGGGCAGTGCATTTTGTCCGACGGCTTCCGGCGTGGCCGATTCTGCGGTGCCGGCGGCCGTTGGCGTCGTGTTGGGTGTCGCTGTGCCCGGTGCAACTTTGACATGCCGGATGGTCGGCGACAAGGCAACCCGGGCTACGGCAGGAGCAGGGGAGGATGCCGGTGCGTCTCCTTGCGGCACTGTGCGATGCACTTTGATCGTGCATCCGGTCAGCAAGAGCGCCCCAATCGCCAGATCGAGCAGGAGCGTGGGCATAGATTTTCGCGTTTTTCGTTGCATGGGAACAAACTGGGATAGGCGATATGCCATCGGCCACCTTGTTTTGGCGGACCGCAGCCTTAGGCCGCCGGCCATCACTTCACATTTTTTCTATCAGCCACCTGCTAGTTACCAGTAAACCACAAACGGAGCCACTTGTCAGTAAGGGCGGCGTAAACCTTCCGTGAATCTTGCGTAAAGAGCAAAAGAGTGATATAGTTATGAACGGTCTCGTTGGCCGCGTTTTTCCCGTTACTCTGAAAGTTCGCATTGGAGCAAAAGCCACATGTGGAGTAGCCTTTCCAGGCTGCTGACAGGCTCGAAAGCCTGTTCCACGTGTCAATTTTACCGTAATGGGAAAGTTCATT
>CAYWAK010000212.1:1806-4817 GCA_964455755.1 uncultured Ardenticatenales bacterium | reverse complement strand
CCCAACACTGTGCTTGCCTTTGCAAAGATTTTGACGTATAATAAAGTGCAGTTATTTGATTATACGTTTCATATCCCCATTACGATTCTATTGAGGAGGGCATTATGAGCACGGATTTAACGCAGGCAAGTGAGGGATTCGTTGAAGCGCTGAAGGCGGGCTTAGCGGCCTTCGATCTTGGTGATCGCGACCGGGCATTTCAGCTATTGGATGATGCACTGGATATTGAGCCCGATAATGTGTGGGGACTTTTGTGGAAAGGAGCGACTGCTCCCTCGCCCGAAGAGGCGGTGCATTGGCTGGAACAAGCCTTGGCTTTGGAGCCGGACAACATCCACGCCGAAGCCGGCATCGCCTGGGCCCGCGATCAGATGGCCATTGCCCCCGCTGCCGAAGCTGAAATCCTGGCCCCAGATGCTACACCCGCCGAGGAACCGGCCGGCGAACCTGTCGAAGCCACACTTCCCGAGGCAGACGAAGTTCCTGAAGCGGAAACGGCCCCGACCGAAGAAGTTGTCGCTTTGCCGGAAGAAGAGGTCAGCGCGCCCGCTGCGGCAGAAGTTCCCTCCTGGCTCCAGCCGGAAGAGGCTGTACCGGCTGCCGAAAAGCCCTTAAAAGAAGAGGAACAAGAACCCTCGTGGCTCAAGGACGAATCCGTGCCCGAAGTGTCGGAGGAAGAAGCCGCAGAAGAAAAAGAGGAAGTCGTTATCCCCGCATGGTTACAGGAGGCAGATAGCGATGTTGCGGCGCCGGCGGAGAAAGAAAGGGCCGCGCCGCCCCTCGACGAGGAGTTACCCGTTACCGAACCGGTGGAGGCGAAAGGCGAGGAGGAAGAAGCAGCAGGTTTCGAACTGCCGGCATGGATGACCGATGAGACGGTCGGTGCGACCGACGAAACCGACGAAGGAATGAAAACGGTGGTGGAGGCCCCCGAACCGGTCGCAGAGCCGGCGCCGCCCGTCGCCGAAGCGCCCGGCGTGGATGCGGACGCTGCGTACGAACATTATCAGCGGGGACTGGCCTATTACGAAGAGAACCGCTTGGAAGCGGCCGCAACCGAGTTTGAGGCAGCCTCCCAACTGAATCCAGATCACGTGGAGACGCACAATTACTTGGGCAGTGTCTATTTTCTGCAGGGAAAGCCCTCGGATGCTGTGGCCTCTTTCCAACGCGCGCTCGAACTTTCTCCTGACCATGCAGAAAGCCATTTGAACCTCGGACTCGTGTATCAGGAAACGGGCCAGGTGGACCAGGCGATAGAGGAATTTCAGACCTACCTGAAACTTGATCCGGACTCCAGTATTGGGGCAGAGGTGAAAGGGTTCATCGAGGCCCTCAAAGGAGAGCAATGAGTCTTGCCACCAGGCGACAGCACGTCAACTTGTGGCCAGATCATGAATGGAAGTGATGTCATCCTGAGCCGGAGGAAAGCGGCACACCGCATTTTGCTCTGGATGCACAAGATGTAGGGGGAGGCGCAAGCCCGCTCCTACGGAGAACACAGTTGATTCTCTTGCCCTAAAAGCAAGAATTTCGTCGGTAGACGTCTGTCTTGCCCTGGAAAATTTGTGACAGGCGGGGCCTGCCAACTTTACTCTGGAACAGGAAATTGGTCGTTCTCGCTACGGAAGACCTACACAAAGAATACCGCATGGGCGAGATAACCGTCCGTGCATTGGCCGGCGTGGATTTCCGGGTCAAGAAGGGGGAGTTTGTAGCCATCATGGGCCCCTCTGGCTCAGGGAAGAGTACGCTGCTCCACCTTCTCGGTGGATTGGATCGCCCCACCCAGGGCGAGATCACGCTGGCCGGCCAACCGCTCTCATCCCTTTCCGACGATGAAATCACTTTGGTGCGCCGGCGCAATGTCGGTTTCATTTTTCAGTTCTACAACCTCGTTCCCACGCTGACAGCCGAAGAAAACGTTGCCCTCCCCTTGCTGATTGATGGAAAACCTTTGTCGAAGTACCACGAAAAAGTAGCGGAATTGCTCGGCCTCGTTGGACTGGCCGAGCGCTTGCATCACAAACCTGACCAACTCAGTGGCGGCCAGCAGCAGCGGGTGGCAATTGCGCGCGCTTTCGTAAACGATCCAGCCATCGTGTTGGCTGACGAACCTACAGGAAACCTCGATTCAAACGCAGGCAAAGAGATACTGGGACTATTGCGGCGGTCCTGCGATGACTTGAATCACACGGTTGTCATGGTCACGCACGACCCCGATGCTGCAGGCTACGCCGATCGAACCATCTATCTCCGTGACGGCCTGGTGGTGGACCAAAAGTAGCGGGGTGTTTCTCCGGGATAGGGATCCCGGCGTCTGGTGCGACCCTGGAAATGCTAAGCCGGACACTAGCAGCTTGACGGAGAGCCGCTTGAACGAGAGTTCTGCAACGGAAGAAAACCCTCCCGGCTGAGACAGAAACTGGGCCGAAAGGCGAAGCAGGGGCCAGGCGAACGAACCGTGCAACTCCTTTTCCTCTACTCTACTGTCTTCGTGGTTGGTTTTGGCACGGCAGGGACGGGTAACCAATACCGTGACCTGCAGGTCTATACCTTGACCAGACCAAGGTGAATTGACAATTCAACCTTAAAACCGGGGACAAGTCTTTCTCAACTGTGGAAATGCCTATTGACATGATAGAGCACTCATGGTATAATAAGATGTATGATTATTTAACCATTTCTGATGTATAATACCCGTAAAAATTTGGTCTATAAAAGCGTGTGCGCGTCGCTTGAAGTATTTGCTGGGTTCCGATAACCTGTTTGAAGGAAGGGTACTATGAGCACGATGAACAATTTTCGGAGACGGGATTTGGGAAAGAGGAGTCTGGGAGCGCTTCTCCTCAGCGCTTTGATCGTCGCCTCAGTCGGAGTACTGTTTCGTCATGCTCCCCAAACAGCCCTGGCAGGACCCTCTACGCAACCCATTTGTACGCCGCAAAACCTCGTCGTGAATGGCGACTTTGAGCAGTCGGCCCAGGGCTGGACGCTGTCCGACGACGCGC
>CAYWAK010000212.1:0-1706 GCA_964455755.1 uncultured Ardenticatenales bacterium | reverse complement strand
ACGTTTCGCTCGAATCTTGCTCTGCCGCGACCGCGACCCCGACGGCAACGGCAACGGTCACGCATACGCCCACGGAGACAGCCACACCTACCGAGACGGTCACCCCAACAAACACGCCGACCCCATCGCCGACTGCGACAACCGGTGTGCTGACGGGGACAATCCTATATGTAGAGCCCCCCACACAGACTGTGTTGTTGAGCGGAGGGGCTTTTACGGTGGGGGTCTGGATCCAGAATGTGACGGACCTGGGCGCCTTCCAATTCGACATGGTCTATTCACCGACTCTGGTGCATGTCACAGGGGCAACGCTGGAAGGCTTCCTGGCGAGCACGGGGCGGTCCACATCGCAGGTCGGCCCAACCATTGACAATGGGCTTGGGAAAGTTACCTTCGGCGGATTCAGCTTTGGTTCCGCACTCGGCCCAAATGGCGATGGATTGTTAGCTACCTTCGATCTGCAGCCGCAGGCCGCCGGCACCTCGCCATTGACTCTGCAAAGCAGCCTGATCACCATGTCGGGCGGAGGAACTATCGCTCATAGCCTGGCCAGTGGGCAGGTGACCATCGCTGTTGCAACAGCCACGCCCACGGCCACATCAACGGCCACGGCGACGCTGACACCTACGCTCACAGCGACAGCTACGGCGACGTCCACGCCCACACCCACGGCGACAGAGACACCGGTAGCCACGATCCCGCCGGCAACGGCCTCGCCCACGTCAACCAACACACCTGGGCCAATTTACCTGCCCATCCTCATGGCGCAGGGTACGCCAACGCCTACGCCGTCACCGACGCCCTTGCCCTATCCGTATCCGGCACCGTAACGGCCCGGGCGGCCAAGTCTCGTTTGCAAGACGCTCCCGTTTCAAGCGGGAGCGTCTTTTTTGCTGCGTCGGACCGGTTCGGCGCGGTTCGACTTTGAAGATGTGCCGGCAAGTTTGCACGTAGGAGCGTTGGTGGGCCTTGCGTTCCACGCTCCACGCTCTACGCCCCACGGATTTTGTCCTTTCCGGTCAGCGCAGAAGCCGCCGGAAGAGCCAGATGTGTATGGAGAAAACCAAAATCGCCGCGAGAGATGCCGGCCCCCAAAATACGAACCCCAGCGCCAGACCCAGAAAGATGACCGACGCTCCGGAAAGGACGGCACCGAGCAGGGCCACTTGCAGGGCGAGCAAGAACGAGATACTCCAGACCTTTTCTTTCTTGGGGAGCGTCCTTGAGGTCCACAAGAACGCGTTTGCCAGGTCTTGCCCTTCGTGCTGGGTCAGGTAGAATTCTTTGATCTGATTCATAGCCTTCGCACTGTCGAACCAGGCCTGGCGGAGTCGCACCAACTGCAACAGGGTAATGAAGCTACCGATTGCCAGAATCAGGAACAGCACAGCAAAGCCGAGACGCACGTTGACCAGGTTGCTCGTAAACTGCGAGGTAAGCATAGCCCCCATGAGGCTGCCAACAGTGACGAGATAAAACGTGGTTACCCTGGCCCGGTCTTCGTGTGCCTGAAAAGCGGTCTGGGCGATGTATTCGTACTCAGCGATCAAGATCGAATCGGTGCTCACCGGCGCTGGCGGGCGAGCGTTGGCCGGGTCATTCATTGAAATTTGCTCCACAGTATCCAGCCATAGATAGCTGTCCCTATGACTGAAAAATCATCACAGCGTATTTGTACGTCAGCAGGTATCATCTCAATAATCTGG
>CAYWAK010000211.1:0-4818 GCA_964455755.1 uncultured Ardenticatenales bacterium | reverse complement strand
CCAGGCTGCTGACAGGCTCGAAAGCCTGTTCCACGTGTCAATTTTACCGTAATGGAAACAAACAAAAGAGCGAGACAGCAGGCACATCGCTGTCTCGCTCTTGTCTTTCCCCGAAACCTATCGGGGGACTGACTCTAGGCAGCCAACTCAAGTTCAGGGGTAGCTCTGACCTTTTCTCCGTTGCCATTCTTGGGCAACCTGCCGGCACTTCCGGTCAATGCGCCGAGTACATCCAAGGTGATCGGGATAATCGTGGAAGTCTTCTCGCTGGACATCTCTGTGAGCGTCTGCAGGTAACGTAGTTGCAGGCTGATCGGTTCGAGCGAGATAATGTGCGCTGCATCGGCAAGGGTTGAAGCGGCTGCACGCTCACCTTCGGCGTGGATGATTTTCGCCCGTTTTTCGCGCTCGGCCTCGGCTTGGCGAGCCATCGCCCGTTGCAGTGACGCGGGCAAGAGCACGTCCTTCACCTCAACATGGCTGACCATAATGCCCCACGGTTCCGTCTGTTCGTCAACGATGTCCCGTATCCGCGTATTGATGCGATCGCGATGGGCCAGCAGCTCATCCAATTCCGATTGACCCAGTACGCTTCGCAGCGTAGTCAGGGAAATCTGTGAAGTAGCTTTCTCGTAATCTATAACCTTCATCACCGCATCCTCGGGGTTGATCACCTGGATGTAGACCACCGCATCCACTTGTATGGTCACGTTGTCTTTGGTGATTACCTCTTGCGGCTCCACGACCATGGTCTCTACACGAGTATCTACCTTGATCATGCGATCCACGTACGGAATGATGAAGTTTAGGCCTGAATCGCGCAAGCTCACATAGCGACCGAACCGTAGTACGACACCTTTTTCCCACTGCTTGACAGTTTTCACAGCCGGCACGATAATGAGCAATGCTACAATCAAGCCTCCCAATATCCCCAAAATGCCATTAAACATGCGATTTCTCCTTTCTTAGAAATAATGGTGCATGGGCAACATCCAAATTGCACGCCCCTTTGGTTCAGGCCGAACGAATGGCCTCTACAAGATCAACTGCATCTATCAGATTCCTTTCCTCCTTCTGCCAGATAAACAAATGATTGTTTTGAAAACTAACCGCAATGGTTGTCTGCTTCAAATCGGGCAACGAACGGATTGAGGATAGCCATGCAACAGGCGAGAACTCCTGATCGCCGTTGACTTCCATCAAAACGACATTCGGATGCAATGCTTCAATCTGCTCCCTGGCACGATTCCAGTCCGATTCCATGCCCAGCACACGGATGCCTCCCCGTGTTAATAGCAGACGTATCGCATCTCCAAACAGTGGGTGACGATAAACGATAAAAACTTGGCGACTCATCTTGCCTCTCCGGCCGGGGCGCATAATGCCCATAGCATAAGCCCTGCAGATTTGCCCCCGTCTCTATGTACATTTTACAACAAACGAGGAGACATGTAAATCGTGCAAAGTACTAGTTTCCAACAAAAAAACCGCTAGATTTTTCTAGCGGTTTGCATGACGGCACGTGGTGTGGCTACTCCAACTGGATCAGCCCTTGTCGGATTGCATACTTAATCAGTTCAGCTCTGTTGTGCAGGTTCAGCTTTTCCATGATGTTGGCTCGATGGGTCTGCACAGTACTGGCACTGAGGACCAGTTTGCTTGCGATTTTCTGGTTGGTAGCGCCTTCGGCAATGAGAATCAAGACTTCTTTTTCCCGCGGGGTCAGGCTATCATGCTGGTTTGTTTGTGAGGAGTCCCGCTTTAAGTACTCAGCAACCAGTTTTTCGGCAACTGCGGGGTGCAGGTAGATGCCCCCGCTATACACCGCACGGACGGCAGCAACAAGCTCTGCCGAGGTCGCACCTTTCAGCACGTACCCGGATGCGCCGGCCTGCAATGCCTGAAAAAAGTATTCATCGCTTTCATGCACCGTTAGCACCAACACGTGCGCTTCGGAGCGAGCGCCTTTGATCTGCTTTGTTGCCTCCAGGCCGTTTAGCTCCGGCATGGCCATGTCCATGAGCACGACATCGGGGCGCAATTGCAGCGCCTTGTCCACAGCCTCCCGGCCATTTCTGGCTTCCCCCACCACCTCGATATCCGGCTCGGATTGCAGAAGAAGGCTGACGCCTTCGCGCACAATGGTATGATCATCTGCTACCAGGACATGAATTTTCGCCATCATCTCTCCTTATCGAAGACAAAGGGCCGGCTCTCGCACTTCAGACATGCTGGGTCGGCAGATTCACCAGGATGCGCGTTCCCTCCCCTTCGCGGGAACTGATATCGAGTGTGCCTCCGAACAAAGAAACCCTTTCGCGGATTCCTTTCAACCCCAGCCCTCTGGTTAGATCATCCGGATTCATCATCTCCGTCGCTGCAAAGCCAACGCCATCGTCCTTGAGCTGAAACGTGACTTGTGTTGGGGCATAGCGCAACTCGATTTCTATGTGCGTTGCGGACGCATGTTTCGCCACGTTGCTGAGTGATTCCTGGGCAATGCGGAACAATGCCGTCTCGAGCTCCGTCGAGAGACGGTATGCTTCCCCATGCACACGAAATTCTGACTGGGTCGATTGCGGAGCCAACAGCCAGCCGGCGTACCAGCGAATCGCCGGCACCAGGCCAAGATCGTCCAGGACGGACGGGCGCAACTCCACGATGAGTTGCCGCGTTTCCTGGAGCGTCTGCAAGCTCAATTCCTTGGTTCGCACCAGATGTTGCCGCTCGGCTGTCAGGCCCGGCGGAAGGACAGATTCGACCCTCTCCAGACTCATGATCAGGGCCGTAAGCGTTTGCGCAAAGCCGTCGTGAAGCTCGCGAGCAACGCGCTTGCGCTCCTCCTCCTGGGTAGTAATCACCCGCTGCAAGAGGTGACCTCGCAGGGCTTCCTTACGTTGCAACTCCTCGTAGAGGATCGCATTTTCTACGACGACTCCGATCTGCCGGCCCACCGTGGTGAGCAGCGGGATCAGGCTTTCCAACGGGGGTGCATCGCCGGCGACCTCGTCTTGGGCCACGTTCAGGATGCCAACTGTGCGCCCTTTGGCGTGCAAGGGGATGCAGGCATGTTCCGAGCGCCCCGCTTGCAGCAGCCATGGGCAACTCGCTCCGGTCACAATCGCAGAGCCTTCCCCCTCCGCAAAGATTTCCGCGCAACGACAACGCCCGTCACCACCACCGGCTGCTGTGTCACGGGGAGGAGCGAGCTTCCCGTGCTTGGCGACAACGTGCAACTCAGCCGCCTCCGGCGTTCGCGGCAAGAGGATCCAGGCATCGGCCATATCCAGTGTGCGGGTCACCTGATCGAGAATGGTGTTCAGCACGTCCTCCAGGCCCAACGATTGCACAGAGGTCAGGACGACGGCGTTGAGCGTGGCAAGCTCCTTTGTCCGTTCCTTAACTTTTTCTTCCAGGCCCTGGTAAAGCGTTTGTAACTGGTCGGCCATTTCGTTGAACGTTTCCGCCAGATCCTGAATTTCGTCTCCTGTGCTCAGGCTAAGGCGCTGTTCCAGGTTTCCCCGCCCGATCCGGCGGGCCCAGGCGTGCAATCGCTGCAAGGGTTCGAGAATTTCGCGCGCCAGCACGGTGCCCAACATGGACAGCAGCAAAACGAGCGCGACACCCAAGCCGAGTCCCTTGACCAACAAGGCGTTGGTGGGGGCAAAGGCCTCGCTGGCATCCTGGCGAATGAATACGAACCACTGCTTGCGCCCGAAATTCCCATCCACATTGGTCGTCCTTTGCACCGGCGCATAGGCGATGATCGCTCTGGCCTGGTGGTGCTCCTCATTCGCGACCACCCACCCGACCCGATTCGACGCGACCGCCCCCAGCAGCGTTTGCTCCAGATGTAGGCTCCGAGAGGGATCGCCGGGGTCCACAATCAGCGTCCCGGCAGAATCGATCAAATTCGCATGCCCTGTCTGGCCAATACGCAACTCACTGATGGGACGAAACAGCTCATCAACATAGTGCGTCATTTGCAACACACCGATAGGTGTGCCATCGTCCCCCCGGATGGGAACAGCCAATAACAATACATCCTCCCCTTTTGTGCTCCGGCTGACATCACCGATGTAAGACTTCCCTGCCATGGCCTGCCGCCACCAAGTCGCGTTGCTCTGCACAAACGTCTGCGGCGGTTGCAAGGAGGCAAGCGGTACCCCCTGTTTATCGGTGAGCATGATCTGGTAATACTCTCCCCCCAGCCCCTGGTAGGCCTGCAGACGATTGGAAAGTGCGCGATTGGTAGGGAGACTGCCGTCCCTGGCCTGCTCTGCCCTCTTTGCCAGAAGACTCTGCACCTGCGCGTCACTCAACGTGTCATACGTATGATCTGCTTCGAGCAAAGCCGAGCGCACCAGGGGTTCCAGCGCCAAATTGTTGGCCTCCAGTATCTCCCGTTCGATGATCAAGTCGACGTGACGGGCGGTAGACTTGGCCAGTTCCTGAAAGTTGCGTCCTATAGTTACACGCAGCGTCTCCTGGGCGCTCCAGTAGGCAATGGCCAGCCCCAGCAACAAAGGGATCAACCCCGCGCCAACCGTAGCCAGGATCAACTTCCGACGCAGACTTATATCCGGCAGCATTCTACAGGAATTCTCTTTCTCGCAGGTTTCGGTACCATGATGTGTACCCAATACTACCAGTCATGTGCCCGGTTGTCAAGTGAGGTCGGACTTGGCTTGCGCGCTTAAAGCGGACGACAGTCCGCGGTCCCGGCCGGCGGATACTTTTGCGTTATATCCCTTTCACAGTTTCACAGGGGCCGTTGGCATTTTTGGGAAAAATAGGGTATAATGCGGAGGGTAGGGG
>CAYWAK010000210.1:0-4845 GCA_964455755.1 uncultured Ardenticatenales bacterium | reverse complement strand
CGCAGTATTCTGCGCCCCTACGCCATGACTTCCTCCGCGTTCTCCGCGTCTCTGCTCGGCGCCTCTGCGGTGGGTTTCGGCAAGCCCTCCTGCCGAAGGATTACCGGCGTCATGCGCTAAGCTTCTTGTTGAGCAGAGGCAAAGCATTTTCCTGTAGCCGATTCACCTTTTGGCGGACATATCCCCAGACGTATTCCGCCGTGTCCGGGTCAAGCGGGCCGGCTCGGGGGTCTCGCAATTGACCGCTTGCGTAGATTTCGGCGTACGAGGCCGGCAACGCATCCGGCAAGTCGGCTTCCCGGCCGAGCATGGTCGCGTAGGCCAGCGTCCAGGCTTTGGACACAGCCGGCAGGTAATATCCCCCGCCGCCCAGCACCACGCATTTTGCCGACAAGGCCAGAATCGTGCGCAGCGTTTCCAGATAACCCGCCGTCGTCAGCTTCAGGTGGGTCAAAGGGTCTTGAAAGTGCGTGTCAATTCCCGCTTGGACGACAACGATGTCCGGCGAAAAGGCCTCGATTGCTCGTGGCGCTACCTCCTTGAAAGCCCAAAGGTAGGCCTCGTCGTTCGTGTAGGGGGGTAACGGGATGTTCAGGGCGTACCCTTTGCCCGGCCCCACTCCGATTTCGTCTACATCGCCGGTACCCGGAAAGAGGAAGGCCGGCCCTTCGTGAATGGAGATGGTGAGCGCTCTGTCGGAATCGTAGAACGCATGCTGTACGCCATCGCCGTGATGGGCGTCAATGTCCACGTAGGCCACGCGATAGCCCCGGTCTACCAGGGAGCGAATGGCGATGACCACGTCGTTGAACACGCAGAAGCCGGAGGCCTTGGCCGGCATGGCATGGTGCAGCCCGCCGGCAATGCTGAACACGCGATCCACAGTGCCCTCCGCCACCTGTCCGACAGCGGTCAGGGAAGCGCTCACCTGCCAGCGGAAGGCATCGTACATGCCGGCAAAGACCGGGTTGTCGCCCGGCCCAAAGCCAAAATCACGAGCCCCGGCCACGCGGTTGCCCTGGCTGAGGGATTGCACGGTGGAGACGTACTCCGGTTTGTGAAAAGACAGGATGTCTTGTTCGCTGCACAAAACGGGCGGAACAATCGCGGCCCCCTGCCACCCGAACACGCCGTAGCTTTCCAGCAATTGGAATGTGCGGTGCAGACGGGCCGGTTTCATGGGATGGCCCGGCCCATACAAGAAGTTCGAAAGGACCTTGTCGTACACGAATGGAACTGTTTTCCTCTCTTCGTTCGTGATGTCCATCGGTATCTACTCCTCCGTGCTGTGTGATGGTTGTTGTAGCCTGGAATCTGGGATCATGGCTTTCTCTGTCCACTCCAGAGGGTTGACGAAAATCTCGCCGACGCGCACCTCCCAATGCAAATGTGCGCCGGTGGCCAAGCCGGTAGCGCCGACCGCGCCGATTGTCTGACCCTGGCGCACCTGTTCGCCGACCGACACGTCAATGCGAGAAAGGTGGTAGTACGCGGAATGGACGCCGGCGCCATGGTCCAGGACGATGGCGTTGCCCCGCACCCGCAGCGTTTCCGCCAGCGCGACGGTCCCGGCGGCCGCGGCGATGACCGGCGTGCCTTCAGCAGCCGCAATGTCCACGCCGCCGTGATAACCGGTCGCCGGCCCTCCGTTGTAGCTGCGACGCATGCCAAACGACGCTGTGAAGGGCCCCTCGACCGGCAGCACAAACAGCCCGGTCCAAAGAGGGCGTGGCGATGTCTTTTGCCAGACGAGCTTCAGGCGTGCCGCTTCGGCCTGGACAATGACCGGGTCCAGCAACTTGGCCCGGCTGGGTGACAAGGTGATCGCCTGGACCGGGAAATCAGTTGACGTGACCTGTATCATGGCCCGGGCCTCCTGCCAGCTTCCTCCGGGACTGCGGGCGCGAATGACCAGCGGCCGTGGCCCCAGTGCGCTCCAGGGGGGTATGCCAATCAGTGCCCAACCCGGTTCTGCGGACGTGACGATGTAGATCGGCTGGCCGTCGAAATCGGCCGTGAACCGGCTTCCCGGAGCGAGATCCAAGCGCAACAAGAGCGTGTCCCCTTGCTGTACCGCGGGCGGGTCCCAGCCCAGCAGTCGTAGGGTGGGCTGCGGCGTGGGGGACGGGGTAGGCGGAAGCGTTGGAGATGGCGCGGCCGTCGCCGTTGCCGTTGCCGAAGGGGTCGGCGTGGCGGTGGGAGGCGGCGTGGCAGTTGCTACAGCCGTGTGCGCCGGCGTTTGCGTAGCGGCAGGTTGGGGATAGGACAACGCCGGCAATGTGCGCAAAGCGCCACATCCCAACAAGGTGACCAGCAGAATGGATAGCGTAGCCCATCCGAGTCTATCTCCCGTTCGTCTCTCCAAGTAAAAGCTCCTGATTCCAGGGGGGGGCAGTCTTTTCAATCGGCGTGTGCGTTTGCAACCTTTCGTCAATTATAGAACATGCTTCGCGTTTTGGCAATCTACAGAAGAACACACGGATTTCTTGAAAAATGACAGTTATTGACAGTTCATGGTCTGGTGTTGACAGAAAGAATGTGTTTGAATACAGGTAACTTGAAAAAAAGTGAGTGTTTGCTAGATGATTTGCTTTGGGAAAGGTTCGAAACATGGTTCTACGATGCCCCGTCTGTCAGAGTCCCAACCCGCTCGGCATTACGGTTTGCACAGCTTGCGCATCGACGCTCGTGAACGCATGTCCGCAGTGTGATTTCGACAACCCGATTGATTTCAGGTTTTGCGGAAATTGCGGGATCAGTCTCCTTGAGGAATCACCGGCTGAACAGGCCACGTTGGACAAAGACTCTTGGAAGCGATTGCGTCGCTACGTGCCGGAGCATATTGTTGACAAGGTGTTGATGTCGCACGACAAGATCGAGGGGGAGAATCGAAATGTAACCGTTATCTTTGCGGATCTCGAGGACTTCACCACGATTTCCGAAAAGATGGACCCCGAGAGGGTCTATGACCTCCTGGACGAATGTATGCGCGGGTTCGCAAATGAAATTCGGCGACACGGGGGAACGGTTGACAAATACATGGGTGATGGCATCATGGCCGTCTTTGGGGCACCGTTTGCACATGAAAACGACCCGGAACACGCGGTTCGCGCGGCCTTGCGTATGGTAGATTTTCTTGATCAATTCAATAAGGAGGTGGAACAAGAGAACGGGCTGCGACTGCACGTACGCATTGGCGTGAATTCCGGCATGGTCACCGCCGGTATGGTGGGCACAGAGTTTCGCATGCAATACACCGTCGTGGGCGATGTTGTGAATCTGGCGTCCCGCCTGGAAGAGCTGGCCAATCCAGACAGCATCCTGGTTGGTCGCTCGGTACTCGACTCGACAAAAGCGCTGTTCAACTACCTGCCGCGCGGTTCTGTGACGGTAAAAGGCCGTCGGGCTCCCGTAGAGGTCTATGAAGTTCTGGGACTGCGGAAGCATCCAAGCCAACTGCGCGGCATACGCGGTCTACATGCGCCGATGATTGGACGAGAGAAGGAGTTGGGCAAATTACACGAAGCCATCAATGGATTGGGCCGGGGTAAAGAGGGCAAGGTCATCCTGCTCACCGGTGAGGCCGGCGTTGGAAAAACACGCCTGCTCACAGAGTGCCGGCCGCTGATGTACGAAAGCAACCTGCTTGTGGTGGAAGTGACCTGCCGCTCGCACATGACACAGCAGAGCTATTGGTTGTTACAGGAATTCTTCCGCCAGTCCTTTGGGGTACGTGCCGGCGATGATGCAGAGACCAGGGAGCGAAAGATACAGGATAGTGTTTGTTACCTCTTGCCTTACGAATCTGACCAGGTACTCCCTTTTGTGGAAGATTTGTTGGACCTGCCTATTTCGAATGCAAACACCGCCAGACATTTGAAGCGATTGAAACCCCAGAATCGCCGAAGTCAGACCTTCCGGGCACTGCGAAAATTGGCCGTTGCTGTAACCAAAAAGAAGCCGTTGGTCATTGTAATAGACAATCTCCAATGGATAGATCAAGATTCTCTGGACCTATTGTTGTTTATTCTCCCGCTCGTGAAACAGTGTTCCCTCTGCCTGTTCCTGATTTCGCGATCGCATGAGAGCAAAGCCACTTCTATCATTCATCAGTTTGGATTGGAGACTTGTCCCGGTCATTACTTGCCTATTACCTTGGAGACTCTCTCCTTGTTTGATAGCTACAGACTGCTTGACTCGTTGCTTGATATGCCGACCCTGTCTCCTCAACTTCGGCAAGGAATTCCTGAGTTGTCAGAGGGGAATCCCTTCTTCCTGGAAGAAGTTGTCCGCTTGCTGATAGAACAGGGAGCGATTTGGTGCGACAACGGAATATGGCGCTCGCAGCCCGACTTGACGTTGAAGGACATGAGCATTCCACGCTCCATCCATGCTTTGCTGGCCAGTCGTGTTGACCAGTTGCCGAAGCATTTGCGGTACATACTCCAGTGCTGTGCCGTAATCGGGCAGAACATTCCGTACGCGCTGTTGGAGTCTGTGGTGGGCGCCGGGTCTGAGGATGTTCTGAATGAAGCGCTGGAGGAACTGGAGCATCGTGAATTCCTGTGCAAGGACGGATCGGAGGAGCGGATCTATACTTTTCGCCACATTCTTGTACGCGAAGCTATCTACAGAATGATGCTTACCCAACGTAGCCGGGAATTGCATTTGCGCGTCGCGCGCTGCCTGGAAAAACTCCACGCGGGACGGCTGTACGAGGTGCTCGATTCGCTTGCCCATCATTTCGACAAGGCTTCAGAGACCGATCAGCAAACAGATCTATCGTACGAATTCTTTGTGGAGAGCGAGGGTCTCGTTGAACAGGGGGCGGAAGCTTCCATAAAC
>CAYWAK010000209.1:0-4850 GCA_964455755.1 uncultured Ardenticatenales bacterium | reverse complement strand
CTCCCTATTTGCACATGACCGCGTCTTGTTGTAGAATTGGCTGCGATTGATCAGCAAGAACATGTGGGGAGAATTGAACCCCTTGCATCCAATTATCTTCCGTACGGCAAACGTCATACTCTACTCATACAGTCTTTGCATAGCCCTGGCCCTTTTGGGCGGCATTGGCTGGGTTTTGTGGAAAGCGCCACGCCAGGGCATCGCCCAAGGGACTGTTTTGGAGGGCGCGCTGCTTTCCATTTCGGCGGCTGTGCTGGGTGCCCGTCTGTTCGAAGGGATCGGACGATGGGATTATTTCCAGCAATATCCGCTGGAACTCTTTCGCCATTGGCAGGGCAACCTCAGTTTTCAGGGCGGGCTTTTGGCCGGCATTTTGGCCCTGCTTTTGTTTTGCTATTGGCGAGGCCTCCCATTTTGGGAGGTGGCCAGCATCGCCGCGCCAGGCGTTGCTCTGGCCACAGCGCTCGGCTGGTTGGGCGCTCTGCTGCACGGCGCGAACTACGGCTTTCCTATGTTCGGCCCGCTGGCCCTCGAGTTGCCCGATCTATACGGGATCGTTTTGCCCCGTTTCCCGACCCAAGCGGCGGGCATCGTCTGGTCATTGCTGGTATTCATCCTGCTGCTCGTCTTGTCAAAGCGCAAGGTACAACCACAAACGCTGGCCCTGACATGGCTGTTCATGTACGCAGGGGGCATGTTTGCGTTGGAGTTTACCCGCGCCGACGAGACTTTGTATTTCGGGATATTTCGGATTGCCCAGCTCTTGTACCTGGCCGAGGGGGTAGGGGCCGGCACTGCATTCATGTTCGCCAGGCGGCCGGTGGTGGCCGATGTGTAGCCAATGTTATGGAGGACACCAGGGCAAGAGGTCGCTCGACATCAGCGATTTGCCCTTTGACTTCGCTATATGACCTTGATCACAAAAAGGAGAACGCCCATCCATGAATCTGATATGTCGGCACGATAGGTGTCGCCCACTGTACCAGCTCGGTTCCCTGCTTCTCGTTGCTGCGATCCTGTTCGGTTGCAGCTCCGGATCGTCTGCAAAATCGGCTACGCAGCCCCCGGCGGTCAAAACATTCACGCCGCGGCCCACGTTCACCCCCCAGCCGACGACACCGTCCCCTTCTGTGACGCCATCGCCCACACTCACCCCCATCGGGGTGGCAACGCCTACCCCAACACCCACACCAGAGGCCGTAGATTACCTGCACAACCCGCCCGAACGACCGCCCAGCCCCGGCCGCGTGGTGAACGGGCGCGAGTACCCGCCCGGGGCCTACGAGTTCATCCACACCCAATTCGGCGTGCCGGCGCCATTGGGCCGTGTGCCCGATTCGTTTCTCGATACGCTGCCCGCCGTCGGCGAGGGCGTATGCCCGCTGAGCGGTCTGCCGGTTCGCGACCCTGCCGTGCTGCAGCGACGCCCGCTGGCCATTCGCGTGGGCAATGCGCCGGCTGCACGCCCGCAGTTCGGCCTATCGAAAGCCGACATGGTCATCGAAGGCCTGGCTGAAGGCGGCGTGACCCGCTTCACGGCCCTCTACCTCTGCCAGGACGCCGACCGCATCGGCCCCATCCGCAGCGCACGCCTGATCGACCTGGAAGTCACGCCCATGTTCGACGCCGTGCTGGTTCACGTCGGAGCCAGCCAGCCGGTGCTGGACATGATTCTCTCTTCGCCATTCGGGGACGACAACATCGATGATTTTCTGGGCAACAAAGGCTTTCATCTTGACCCGAACCGGCGCCGGCCCTTTAGCACCTTCACGAATACGCCGGAACTGTGGGAGCAAGTGGTCGCGCGCGGGCGGCAACATGCGGCCAAATTGCGGGGGCTGGTCTTCAGCGAAACGCCCCCGGCCGGCGCAAAAGAGCCGGCCACGACGATTTCCATTCCCTATCGCAAGGGCCTCTCTGATTTGACCTATAAATACGATGCCTCAGCCGGCAGGTACATGCGCAGCCAGGTGGGTGAACCATTTGTGGATGCTGCCACGGGGAAACAACTGGGGGCCGATTCTGTTGTCGTGGTCTTCAGCCACGTGACGGTAACGAAAATCGTGGAAGATTCTCTTGGTTCGCTCTCGTTACATCATGACCTGGGCGGAGAGGGCAGAGCGCTGCTCTTCCGCGATGGACAGATGTGGGAAGGCCACTGGCGACGCGAAGGAGAAAACGTTATGCTCCACTACGTCAATGCGGACGGGAACCCGCTCGTCTTGAAGCCGGGACAGACCTGGGTGCAAGTGGTCCCCGACGACTTGCCAGTGACCTGGAACGCCAAATGACGCACAGGAAGATTCTCCGTAGGGGCAGGCTTGAAACCTGCCCCTACATGCTTCGTAGTCGTTACCCCTGTTTTCGCAAATCCGTGAGGCTATACCCGTAAACCGTCTGGCCCTTATTGGTTGACCGTTTCAGGTCCCGCAACAGAGCCCGTCGTGGATGAAGAGTCGTGCCGCGTCATGTCCGGCTCCCCCTCCACGTCCACGCGCAGGATCGCACGCATGACCCGGTCTAACATTTCATAGACGAACTTCTGTTTGAAGCCGGCCAATATCGAGATGAGGATGAGCACCGGGCTTTGTGCGGTAAGGATCTGCTCAACGGCGCCCATGTTGCCAAAGCTGGCCTGTGCTGCCTGCAAAGCAAAGAACCCCGCGCGGAACAGAAAATAGACCACGCCGCCCAAGATGACGCCCATGATGGGATGCGCCAGATAGGAGAGATTGTGTTCGACATCGTATTGCCGGCGAGAGACGTACCAGCGCAGGCTATACAGCGAGCCGACCACCCCGCCAACTCCGCCCCAAAGCATGCACAGCCACGGCAAGAAATAATAGACCATCGAGAACCCGAGTGGTGTCCCATCAGAATTCTTTAGATTTTCTGGGAACATGGGGGCCAAGTGCAGAGGACCCGTCTTAAACCAGTTGGCGAGCGCCTGGTCCATGACCAACAAGGCCAGCAGCACCAGGAACCATCCTACGCCGTACAAAAAGATCAACCGCGCGGACGAATGCGCCCCCTTTTCACTGTTCTCTGCCTGGCGCAAGATAATGCGCACTTCTTCTACTTTCAACTCGGCGTCCGCATATCGGCCCGGCGCAACCAAAAGGACTTGCCGCGCTTCGTGAAGTAGACGCAAACAGCGATTCGCGATGTGCCGGTCGCTGCTTACTTCATTGCGGACCCGTTTATAGAGCGTGTCAACTTCGCTGTACAGGTCGTTGAGCATAGTCCGTGTCACACGTCGCCTGGCACGACGCAGATCTGTGCCCGTCAATGGCTCAGTTTCCACATCGGATGGGGATTCTTCCGGCGTTCCGATGTCGGGCAACAGGGTGCGCAGCGTGCTGACCGCCATCACGAAGTCCTGGGCCTCGGCTGGCGAGAGACCCTCCGGCACCGTCACGCCGGTCGCCGTTTTGTCTGCCGCTTCTCCGTCCGACGGGCCGGCTGCAGGGGAAGTCGGCGATGTGGAAAGATCCGTTCCTCCGGCCGGGGATGACCCCGTCGCATCAGGTTGGCCGGCCGCGGGCGAGGGATCGGCCGGCACGCCGAGCTCTCTCCTTCGCCAGTCACGGTACCACTCGCCGTTCGACGCCGCGTCTTCCGGGCCACCACCGGCTTCTGTCTGCGGGCCGGTTGGCCCGGCTTCACCTGCCGTCGAAGTGGAAGATGACTCTGTTGGCGAAGACGACACTTCTGCATTGCTATTACCCTCCGGAGCGGTGCTGGAAGAAGCGTCTCCGTCAGCCGTTGTCCCGGCAGGGTCGTGATCCCCGGGGAACAAATCGGCCAACTCCGACGTATCTTCCGCGCCATCAGGTTGGCGTGATGCTTCGGATTCGGCATTGCCAAACAGTATTTCCGCCCCCCGTCCCTTGATGCTAACGCGGCGTTTCCTTGTTCTGGCCATGAATAATCACCTCCGCTAAATATCTATAGGCCACAGCACCCTGGTGTCGCGGAGCGTATTCCAACAATGACTGGTTTACAACAGGGGCCTCAGCCACGCGAACACTATCCTTCACCACGACAGGGTAGACTTTTGTGCCAAAAACGGACCGAACTTCCTCCAGCACTTCACGGGAATGTATAGTACCACTCTTGTACATCGTTCCAAGAATGCCCAGAATTTCCAACTTAGGGTTCAGTTTTGACCGAACTTTCTGAATGGTGTCGAGCAAAACGCGCATGCCACGCAAAGCCAGATACTGGCATTGCAAGGGGATCAGCACATCGTCAGCAGCGGTCAGGGCATTGATCGTCAACAGGCCCAAGTTAGGTTGGCAATCTATGACCACATAATCATACCGGTCACGGACAGGGCGGAGCAAATCCCGCAGAACGTATTCGCGCCCGATGGCACTGACCAGCTCAACCTCAGCCGCGGCCAGGTCGATATTGCTGGGTACCACATCCAGGTTTTCTCTGACGGGGTGGATCACATCGTTCAGCCGCACATCTGGATTGACCAACGTCGTGTAGAGCGTATGTTTGAGCGCTTCAGCGGAGATGCCAAATCCGGCAGTGAGTGCGCCTTGCGGGTCCATGTCTATCAACAATGTGTGCCTATGTTTCTCTGCGAGGGCTGAACCCAAATTCATCGTTGTGGTTGTCTTGCCCACACCGCCTTTTTGGTTTACAACGGCAATTACCCGGGCCACCTCTGTGCCTCCTTTGCGTGGAACATAAAAGGTACATCCCTATTATACCACAACTTTCAAAAAAAGTACACCCCTATTCCTTGAAAAAAATAATTGGGCGTATAAGATTTGGTAGTGTCAGTACTTGAGAAAATTGTTCTGTGGGGCAGGCTTTCTAGCCTGCCAGGTAGGGGC
>CAYWAK010000208.1:0-4857 GCA_964455755.1 uncultured Ardenticatenales bacterium | reverse complement strand
TTTCACTAATTTTCTTTTCTTTTTCGTGTTAATTCGTGTAATTCGTGGCTGATTTTTGTTGCACCCTATGGTTTGCCCCCATTTTTTGAAAAGATACTTCTCATTTTATGTACGATGCACTTGAAAGCGTGCTGCCTGTTGCGTGACGTCTGCCCTCTGTCTACTACTTCCATACGCCGCCCATGCACGCACGGTTGCGCAGGGGGCGGCTACGCCTCAGATCGCAAGGCCCACACGCTGACGAACGAGAGAGCGCCCAGGAACAGGGTGAGCATGATGATCCCGTCCACGCCACCCTGATCGGCGGCCGGGCCGCCAAGCCCGCTGCCCAGGAGCTGGCCCAGGCCAAGCAGCACCGAATAGAGGCCCATGATCGAACCACGGTCGGCGACGAACCCCTCGGAGAGGTCCGCCAGATATCCCAAAGCAGCCGGCGTGAACCCGCTTTCGACCAATACGCCGGCGAAGAAGAGTACGACCAGCAGAATCAACGCCGCGCGATTGGCCGTCGCCACGTGATTGATGCCGAACGTCGCCGCAGATGCCCAGAAGAGTCCCCCAAGGGCTACAGCCATCATGTCCGCGCGATGGAAGCGGGTGAACATCAGCCCCCAGAGATAAACCCCGCTGGCAAATACCAGGAAGTAGAACGCATAGATCGGCCCGATAGACGCGCCGCTGAAGCCACCCATCAAGTTTTGGTTGGGGAGCAGCGGGCTGCCGGACATCTGAAACGGCAAATGGTTGAGCCACAAACCGGCAATGGCGTTGACCCCCAACCAGGCCGGGGCAAAGCGCAAAACCCGGCGATGACTCAGGAGTGCCAGGTAGTGGCGTAGGGGTGGGCGTTCCGTCGCGCGGCCGACCGGCAGCAACTCCACGCCGAAGGCGAAAATGGCCGCACTGAGGAGATAGATGATGATCACAAAAAAGAATCCGGTCGATTGGCCCCAATGCCACAGCAGCCCTCCGGTCAGCGCGCCCAAGGCCATACCGCCAATGGTCGCGATTTCGTACAGGCTGACGATCCGGCCCCGCAACGCTGTGGAGTGCGCAGTGGCCGCCGAGATGTAGCTGAGGGTGGCAGGCACGGAGCTGGCCGCCGATAATCCTTCCAGCAAGCGCGCGCCAAGCAGCAGCGGAATGAAGGTGGTCAATGCGACACCCTGCACGGCCAATGCACCGAGGAGAGCCCCCAAGACCATGAAGGGGCGCTGCCCATACCGATCGCTTTGCGCGCCGAACAGCGGCGAACCGGCCAACTCCGTGAGGAAGAACGAGGCCGTCACCAACCCCACCACCGTTGCCGACACCGGATGCCCGGTATCGTTGATGTGCTTCAAGTAGAGGCCGATCATCAGGCCGGTCGCACCGGAGGCGATGCGCAAGACCAGCGTTCCTGCGATGCACGCGGCCAGAGAACGCCGCAGGTGAGCAGATTCGGCGATTCCACCGGCCACAAGCAATTCCCCTGAGACCTCGGAGCGCACCACTGTTCCCGACCTCACCGTGCCCAGCGGACGTGACTGCTATGCCCGTTTGCCGTCAGGCGCGTGGAGATCCCCGTCGCGGCGTTGACTGTGTAGATGTCGTTTTGCCATTCCAGGGCCAGCGCGTCTCCGGCCGGAGACCAGACTGCCTGCGGAATGTCCAATCCCGGCGCGCCATCCGGCGGGAAGAGCCGCCGCCGGTTGCTGCCGTCCGCCTCCATCACGTCGAGGTCGTAGACGCTGCGGTCGGACGACGACGGTTGCCGGGCGACGCCATAGGCCAGTGTGCCATCCGGTGACCAGGACGGCCAGGCCCACATGCCGACCCGGTCGGCGACAATCGTCTGCACACCGGTCGCCGGTCGCAAAATGCCCAGCCCAAAACGCGGACTGTCTTCCAATCGGATGGACGTCTCGTCGTTCTGTGCCGCCATCGGAGCCAGGTGCAGGGGCGCGGCCAAGAGTTGTCCGTCGGGAGACCAGGCGAGGTGCGGCACCCACACCCAACTGGCATGGGTGTAGTACGGCGCAAAGCGAATCACCGTTTTCTGTTCGCCGGTTTTCGCGTCCAGCAGGCCGATTTCGTCAGCCTGTGCGTAGGCAAATTGCGTGCCATCCGGTGACCAGTTCCACTCAAGGCCCCACCATGCGTAGGGGATGTCGGTACGCGGGGGGAGCAGGAGACGCGGCTTCCCCAGCGTAAGCGTACCGGTGCCGGACGCGGCCACGAGTGGCACGATCCACAGGTCGTTGTGCGCATTCCAGCCCGGAGCGCCGGCAGTGCGCTCGGCCGTGGTGTAGGCAAGGCGCGTGCCGTCCGCCGACCATTGGGCGTAGAGCAGGCCGCTCATCTGGAGCGAACGGGGGGAATCGCCCAGCACGTGCGTGTTCACCAGCCACAAGGTGTTGAGCGGCCCGGTTCGTCCGGCCTGTCCCCCCAGAGGCCGGCGGGTGAAGAGGAGCCACCGTCCATCCGGCGAGAGGGCAAAAACGCGTCCATCCAGATCGCCGGAGAAGGTCAACGGGCGCTTCTGGTCGGTGCGGCCGCGCACAACCCAGGCATTGCCGTTAGAAATGTAGGCCAGCGTGCCGGAAACGTGGGCCGCCGGGAGCGCACCCCGCACGCCAACGACCACGATTTCCGGTTGCGGCGTGGTAATCACCTGGCGGGCGACCAGCTTCCGTCCGGTCTCCTGGCCTTCTTCGTAATGAATGCTGTAGGTCAGCACCTCGGTGCCGTTGATACCCAATTGGGTCAGGCGGGTCGTTCCTTCGGGCAGGGCCTCGTCTTGAATCTTTTGGCGGGAAAAGGGCAGGGGGCGCTGTTCGGTGTACGTTTTTTCGCTACCGCGAATGACGATGATCGTTGCGCCGCGACCGATTTCCTCCCAGGGCTTCGGTTGCACGCGGTCGAACGGCCCCAGCACAACGCCGGCCTCGTGCAACACGTCGCCGACCGTTTTGGCCTCGGTGGAGAAGGGGCGGCGATTGCCATCCACGTGCAGGATCACCCGGCGGCGGAACGTGCAGCCGGAGAGGAACAGCATGGCGAACAAAACCAACAACCAAAGGTTTTTGGATTGACGGGCCGGTGGGCATGGAAGGACAGCGTCATAGCGAGCGTGGAGCGTTGAACGCCCGCCGGGCGAAGGTCCCGTGACCGGGCCGGTGGGGTGCTTCCGCCCAGCGCCCATCTGATCACTGACTACTGACATCTGATGACCGCTTTCATACCGGCTCAACCTCGCCCAAGATGGCGGCAATGTCCGCAAGCGTGACGGGGCCGGCGCGCAGGATTCGGGGGGGCCTGGAAACCAGATCCAGCAGTGTAGAGGGTCGGCCACCGGAGGCCGGCCCGCCATCCACGATCAGGCTGAGGCTGGATTCCAGTTCCCGTTCGACGTCGCCGGCTGTGCGGGGGCTGGGGTGCCCGGATTGATTGGCGCTGGTCGCCGCCAGGGGCCTGCCCAAGGTCTTGATCAAACGGCGGGGAAAGGGGTGGTCGGGGATGCGCAAAGCTACCGTATCTCCGCCGCCGGTCACCGCGTTGGGCACCGATGCGGCGCGGCGCAACACCAGAGTCACCGGGCCGGGCCAGAATCGTGCGACGAGGGCCCACGTTGCCGGCGGAATGTCCACGGCCAGGGCGGACAGGTCGGCGACATCGGCCAGCAAAAGGGGGATCGGTTTGTCACGTGGACGGCCCTTGGCCGCGAAAATCCGCTCGACGGCGGCCGGCTGCATAGCGTCGGCCGCGATGCCGTAGACGGTGTCCGTGGGCAGCGCAACCAACGCCCCCTCTCGCAAGTAGCGGAGAGCGGTCGCAAAGGCGCGTGGGCTCTCTTCAGGCAAGCACAGTACAGGCATCTTCAGGAGTCCGTAGTTCGGCCACACGCCGGTGACCACCATAATCCATTTGGAAACGAACGGGCCAGCCGGGCAGCAGCCGGTGGGCCATTCCGGCGAACGGTTCGGCCTGCCCGGCCCCAATTTCGAGCAGGGCTGCGCCGCCGTCCGCCAACTTTTCGGGAAGCTGGGGCAGCAGTCTGCGGATCACGTCCAGGCCGTCCGGCCCGCCGTCGAGAGCGACCGGCGGCTCGTAGCGGGCGATTTCCGGGGCGAGTGATTCGACGTCGTCGCGGGGAATGTACGGCAGGTTGGCGACGACGAGCGAAAAGGGGCCGCGGACAGCCGTGAGCAGGTCGCCGGCTACCAGGCGCACGCGGTCATCTACGGCCAGGGCCTGCGCGTTGCATCGGGCAACTGCCAGCGCGGCCGGCTGGCTGTCGGTCGCCAAAACCCGTGCGCGGGGAAAGTGCCGCGCCATGGCCAGGGCCAGGGCCCCACTGCCGGTGCCGACGTCGGCAATCGCCAGGGCGGGATAAGCCGGCAGGCGCGGGCCCAGGGCCAGCGCGCGCTCGACGAGGTGTTCCGTTTCCGGCCGGGGAATCAAGACGCGGTGGTCCACGGCCAGCTCGAAATCGTAGAACGATTTACGGCCCACGATATAGGCCAACGGCTCGCGACTTCTCCGGCGATTTAGTAGTGTCGTATAAGCGAGCTGGTCTGTCTGGCTTATCGGGTCAAGCAAGTGGGCGACCAATTCCGTGCGGGTCAGGCCCACGGTGTGGGCAAGCAGCAATTCCGCGTCCAGACGCGGGGAATCGACGCCGGCTTCGGAAAGCCGGGCCACACCCGTATAGATTGCAGAGCGCATGTCATTCATCTTCTACGCTTTGCGCCTTAGCGTCTTCGTGGTACGAGAAGAACAGGGCAATCAAGCAAAGTTGGTCTATCATGCCCGTATTATACGCCAGTTGTTTGCGAAAAGCAACCCTGAAATTGCATGTTCTGCTCTACGGGTAGT
>CAYWAK010000207.1:0-4876 GCA_964455755.1 uncultured Ardenticatenales bacterium | reverse complement strand
CCTCTGCGTCTCGGCGGTAAACAAATACGCCACGTATTTTTATAACAACAGAAAGGAACGGACATGAACCACATTCGCGCAGGTATCCTTACCGTCAGCGACCGGGGGGCGCGTGGGGAGACCGAAGACCGCAGCGGGCCGATGATCCGCACGATCCTTGAAAACGAATTGGAAAACACGACCGTGGAGCGAACCGCACTGGTTCCCGATGAAAAAAAACAGATCGCCTTGTTGCTGCGCCGCTGGGCCGACGACTACAAGCTGGACCTCATCCTGACCACCGGCGGCACCGGTTTTGCGCCGCGCGACGTGACGCCCGAAGCGACGGAAATGGTCTTGGAACGTGCTACTCCCGGCCTGGTCTATGCCATGCTTACGGCGAGTTTACGGGTCACGCCACACGCGATGCTCTCGCGTGCAAAAGCGGGCATTCGTGGGCAAACGCTGATCGTCAATTTGCCCGGAAGCCCGAAAGCCGCGGACGAAAACTTGCGCACCATCCTGCCGGCCCTGTCCCACGGCTTGGCCCTCCTGCGGGAGACGCCGGGCGAAGACCGCCGCCACTAGCAGCGCGACACTGCCCTAGCCGGCGGGCGCCAGGAACATGCCGAGCGTGTAGGTAATGGCCGCCTCGCCGATGCCGACGGCCGTCATCTCGAGTCCGCTACGCCAAGGGTTCAGACCGGTGATGATCGTTTTCGCCGCGCCGATCATGAAGTGCGCCAGTGTGCTGAGCGCAAACGAGGCAATGACCGCCGGCATACCGGTCGCAAAAAAGAAGGGCAAAATGGGCACAAACGCGCCAATCGCCGTAGAAATCGTTGCGGACGCGGCTGCCGTCCACGGGTTGGGAAATGATCCGGAAGAGAGACCCAACTCCTCGTGAGCCAGGGTGCTTAACATCTGTTCCGGATGTTCGGCCAAACGTTGGGCCAGCATCGCGGATTCTTCCTCAGAAAAACCCTTGAGCTGGTAGAAAAGGGCAAGCTCCTCAACCTCTTCCTCTGGATTTTCTTCGATCTCCCGGCGTTCCCGCTCGATCTCGGCTTCGTACACTTCGCGTTCCGATTTGGTCGCGAGATAGGCTCCGGACCCCATGGAGAGTGCGCTGGCCAACATCGCGGCCAGGCCGGTGATGAGCACGACCTCGCTGCCGCCGGTGTACCCGGCCATCCCCGAAACTACGCCGAAGACTGCGCCCAAGCCATCATTCGCGCCGTAGATGGCCTGGCCGATCCACCCGCCGCCACCGTGATGCCAGTGCTCGCGGCGCAGGATCGTGTCCAGCACCGACTGGGGGCTTCCCGTGCGTTGGTCTGCCCCCGTACCGCCCAGAATCCGTGCGTGTCCGGCATCCTCGGCCTGCACCTGCCGGATCGCCGCCTCGTCATCGTCCGAGGTGGCCAGTGCCAAGAGTTCATCATAGGCCGCCGCATCCTGTTCCTCTGTCTGTTCCAGCCGGCGGATCGCAGTCTCCGTGCCCAATTGCAAGAGGATCCATCGCCAAACTCTATCGCGCCACCCCTCCCGGTCGGGGGGCAGGGCGGCCCCCAATTCTTGCAAACGCTCGGCCCAACGTGAAGCGTGTGCCTCCTCTGAGGTGGCCAGCTTCAAAAGCACGTTGCGTTTGGTCTCGTCTGCTTCCTGTTTAGCCAGCGCCCGGTACGTACGAAGGCTGCCTACTTCCCGGAGCCAGGCCTTCTGGAGCGCGCGGATCAGTTTGTTTCTCTCGTCCATTCACATCCCGCCTTTTTCTCGTGCATCCGTGCGGCTTGGTCCCTTATCTCTCGTTTATATTCCACAGGTCGTGCTCTTCTCCGGTGAGATTGCGGATTGCGAACATACCGGTGAGCATGGAATGGTCTTGATTGTTGTAGCGGTGCATCCCGTTTCGGCCAATGGTCTGCAGGTTTTCAATGCCGGCCAGAAAATGTCGAATGCGCTCCATGTGAGCACGATACGTGTCGTCATAGACGGGGTAGGCTTGTGGCTGCCGGATCACGATCCCCGTTTCGACCTGCGCTCCGTTCGTCAGACCCAGCGTCGTCAATTCCTGCGTCGCCAGGGCGATCAGATCCACATCGGGCATACGCCACAGATCATCGCCTGCCGAACAAAAATACTCCATGCCGAGGCTGGACTTCGCCGCGTCAGGCACCATTTCCGCGCTCCAGTTCTTGAAGTTCTGAATGCGGCCTACCCTGACTTCCGGGCTGTGCACATAAATCCAGTTGTCCGGAAACAGTTCGGCGCGGTCCAGGATCAGCCCTACCAGAATGAAGGCACGATATCGAAGCTGACGTCCGGCTTCGATGACCTCGCGCGGCGACAGCGGGTCCATACACGCCAGAAGTTCTGGCACCGGGATACTCGACACGTAGTGATCGGCTGCCACCCTTCGCTGCTCTCCCTTGCTCTGCAAAAGCGCGGCGGTGATGCGATTCTTGTTGCGCTCTAGATGCACTACTTCGCTTTCCAGCCAGACCTGGCCGCCCTGATTTTCCACCATTTCGCAAAGACGCTGCCACATCATGCCGGGGCCAAGCCGGGGGTAGTGAAACTTGCCGATCAATGTTTTCGCATGGTTCGTATCAAATAGCGCGTTGGAAACCGCTGAGGTCAATGACAGGCCCATGATGCGCTGCGCCGCCCACTCGGCCTGGATTTCGTTGCAGGGCATCCCCCACACTTTTTCCGTGTAGGCCTGAAAGAATGTTTCGTACAGTCGCCGGCCAAAACGGTTGCTGACCCATTGCTCAAAAGTGTCTTCCCGCGGCAAGGGCCATAGCTGCGATCTAAGATAACTTACGACAATCTGCAGGCTCTCGGCAAAACCAAGGTTGCGCAGCGTGTTGCTAAGGTCAAGAGGATATTTGAAGAACTGACCGCGGTAATAGATGCGCGACAAACGAGGAACCTCCAGGAAATCGGTTCCTAACACCTGTTTCCAGAGAGCCTGAATTTCTTCGTGTTTGGTGTAGAAGCGGTGGCCGCCGATGTCGAACCGGTAGCCCCGGTACACCTCGGTACGTGCCAGCCCGCCGACTTTGTCCGCCTTTTCCGCTACGAGCGGGGCGATACCGTGCTGTACCGCCTCGTAGGCAGCCGTCAGGCCCGCCGGTCCCGCGCCAATAATGAGCAGCGGCAATCGCTCCATGCTAACCGGTGGTGCGTAACGCAGATACGATTTTGTAATAGCCCGTGCAGCGACACAGATTGCCGGTGATCGCCTGGCGAGCCTGCTCTGCCGTCGGTTGCGGCTTTTCGGCCAGCAGCGCCGCGCCGGCCATCAGCAGACCCGGTGTGCAGTAGCCGCACTGCACGGCCCCCTCGCGAATGAAGGCCTGTTGCACGGGGTGCAGTTCGCCGTCGCGCGCCAGGCCCTCCACGGTGACGATTTCGCTGCCGTGGGCACGTGCCGCCGGCACCAGGCAGGCGACAACGGCCATCCCATCGAGCCACACCGTGCAAGCGCCACACTCCCCTTCCGCGCAACCCTCCTTTGTGCCGGTCAGTCCCAGGTCGTCACGCAGCATTTGCAACAGCGTTTTGCGGCCGGCGCCGGCCACCGCGTACTCCCGCCCGTTGACCACCGTTTCGATGACGCGGACAGAGGATGGACGATGGACACCAGACGATGGACGGTTTCCCGCTGCCGATTGTGCGTGGCCGGGCGTCCAGAGGAGGGGCGGATCGGCGGGCCAATCTGCCCGCTCCGTACCATCGCGCAGATGGCGCAGGGCACGCGCCGTGAAGACGTGCACCATCTGGCGGCGGTAAGCGGCGCTGCCCCGGATGTCGTCAATCGGCCGGCTGATTTCGGCGGCGATCCGCGCAGCCTCGGCGATTCGCGCTTCGGTCAGCGGTGCGCCGGCGAGCGCGGCCTCCGCCTCCGGTGCGCGGATGATTGTCGGGGCCACGCTGCCCAGGGCGATGCGCGCCGACTCGACGGCACGACCGTCCGGCGCAAAGCGCAGCACAACGGCCACGTTGATTACGGAAATCGCTTGGGCCTGGCGCAATCCGAGCTTCAGGAAGCAGCCGCGCCGGCCGGCCCCCAGCGGCGGAAAGCTGATGTCCACGAGCATTTCGTCCGCTTCCAACGCGGTTCGGCGCACGCCGGTGTAGAAGTCGGCCAGCGGTAGGGTGCGCGTGCCCCGGAAGCTGCGCAGCGTGACCCGCGCATCCAGGGCGCGCAGCGCGGTGATCGTGTCGTTGGCCGGCGAGGCGGTGATCAGGTTGCCGGCGACGGTGCCGCGATTGCGAATCTGTGGCGAGCCGACCGTCCAGCAAGCCCGGGCCAGCGGGAACGCTCGCTCAACCAGCAGGGACGAAGCCACGACCTGGTTGTGTGTGACCAGCGGCCCGATGTGGATGAGGTTGTCGCTGCCCAGGCGGATCGTGTCCAGGCCAGCGATACGGGTCACGTCAACGACCGTTTCGGCGCGGCGCACGCCCCGTTCCAGTTCCAGGATCAGGTCCGTGCCGCCGGCGATGATTCGTGCTGCCGGCCCATGTTCGGCCAGCAGTGCCAGCGTGGCGGTCACGTCCGCCGGCGCGTAGTACGTTTGCCAGAATGTCACGCGGTTGCCTCGTCTGATTCCCGGTCTTGGCTCAGTATTTCACTGTTGCTCCTCAGGCGTGCAGAGAGAATGGTCTTAGCCGTGCCTGGGAGTCCCCTCGGCCCCCCGATTCTAGGGGGTATTTGTTTACCGCCGAGACGCAGAGGGCGTAGGGGCGCAGAATACTGCGCCCGGGCGCAGCATGCTGCGTCCCTACCCCTTTCAAACCCATAGTGCCGAACCAATGATGGCCTTTGTAAGCTGATTGATCTCCATGACTTCCTCCGCGTCTCTGCGGTGTATCTGAGAGCGGT
>CAYWAK010000206.1:1963-4915 GCA_964455755.1 uncultured Ardenticatenales bacterium | reverse complement strand
CGGTTTCAGCCCTCTCTACAATTTCAACCACAAGGGATACACTACCGGTTGTGACGCTCACAGCAGTGGCATTTGACAAAGCAGAGGGGTTGTGGTATATTGTTAAGTAAATTGATAAACAAGACGCAACGAAGTGAACCGTTCTAGCTTGTTTGACGTGTGATAAAGCTTTGCAGGAAGCAAACTAGCAGGGAGAGATGTGTGAAGATATCGACCAAAGGCGAGTATGGGACGAGAGCGCTGTTGGAGCTGGCACAGTCCTATGGGAAAGGTCCCGTGCAGAGTGGCCAGATTGCGAACCGGCAGCAGATTCCGGAGAACTATCTCAACCAACTCTTGATTATCTTGCGCCGTGCGGGTCTTATTCAAAGCATTCGTGGGCCACAGGGCGGGCATCAGCTCTCGCGACCGCCGGCGGAAATCAACCTGGCCGAGGCGCTTCGCGCGTTGGAAGGACCAACGGCCCCGCGCGACTGTGTGGAAGAAGGCATCCAGGATTGCAATCTCTATGACATTTGTGCCATACGCGATGTGTGGAATGATGTCAAGCAAGCGACGGATCAGGTACTCAACGCTGTAACCCTGGAAGCCCTCAGCCGCCGTCAGAAAAAGCGAAACAAGGCTGCTTCCCAGCCACAAGAAATCACGCTCTACTCATAATTCGACACGGGCGTCATCTGTTTTGAGTACGGCTTTGCGCAGAAAAAGCTCTATCTAAATGTGGGGGGTATCCATGCAATCTAATGCTGACAAAGATTTCCCTGAACGCAAATTGCTTGCCAGTACGGCCTGGTTAGCCGACCATTTGAATGACCCCAACCTACGGATTCTCGACGTGGGTGTATTGATGTCGGGACTTCCGGTGGGCTACCCGTATGGCCACATTCCCGGCGCGGTTTATCTGGATATACGCAAACTCTACACCGCCGTTCGTGGCGTCCCCGGGTCTTTGCGCCCCGTGTCCGAGCTGGCCGACGTGATGGGCCAACTGGGTATCGGCGAGGAAACGACCGTCGTCATCTATGACGAGGGGCTGGGGCCGATTGCCACGCAAACCTTTTGGACCCTGGAGTACCTGGGACATGCCGATGTCCGCATTCTGGATGGCGGGCTGGCTGGCTGGAAAGAAGAGGACCGGCCCATGGAGACCACGGTCAATACGCCAGAACCGGTTACGTTTGTGCCCAAGATTCGCAGCGACCATGGAGCCACGGCGGAATGGATCCTGGAAAATCTGAACAACTCCGATATCGTGTTATTGGACACCCGCTACCCACAGGAGCACCAGAATGGACATATCCCTGGGGCAGTCAATCGCTCGTGGGATGACAATCTCTTACACGGCACCGTCCCGCGATTGCGCAGCTTTTCGGAATTGGAGGCCGCGTACAAGGCGTTGGGGGTGACCCCGGACAAAAACATCATTTGCTATTGCGAGACTGGCGCGCGCTCCAGCCACACCTACTTTGTGTTGCGACTCATGGGCTATCTTCGCGTCGCGGACTACGATGGCTCCTGGACTGAATGGGGCCGCGTACGACATCTGCCATCGGAACTTGGATAAAGAGCAACTTTCATGCGCGTACATATTGACCGTGATCTTTGTATCGGGGCCGGCGAATGTGTCTTGGAAGCCCCAGGAATCTTTGCCCTGGATGACGGGGGGAAGTCTACGGTAATTGCCACACACGATTTGAACGAAGAGTTGCTTTGGGCGGCAGCGGAAGCTTGCCCGGCCCTGGCCGTCGTTCTGGAGACGGATGACGGCGATCAAATATACCCCCAATAATTGGTGCTCATGAACAAACGTCAAAGACTTCAATCTACGGTGCTGGGCGAACCGGTTGACCGCGTGCCGGTGGCATTTTGGCGACACTTTCCCGGCGACGATCAAGACCCGGTCAGCCTGGCCAGGGCGACGCTCGACTTCCAGAAGAAATTCGACTTTGACCTGGTCAAAGTGACGCCGGCCAGTTCATTTTGCGTAGAGGACTGGGGTGTGAAAACGGTCTTGCGCGGAAACGAGGAAGGCACGCGGGATTACGTGCGCCGGCGGATCTCCTCCCCGGCGGACTGGCAAACGCTGGAACACCTGGACGTGACCCAGGGGGCCTTGGGCCGGCAGCTACAGTGCCTGCGCCTCACAGCCGAAGGCCTCGGCCCTGACACCCCCTTCATCCAGACGATCTTCAGCCCCCTGACCGTCGCTCGCTATCTGCGGGGAAACGACTTTATTGTTCATCTCCGGCGTTATCCCACGGAATTCTTGGCGGGCATGCAGATCATCGCCGACGTTGTGGCGCGGTTTACGGAGGCCGCCATACAGACCAATGCCGCCGGGATTTTCTTTGCCGTGCAGCCGGCCAGCTATGGCCTTTTGAGTGAAGAGGAATACCGCTGTTTCGGAGAACCATTCGACCGCCAGGTTTTGGACGCAGCCGGTAATGGGTGGTTTAATGTTTTACACCTCCATGGCCGTGAAGTCATGTTTGAGCTGCTCGCCGATTATCCTGTCCAGGCCATCAACTGGCACGACCGCACCACCCCGCCTACGCTCGGCGAAGCGCGTGAACTCTTCGGTCGAACGCTAATCGGTGGCATCCGCCAGTGGGAAACCCTCTTGCGTGGCACGCCGGAAACCGTAAGCGCTGAAGTTCGCGACGCGCTCGAGCAGACCGGGGGGGGACGCGGGTACATGGTCGGTGCCGGATGTGTCATCCCCGTGGCAACGCCGGCGCGCAACATCCGCGCAGCGCAACATGCAGCCGCGCACCGCCAAAGAGCCAAAAGGTAAAGAGTTGTAGTGAACCTCCAAAACGCAAAAAAATGACGGACACCCGAATGAAGGCGCAGGGTTGTCTTTCCACCTGATTTGTGGTATACTTGCGCTGAGCATTTGAGGGTAAGCATTCTGGTAGGGCAAGCACAAGCGGTTGCTCGCCACCGGGGATG
>CAYWAK010000206.1:0-1863 GCA_964455755.1 uncultured Ardenticatenales bacterium | reverse complement strand
CATCTGATTACTGTTTTCCCACCAGATGAATAGCGGGCCGAAGCTGGCAAAAGACAATGGGGTAGCAGGAGGTTATCCGTATTCGTGAGAACCTCCGGCCACCCCTATTTTTTCGCATATACCGGATGAAGGAGAGATCAATTATGCACGTAAGAACAGGAATTGGGGCGCATTCTGCGTTGGACGAAGCCACAAATGGCCAATCCGCCCTTGCGACCACAGACCCGGAAATCTATGAGGCCATACAACATGAAATCGTCCGGCAACGGGATGGCATCGAGTTGATCGCTGCCGAGAATTATACCAGCCGCGCCGTCATGGAAGCCCAGGCCTCGGTGATGACCAACAAATACGCCGAAGGATACCCTGGCCGTCGCTATTATGGCGGCTGCAAATATGTGGACGTTGCCGAAGAGCTGGCCATCGCGCGGGTGAAAAGGCTGTTCGGGGCCGAACATGCAAACGTCCAACCCCATTCCGGTACGCAAACCAACATGGCTGTGTACGCCGCCATGCTCAAGCCGGGGGACACGATTCTCTCCATGAGTCTGGATCAGGGGGGGCACCTTAGCCATGGCCATAAAGTGAACTTCTCCGGCCGGCTGTATAGCATCGTTTCCTACGGCGTGCGCCGTGATACGGAGACGATTGATTACGAGCAAGTCGCCAAACTGGCCGAAGAACATCGCCCGCGCATGATCGTTGCCGGTGCCAGCGCCTACCCGCGATTCATTGATTATGCTCTCTTCGGTGAAATTGCCCGGTCGGTCGGCGCTCTTCTGACCGTGGACATGGCCCACGTTGCCGGCATGATCGCTGTGGGATTGCACCCGGACCCCGTGCCCGTTGCCGACTTCGTCACCTCCACGACGCACAAGACCTTGCGTGGCCCGCGCGGCGGATTCATTCTTTGCAAGGAGGAACACGCCCGCGCGCTGGATCGAGCTGTGTTCCCCGGAAACCAGGGTGGCCCTCTCATGCACACCATCGCCGCCAAAGCAGTCTGCTTTGCGGAAGCGCTCCGGCCCGAGTTCGCCCTGTACCAGCAACAACTCCTCGACAATGCACAGGCCCTGGGGGACGAATTGGTAAAACTAGGCTTGCGTCTTGTCTCAGGCGGGACCGACAATCACATGATGTTGGTGGACTTGCGTCCTGCCGGCGTGACCGGTCGTCAGGCAGAGCTTGCCCTGGAAGAAGTAAACATCACCGTCAACAAGAACATGATTCCCTATGACCCGGAGAAACCGATGGTAACAAGCGGCGTGCGCTTGGGGTCGCCGGCGGTGACCACGCGAGGCTTTCGCGAGGCGGACATGCGCCAGGTTGCTCGCTGGATAGCGGAAGTGCTCCACAACCTGGATGACGAGGACTTGCTCCATCGCGTACGGGAGGAGGTCATAACCTTCTGCCGGCAGTTCCCCCTCCCCGGCGTAGATTAAAGCGAGGCGTCCGGCACGCCCCCAAGCTGAAAGGCACCAAACTTCCATCGAGCGCCTGTGGCCTGGGCCCACGCGACGGCGCGCCCCGCCCCAGCAACGCGACAGTGACACATCGCGCCTGGGGGGACCTCGTACGGCCTTCGGCGCCGGCTCCCAACCCAGCTTGGCGAGGCCGGCCGCGAGCTTCTCGGAGTCGGCCTCGTTCATCTGGCAGCCCTCGGTCCAGATGTGGTAGCGCATACGGAAAGATTGTAGCAGGCGGCCCCGTTCCCCGAGTGAGGAGCAGCGCGGGCACAGCGCAGGCGAGCATCCAGGCGACGCGCGGTCTTGATGAGGTCGCCGCGCGCGGGCGCAGGCGGTCAGGCGGGCCTGACGATCACAGGCCGTTCAGGAACTCGATCAGCGCTTCGTTCGTCTCCTT
>CAYWAK010000205.1:0-4924 GCA_964455755.1 uncultured Ardenticatenales bacterium | reverse complement strand
CAAAAATCCCCTCCCGTCACAAGGACGAGAGGGGAATCCCGTGGTACCACCTTGATTTGGAAGTGCCGGCCCCCGGCAACAGAGAACAGCCCTCCCACGCTCATTTGTGCTGTAACGGGCTTCCCCGGAGGAACCTACTGTGGTTCGGCTCCCCGACTTCTGGGCGACCTTCGGCGGCTCTCATCAAGGAAGGCTTCCAGCCGGTGGCCTTCCCTCTCTGGCGATTAACGCCCGCCTACTCCTCCCGATCTTCGTCTGTGGCATGTTTTTCTTGAACCAAATTATATAGGATTTCTACGGTCGTGTCAAGTCAGTGTTTCCCAAAATTGGCAAAATATGGTATAATTAACGAGTTGAAAGGAGTGAGAATTGGGCATTATAGACACACTTTCTGCAGGTTTTGCAGCGATAACCCGACGCCCCTGGTTGATAGCTCTTTCTCTGCTACTTGACGGTTATCTATGGTTTGGAACTCGCCTTTCGGCTAGGCCATTCATCGAGGCGTCTGTGAACTCCTTTGCATTGCCACAGACACAGATGAACACCGTCACGATGGAACAACAATGGGCCACCATTCGTGAGGCCTTATTGATGGCGGCACGCGAAGTGAATTTCTTTTCGCTGTTAGCCAGCGGGCCGGTCAGCGTGCCCAGTCTTCTCGCCAGTATGCCGGCCATGAATACATCTTCACCGCAAATCACCATCCGGGACGGAGCGGTATTCTGGGGTGTGATCGTGCTTCTCACCGTGGCGGGACTTTTCTTGGGGTGTCTCTATCTTGGCCTGCTGGCCCAGGCTGTGCGCGACGACCGCATCGAAATTGGTCGCTGGCTTGGCCGCGTGTGGATCCACTGGCTTCGGTTGCTGGTGGTGGGCATATTCTTTCTTCTGGCAGCCGCCGGATTGTTTGTACCGTCATTTTTTGTGGTCGCCATTGTTTCTCTCGTCAGTCCGGCGGCGGGGACATTTGTCTCTACGGTTTTTGGCCTGGGCCTCTTGTGGTTTGGGATTTGGATGGCCGTGCACCTTTTCTTCGTAGCCGACGCGGTCATTCTGGGAGAAAGCGGTCCGTGGAGTGCGGTGTGGAACAGCTTCCAGGTAGTCGCGCGCAACTTTTGGCCGGCACTGGGCCTGATCATCCTGATCAGCGTCATTACCGACGGACTGTTCCTGATTTGGTCGCGTATGACCGCAACCGCGTGGGGCATGACCGTCGCTATCGTCGCCAATGCCTACATCGGCGCAGGGCTGGCCGCAGCAACGCTAATCTTCTATCAGGAACGCTTCAACATGTGGCAGGAGGCTACTGTCGCACTCAAAGAAGACGAGCAGGAAAACTCATGATCTATGCGTAAGGGCCAATGGATGTTTTTGTTTTCCATGTTCTTCCCTTACCACCAAGACACAAGGAAAACGGGTTGAACGTTTCCGCGTTCGTATGTCTTGTGCTTTCGTGCCTTGGTGGTGAAACAATTCATGGAGGGAACAGAAACCACTACCGGCGGGTAACCCGATGACAATCGGGATTCACGCAACACAGGAGGTATCGCGTTTGGCAAAGAAAACACAACAAAGCTATGGCGCAGAAGACATCCAGGTTCTGGAAGGGTTGGAAGCTGTACGCCGCCGGCCTGGCATGTACATCGGCAGCACGGACATCCGGGGCCTGCACCATCTGGTATACGAAGTCGTAGACAACTCCATTGACGAGGCCCTGGCCGGCTACTGTACGCGGGTTGACATCGCTATACACGAGGACGGCTCGGTCACAGTCGCCGACAACGGCCGCGGCATTCCGGTGGACATCCAGCCGCAAACGGGGCGGTCTGCTCTGGAAGTGGTACACACCGTGCTCCATGCCGGCGGCAAATTTGGCGGCGATGGCTACAAGGTGGCTTCGGGCCTACATGGCGTCGGTGTCTCGGCAGTCAACGCTCTCTCTGCCTGGCTGGAAGTCGAGGTGAGACGCGAAGGCAGTCTCTATCGCCAGCGGTATGAACGTGGCGTACCGGTTGCGCCCGTGAAGAAGGTCGGCAAAGCGAAAGGTACAGGCACGACAACCACTTTCACGCCCGATCCCGAAATTTTTACCGGAGGCATTGACTACCGGTTCAATACCCTGTTGCAACGATTCCGTGAAATGGCCTTCCTCACCCGTGGGCTGACCATCTATTTCAAAGATCAGCGCCACGACGACGAAATGACCTTTTACTTCGAGGGAGGTATCGTTTCGTTTGTGCGCTACCTGAATCACAGCCGTAGAGTGCTGCACGCCCCGATCTACATTGGAAAGGAGATGGACGACACCTACATCGAAGTAGCCCTCCAATATACGGATAGCTATGCCGAGTCGGTGTTTGCATTCGCCAACAACATCAACACCATCGAAGGGGGCACACACCTGACCGGCTTCCGCTCTGCGCTCACCCGCACCCTGAACGACTACGCGCGAAAACAGGGCCTGCTTAAGGACAGCGACCCCAATTTTTCCGGCGAAGAAGTACGGGAAGGGCTGACCGCTATCATCAGCGCCAAGCTGCGCGACCCACAATTCGAAAGCCAGACCAAGATCAAACTGGGCAATGCCGAAGTCAAAGGGCAGGTGGAATCGGTCGTCAACGAAGCGCTATCGGCCTTCCTGGAAGAGAACCCAAGAGATGCCAAGGCCATCATCAAGAAATCGCTCGTCGCGGCACGAGCCCGCGCCGCCGCCCGGAAAGCGCGCGACCTGGTTATCCGCAAGAGCGCGCTGGAGAGCATGACCTTGCCGGGCAAGCTGGCCGACTGTTCCAACCGCGACCCCGAACATACAGAGCTCTACATCGTTGAGGGCGACAGCGCCGGCGGTAGCGCCAAAAATGGTCGTGACCGCCGCTTTCAGGCCATCCTGCCGCTGCGTGGCAAAATCATCAACGTGGAAAAGGCCGGCATGAACAAAATCCTGAACAACAAAGAGGTGCAGTCGCTCATTTCCGCCTTGGGCACCGGCATTGGTGACCAGTTCGATCTGAGCAACTTGCGATATGGTCGAGTCCTGGTCATGACCGATGCCGACGTTGACGGCAGCCACATCCTCACCCTGTTGCTTACCTTCTTCTTCCGCCACATGGAGCCGTTGATCGAGAACGGACATCTTTACATCGCGCAGCCACCGCTGTACCGCATTCAGGACGGCAAGAAAGAGCTGTATGTGTATTCTGACGAAGAAAAAGACAAAGTCTTGAAGCAAGCGAACAGTAAGAATCCGGGCGTGCAGCGATATAAGGGGCTTGGTGAAATGAATCCTGAACAGCTTTGGGAAACGACCATGAATCCGGAGAATCGTGTTGTACTTCAAGTGACAATCGAGGACGCAGTACAGGCCGACCATACATTCGACATGCTCATGGGCAGCGCGGTACCCCCTCGAAAACGCTTTATCCAGACCCACGCGAAAGCGGTCCGTAATCTGGACATATAATCCAACGAAAGGAGCTGTACCCATGACGTACACAACAGTGCAAGAATTGTTCTCTGCTCTCGCGGGAATTGTAGAAGTCGCCGGCGACAGCGTATCCATCCAAAACGAAGGTGCTCTGCGTTCCACAGGCATTGACACGTTGGTCTGGAACGCGACCTTTGCCGATGGCGCGGTGCGCGATACCGCCCGCTGGCTGATTTGGGAATTGGGACAGGTCACCGGGGCGCGGCCCGCCTCGATCCACGAGCTTTACATCGCCCGTGGCAAGGGGGAGTGGGAAGGGGCAACCGTGCCGGCAATCAACTTGCGAGGCATGACCTACGAAGCAGGCCGGGCCGTTTTCCGCGCAGCGAACCGCCTGAATGTCGGCGCATTGATTCTGGAAATCGCCCGCTCGGAAATTGGCTACACCATGCAACGCCCCGCCGAATACACCACCTCTGTTCTGGCCGCCGCGATCAAAGAAGGTTTCACCGGGCCCATTTTCCTGCAGGGCGACCACTTCCAGGCCAAGGCCAAAATCTATGCCAAAGACGCGGGGGCCGAGCGCGATGCCATCCAGCAACTGATCCGCGAAGCAATCGAAGGCGGCTTCTACAACATTGACATCGACGCCTCGACCTTGGTTGATCTGGACCAATCCACGCTGGACGAGCAGCAACGCACGAACTACGAGCTGACCACAGAATTCACCGCTTTCGTTCGCGGGGAAGAGCCGGCCGGCGTAACTGTCTCCCTCGGCGGCGAAATCGGCGAAGTCGGCGGGAAGAACAGCACCGTCGAAGAGCTAACCGCCTTCCTGAGCGGCTTCAATCGCACGCTCGATCAAATCGCTCCCGCCGCGCCCGGTCTGAGCAAAATCAGCGTGCAGACCGGCACCAGCCACGGTGGAGTCGTCCTTCCCGATGGCACGCTGGCCAAGGTCAAGGTCGATTTCGACACGTTGCGCAACCTCTCAGTTGCGGCGCGGGAACAGGGGCTGGGTGGTGCCGTCCAACACGGCGCGTCCACACTGCCGCCAGAGGCATTCGGCCACTTCCCGGCCACCGAGACGCTGGAAATCCACCTGGCCACCGGTTTCCAAAACATCATCTATGATTACGAAGGCCTACCTGATGAATTCCGCCAAAAGGTGTACGCCTATCTCAAAGAGGCACACGCGAATGAATGGAAACCAGAGCAGACCGAAGAACAGTTCATCTACAAGACCCGCAAGAAAGGGTTTGGACCGTTCAAAGAAGAATGGTGGAGTCTGCCGGATGACATTCGCGGAGAGATTGGCCAGAGACTCGAAGACCAATTTGCCTTCCTCTTCGAGAAGCTGAATGTGCCCAACACCAAAGAGCTTGTGGCCCAGCTTGTGACTACACCAACGGTTCACAAGCCGCGACCGTAACCTGGCACGGCCGCCCCTACGCCGCGCGCGAAGCCGGCGTAGGGGCGGCGTAACCGTTCAGTCCTCCC
>CAYWAK010000204.1:1810-4999 GCA_964455755.1 uncultured Ardenticatenales bacterium | reverse complement strand
GATTATTCTTCGGTTCTCATTCTGTGTAATCCATGAAATCTGTGGCTGACTTTCTTGCCCCGGTTTCTGGGCGACAATCACCGAAACGCGACTGCGCCGGCCGGGAGTGTAAACCTGCGAGCGCACCGCAAAACCGGCTGCCTGCATCGCGGAGTGCAGGGAACCGGTGCCTTCTGACGAGCCCATCGTAATGCGGAACGCCCAACCGGTGAACCAGGCCCATAGCCTCGGTTGCACGAGCTGCCCGTCATCCACCCACAGCCAAACTCCGCCGGGGCACAGAACCCGGTGGATTTCCCGCCACGTCCCCGGATCGGCAGCAAACTCGGCCGGGAAGGTGGTGATTACCGTGGAAAACGTGCCGGCAGCAAAAGGAAGCTGCTGCGCTCGTCCGCGATACAGAGGTGCGGGTAGGCCTTGCCGCCCGGCTTTGCGTCGCGCGATGCGCAACATCGCCGGCGAAACATCGAGGCCGCAAAACTGCCGCCCCTGCGCCAGTTGGCGGGCGAGCAAATCACCCCGGCCGCACCCGATCTCCAGACCGCGCCCCGCCTGGATCATCGGCTCTGCCGCCTGCTGCCACGTTTTCCATTCCCCCGCAGAGACCAGCCAGCTTACCGCGTCATAGGCCCAGGCAAACTCGTTATACAAAAGACGAAAACCGGCACGAACCATCCGTCGCCAGGCATGGGTCAGACGCTTTCTTATTCCCTTCATCTGCTATTACCTTTTGGCCACAACGCGCTGCGCCGCACCTGAGCCTGAATGATCATCGTTTGCACATGACATCGCCTTTCGTGGTGGGAATTATAGGGCTTATGGCCCGCACTGTCAACCTCGCACGGAGGGGGGATGGCCGCCAAAGTCCTGAAACCAAAGGCTGTCCCCCATGAACGCACGCCACCAGTTTGAAATGGACGAGACGCCCCCCCTGTCCAGGGGCAAGCAGTACTATTGACATCCTTCCCACCCTGCTTTATAATGGTGATTGATTACTGCCGCTTGCTCCCGTATCATTTTTCACCTTCTGACGTATCTACTTTAGAGGGAGCCTTATGTCATCTGTCGCCACCGACAAACTGACAAACGAAGAAGAATTCGTAGGCTGGATCCAAGCCGCACAGCGCAATGAGCGACAGGCATTTGACAGGCTCTACGAGTTATTTGCCGATCGCATATTCCGCTATCTTTTCTATCGTGTGGGAGATCAACAGCTTGCCGAGGACCTCACTGCCGACGTATTTGTCCGGCTGCTGGAGAAGATACAAACCTTTCGCCTGGGGCAGCGCGATCAGACCATTGTTTTCTCGGCATGGCTCTACCGCATCGCCCACAATCGTTTGGTAGATCATCTCCGCAAGCAGTCGAGGTCTGAAACGGAATCTCTGGAAGCGGTTACCTTGTCTCATGATGACACTCCGGACGTGGCAGTAGAAGCGGTGCTGGAACAGGAAGAGTTGGTTGATGCGATTTCCGCTTTGACCGTGGAACAGAAGCAAGTAGTCGTGCTGCGTTTTCTGGAAGGGTACCGAATCAAAGAAGTGGCCGGAATTATGGACAAGTCAGAAGGGGCGATAAAAGCATTGCAACACCGCGCCCTGAATGCTCTTCACAGACAGATGGCGAGAGAGGCAAGATGATGGCGGCCATAGAGGTTATACTAGAAAATTGCCTTGAGGCCTTGCGACAGGGAGAATCCCTGGAAACATGCCTGGGCCGCTACCCGAAACAAGCCGAGGCACTGCGCCCCTTGTTGCAGACAGCTCTGCTATTGGAACAGGCTCCGCGGCCCACACTGTCCCCTGCAGGACGCCGGCGGGGACTGGAGCGCATGCATCAAGCAATGGCGGAGCGGGAACGCAAAGCGGTGGTGGTGGCCGGTGCCCCCGTCGTTTCTGCAGACTCCTTGCAAGCACGGTGGCAGCGTCTACGGGACATGTTCTACTGGCGCATGTCTTTTGCCTTGGCCACACTGGCACTCATTGTCGTGATCCTCGGCGGCGGCGCCAGCGTGGCCGTTTCCGCGGAGAGCCTGCCCGGCGACGCTTTCTACCCGATCAAACGGGTAGTGGAACAGGTCCGGGTTACGTTTGCCATCAGCACCGAGGCACGAGAAAAAGTTCGCTGGGAAATCAACCAGGAACGACTGCGCGAAATCGAAAGACTGGAGTCTTTGGGGCGCTCCGAAGCTGTCCAATTCGAAGGGATCCTGGAGAGGCTGCAAGACGATCACGGGACGGTCGCTGGCCAGGTGATCGTCATCACGTCAGACACTGTCATCAACGGGGAGCTGGTCGCCGGCCATCTGGTTACGGTGTGGGGCACGGTACAGCCGGATGGTCACATCAAGGCTACGAGAGTGGACGTCGCCCAGTCGCCGCCTGCACCGACCAGCCTGCGAGGCCAAATCGAGCAGATTGCTGATGGCCGCTGGATCGTTTCCGGCCACGTTGTCTGGGTCGGCCGGGAAACGGCCATGGAAGGCCGGCCCTCGGTAGGGTGGACCGTGTCCATCCAGGGCTTCCTCCTGGCGGACGGCAGTTTGCGCGCGACACAAATCACCGCGCTGCAGTCCCCACCGCAACCGACGGCAACAGCGGTGACCGGTACGCCAACCGTCCCAACAGGCGGAACACCCAACCGGTTCGTTGGCGGAGGAAGTGAACACGAATGGACACCCACCGGTACGGCGGAGCCACCCCCTCCCGAAAAGACACCGCAAGCTACGGCCACGGCGTCTGGTCATTTCCCGCCGACGCTGCCGGTACCGCAAATAACGAGGACCGTGCCGCCCCCGCGTACGCCAATTCCGCGACGAACGCCGGGAATACCGTTGACCGCTTCGCCGACCGAGGATCACCCGAAGGCAACACCTGCGCGCTCGGCGACCGCCAGGCCGACAGGCACAGTACGAGCATCGCGCACACCGCGCCCTACCGTGCCTGCCCGGCCGACCGGCTTGCCGGAGCCAACCGGGCTGCCCGAACCGACGCAGTTGCCCGAACCGACCGGCTTGCCGGAGCCAACTGAGCTGCCCGAACCGACGCAGTTGCCGGAACCGACCGGCTTGCCGGAGCCAACTGAGCTGCCCGAACCGACGCAGTTGCCGGAACCGACCGGCTTGCCACAGCCAACTGAGCCGCCCGAACCGACGCAGTTGCCGGAACCGACCGAGCGGCCGCATCCAAC
>CAYWAK010000204.1:0-1710 GCA_964455755.1 uncultured Ardenticatenales bacterium | reverse complement strand
CTGAGCGGCCACAGCCACCCGAACCAACGGAGCCGGCGCAACCGCCGGAACCAACTGAGCGGCCACAGCCACCCGAACCAACGGAGCCGGCGCAACCGCCGGAACCAACCGAACCGCCTGAGTTGCCGCAGCCGCCAGGACCAATGAACATCCATCAAGACTACACCTTTGCCAGAATAGAGACTGTTTACGGTGGGGCCGGCTACCTGGAAAACTATTCCATGTATTATCGGCGAAGCGTGTATACCCAACCAGATCATGCCATTATCTCTGTTAATCACAGCAGGAGCCTACTCCAACGGGCCTGGCTGACAGGGTCAAACCTGTACAGCAAAGTCCGCTGGATGGCCGGGGCAGCCGGGTCCGTAGTGCGACGAACACACAGTCGCGCCGTGGCGAAGAGGATGGCTCCCTCCACGCCCAAGCAACACTACGGCCCGGCCGGCCCTTACTCGTGGCACGGCAAGGTACAAATGATCGAATGAAGGGTTTAGGGCAACGCACAAATGGGTTGACGAGGAGACGGGAAAATGAACAGCAAAAAGAGAATCTGGATAATCGATGATGACAAAGAAACTTTGGCCTTGCTGCAAAACGGCCTGCAATCGGAAGGGTTTGAGGTTGAGACGTTTGTAAATGGGACGGCCGCCTTGGCAAAGATGGATACATCTTTGCCAGACGTAGTGATTCTGGAACTGGACACGCCGGGAGTAGACGGCTTTGAATTGTGTGCCAAAATGAGGTCGGCGCATACTGTTTCTACGATTGTGCTCAGCACACGAAAAGAGGAAATGGATCGCGTATTGAGCCTGGAGATGGGTGCGGACGATTATGTGACCAAGCCTTTTGGCTTTCGTGAGCTGGTTGCCCGTATTCGGGCGTTGCTGCGTCGCATGACGTACAATCAGCGGCAATCCGCAGACGTCATGAGCATTGGCGACGTAACCATTGATCCAAACACACGACAGGTATCGCGCGGTGACCGGCAAGTGCTTCTCAGTCGCCGCGAATATGCACTACTGAACGTGCTCATGAGAAAAGCGGGCAAGGTAATCACAAGAAACGACCTGTTCGCCACTGTGTGGAACGAGAACTGGATCGGCAACGTGCGCACGTTGGATGTGCACATCCATTGGCTGCGCGAAAAACTGGAGGAAAACCCGAGCCGTCCACGGTACATACAAACCGTCCGTGGCGTGGGGTACCGGTTTGCCGGAGCCGACGAGTTGTCGGGTGCTATGCGGTTGTCATAGCCCGAACCGCGAGTCCCACAATAAACATACAAACAAATCCGTACTGCAGCGATTCTTGCCGGCTGTTCTTCTCACCCGGCAGCAGCAGGTAGGCTGCAGGAAGAGTCAGGGCCACGAGCAGGCCGTAGAGGAGATGGATAACACCGGCGGGCCTCAAGCCGAACAGAAAGAGCGCCACGCCCACACCTCCCTGACCTAGCACCAGAATTTCCCCGATCACCAATGACCCGGAAAGGCTCGGGCCGAGCGGTCGTCCCCGCACATAGTTGAAGAAACTCCACAAACTACACACCAGCATGAAGAAGATAATCGCGTTTCCCAGACTATCGTGGATTTGAACCATTTGTCATTTGCCTTTCCGCCCGATGCTAGGTATAATCAAGAAAATCGCGTGGTTTGGCCGCCAACATCCGTCGCCTGGCAGCTTGTCGGCGAAAGAATAATGGGACACAGATTT
>CAYWAK010000203.1:0-5059 GCA_964455755.1 uncultured Ardenticatenales bacterium | reverse complement strand
CGCCAACAGCCTGGAAAGGCTGTTCTACGAGTATACTGCGCTCCTACTGTGCCCTCTGCGTCTTCTTGGCGGTAAACAAATACGGCACAAGAAGAAGATGATGGCCATTCGGGTGACGCCGAAAGAGATTTGCACAAATTCCATTTTTGCGCTATAATATTGGCACTCTCGACCATAGAGTGCTACTTGGGGTTGCGAGGTTCAGATCAGCCGGCTAGAACTTTCGCAATTTCCAACCGGGCATGGGGTCAATAGCAAATCATTAGGTTTACCCATAACAACAAATTAAGTTCATCAGGAGGAGGTATGTACAATGTCCGTCAATTTGCGACCGTTAAATGACCGTGTTATTGTCAAGCCGTTGGAGCAAGAAGAGATGACCGCGAGCGGTATCGTGCTTCCGGAAACGGCTAAAGAAAAGCCCCAAAAAGGGCAGGTATTGGCTGTTGGGCCGGGCAGCTTGAAAGACGACGGAACACGCAGTCCGATAGATGTAAAGGAAGATGACGTAGTCATCTTCGCGAAGTATGCAGGAACCGAGTTCAAGTTGGAGGGCGACAATAAAGTGCTCATCCTTCGACAATCCGACATTTTGGCGATATTAGAAGACTAATTACCGTATCAAGGAGGATCGTTTCTCATGGCAAAACAATTGATGTTCTCTGATGAAGCACGCCGGCAGCTCAAAGTTGGCGTTGACACATTGGCGGAAGCCGTCAAGACCACACTCGGCCCCAAGGGTCGCAATGTAGCCCTGGACAAGAAGTGGGGCGCCCCCACCATCACGCATGACGGCGTGACTGTGGCGAAAGAAATCGAGCTCGAAGAGCCGTACGCGAACATGGGTGCGCAGCTACTGAAAGAAGCGGCTACGAAAACCAATGATGTAGCTGGCGATGGAACCACCACGGCTACCGTATTGGCGCAGAGCATCGTAAACGAGGGGCTGAAGAATGTGGCCGCCGGAGCCAACCCGATGCTGATCAAGCGCGGCATTGCAGAGGCGCGCAAGGCCATCGTCGCAGCCATTCGCAGCCAGGCTGTGGACATCACCGACAAGTCTGAGATCGCCCACGTGGCAGCAATCTCTGCGGGTGACAAGGAAATTGGCGCCCTCATCGCCGAGGTGATGGACAAGGTCGGCAAAGACGGCGTCATCACCGTGGAGGAGTCCAAAGGTTTGGACTTCGAGCAAGAGTACGTTGAGGGTATGCAAATCGACCGCGGGTACATTTCCCCGTACTTCATCACCGATGCGGACCGTATGGAAACGGTTCTTGAAAACCCCTACATCCTGATCACAGACAAAAAGATTTCGGCTGCTACCGACATCGTCCCGGTGCTGGAGAAATTGGTCCAGACAGGCACGCGAGACATCGTCATTATTGCCGAAGATGTAGAGGGTGAAGCCCTCGCTACGCTCGTACTAAACAAGCTACGGGGAACTTTCAACGCCCTGGCGATCAAGGCTCCTGGCTTTGGTGACCGGCGCAAGGCCATGCTCCAAGACATCGCTATCCTCACCGGTGCCCAGTTGGTCACGGAAGAAACGGGACGTAAGCTTGATACAACAACCATCGATGACTTGGGGCGGGCCAGCAAAGTGATTTCCACCAAGGACGACACCACAATCATTGAGGGCAAAGGGTCCACGGGAGATATCAAAGGCCGCATCAAGCAGATCAAAGCGCAGATCCAATCGACCACCAGTGACTACGACCGCGAGAAGCTCCAGGAACGGTTGGCCAAGCTGGCCGGCGGCGTAGCCATCATTCGGGTCGGTGCAGCTACGGAAGTGGAGTTGAAGGAAAAGAAGCATCGCGTGGAAGACGCCCTCAGCGCGACCCGCGCAGCCGTTGAGGAAGGCATCGTCCCTGGCGGTGGCGTGACCCTCCTGAACGCGATCTCCTCGCTAGACGACGTGAAGCTGGATGGTGATGCCGCCACCGGCGTACGCATTATCCGCCGCGCGCTGGAAGAACCAACACGCCAATTGGCCATCAACGCGGGATACGATGGCGCGGTGGTCGTACAGGAAGTGCGCCGCCGGCAAAAATCCAAAAAGAGTGCACACTTGGGCTTTGACGTGTTTGCGGAAGAATACACCGACCTGGTAGAAAGGGGTGTGATTGACCCGGCCAAGGTCACGCGTTCCGCCGTTGAAAACGCCACCTCCATCGCCGCGATGATCCTCACCACTGAGGCGCTGATCACCGACATTCCGGAACCGGAAAAGGCTCCAGCCGCACCTCCGATGCCGGAATACTAAACCGGTCTTACGTAAGACGTGGGAGACATAGTCCCCCACAGACCGAAAGGGGCTTTCCTGAAAGGGGAGGCCCCTTTGCTTTTCCCCAGAAAGCGTGGTAAGATAGAACGCAATGCAATGCAGGATCCATAATACGCGGAGACTGCAGATCATGGTCAATTCGTTAAGGAGGCTCTGCTTTGAACACACTGATTCGCTTGTCTGTTCGGCCCCACGTTCCAGAACGCTTACATCGTTTGCCGGAACTGGCCCACAACCTCTGGTGGAGTTGGAACCCGGCCGCCCAAGACCTCTTTCAGCAACTTGACCCTGCACTTTGGGAAACTGTGAGCCGCAATCCGGTCCAACTCATCGCGCAGGTAAGCCAGTCGCGCCTCGATTGGGCGGTGGGGAAACCCGGCTACCTGGCGCGCTACGACCGGGTTTTGCATAACTTCGATTCCTACATGGACGCCACCCAAACCTGGGCCGATGACGCACTCCCCAAAATGAACGAGCACGGCATTGCCTACTTCTCAGCAGAATTCGGTCTGCACGAAGCATTGCCGATCTATTCCGGCGGTCTGGGAATCCTCTCCGGCGATCATTGCAAGGCAGCGAGTGATCTGGGGCTGCCCTTTGTGGGAGTCGGTTTTCTCTACCCGCAAGGATACTTTCGCCAGCAGATTACGCTGGAAGGCCGACAGGAGGCCCTTTACGAAAAGCTTGATTTCTCTCGCGTACCGGCGACCCCGGCCTACGGACCCGATGGGCAGGAGGTCATCGTTCACGTGGACCTGCCGGGGCGGACCATCCAGGCCAAGGTGTGGCGTATCGAAATCGGGCGCATTTCCCTCTACCTGATGGATACCGACATCGAGCCCAACGCGCCGGAAGACCGCGTTCTCGTTGCCCGCCTGTATGGCGGCGATCACGAGATGCGCATCTCGCAGGAAGTTGTGCTGGGCATCGCCGGCGTGCGGACGCTGCGCGCTTTGGGCATGGCGCCAAAGGTCTGGCACCTCAACGAAGGGCACGCTGCCTTCGTCGTTCTGGAACGGATTCGGGAACTGGTCGAGGAGCAGGGCCTCTCCTTTGATGAAGCGCGCGAAATCGTGGCCTCCGGCACGCTGTTCACCACCCACACCCCGGTCGCTGCCGGCCACGATGTGTTCACGTTGGAATTGATGGAGAAACACTTTGCCCATTACTGGCCGCGCATGTCGCTGACCAGAGAGGAGTTCCTGCAACTTGGCGCTCAGGATCAATCGTGGGGGACGGGCTTCAGCATGACGGTGCTGGCTCTGAACCTCTCACGGTATCACAACGGGGTCAGCAAACTTCACGGAACGGTTTCGCGCCGGCTCTGGCAGTTCCTGTGGCCAGAGCTTCCCGCGGCCGAAGTGCCCATCGAGTCGGTCACCAACGGCATCCACTCGGAGACATGGTTGGCGCCGGAGTTGTTGCCGGTCCTTTCCGGTCACCTGGGCACAGATTGGGCGGACCGCCTGGATGATCGTTTGCTTTGGGACAGCCTCTATGCCGTCCCCGACGAAACGTTGTGGGAAGTCCGCCGGCAACTGAAGGAGAAGCTGATCACCTTCTTGCGGGCGCATGAACGTGCGCGGCGCGTGCGACTGAACGAACCACCGGCGCGCGTGATGGCGGCCGAAGAACTTCTCGATCCCCAGGCATTGACCATCGGCTTTGCCAGACGATTCGCAACGTACAAACGGGCTACGCTGGTTCTGCGCTACCGAGAGCGTCTGTTTCGCCTCCTATCTGACACGGATCGCCCGGTGCAAATCATTTTTGCCGGAAAAGCCCATCCTGCGGATGAGCCGGGCAAAGCGCTGATCCGCGAAATCTATGAACTCTCCGAACACCCGGACTTTGCGGGCCGCGTACTGCTCGTGGAAGATTACGATATGAATGTGGCGCGCCATTTGGTACAAGGCGTTGATCTGTGGCTCAATACACCCACCCGCCCGCTGGAAGCCAGTGGCACCAGCGGGCAAAAGGCCGGTCTGAACGGCGTGATTAACTTTAGCGTGTTGGACGGGTGGTGGGCCGAGGGATATGACGGCCTGAACGGTTGGGCAATTGGAAACACCCAGCTTTATCATGATCCGCACGCACAAGACGAATCCGATGCCCTCAGCCTCTTCTATCAGCTTGAGGAGGAGATTGTGCCCCTCTTCTTTAATCGGGATGATCGCGGCATACCTCGCCGGTGGCTTCAGCGGGTACGGCAATCCATGAAAACGATTGCCCCCATGTTCAGCACCCGGCGTATGGTCAAGGAATATGCTAAGCGATTCTACGAACCGGCGGCGGAACAATACGACCGGTTGGTTTCCGACAACTTTGAACCTGTGCGAGACCTTGTCGTCTGGGAGACCCGCGTGCGCGCGGCCTGGCCGAATGTTGTCGTTCAGGCAACTGTGCCGGAAGAAGTAACTGCGACTTCGGGACAGCCCCTACCGGTTTCTGCGCGCGTGACCATGCCTGGGCTGGAGCCGAAAGATGTGCGCGTTGAGGTCGTGGCGCTGCGCAATGAGGGCCAAACGGAGGAGCAGGTGCAGGCCGGGCTCCTCTCGCTGGTCGAAGGGAAACAAGAGGAGGACGTTTACCATTATTTGGGCCAGTTCACGCCCCAAGATTCGGGTACGATCGCGCTGGGCGTGCGTGTGCTGCCTCATCACATTCTGCTGCCGCACAAGCACGCCCTAAGGCTCATACGCTGGGCGACAAAAGCGTAAAGGGAAACGCATACTGCTTGATCACTGTTCGACAACAGCGCCTATGAGC
>CAYWAK010000202.1:1440-5074 GCA_964455755.1 uncultured Ardenticatenales bacterium | reverse complement strand
TCATCTGTGTCCTATTTACACAGGAGAATGGAGGAGACGCAACACGCAGTACGCAGTGTGCATCAGACAGCTATGACGATTGCGGTGCGTCTGCGGCTCTACGGTGAGCTGGCCCGCCGGGCCGGCCGGCCGAAACACGTGCTGTCGCTGCCGCAAGGTTCGCGATTGGATGAACTGCTGCAGCGGAGCGTGGCCGGCGGGTTGCTGTCACCCGACATGCTACAACGCTGGCGGGCCGGCGAGGTGACCGCTCACCTGGTCGTACACAATGACGAACAAGTGCAGTTCCCGGCAGACTTGAACAGGCCCTTGTCCGCCGGTGACGAAGTGGCCATCATTCCCTGGATCGTAGGAGGAGAGAGACCGTGACGAACACCGATGACGCATCCTACCGCCGCCAGGTCAATTCCTGGAGCCTGTACGATTGGGCCAACTCCGCCTTCGCAACTACGATCATGGCCACCGTGTTCCCCATCTTCTACAGTTCGGTTGCCGGCAAGAATCTGCCCGGCAACCTTGCTACCGTCTATTACGGCTACACAGCGGCCATCGCCATGCTGCTCATTGCCGTGGCCGCACCGGTTATCGGGGCCATCAGCGATTACACCGGAATGAAGAAGCGTTTTCTGGCCGGCTTCGCGATTCTGGGCATGTTCTTCACGGCCATGCTCTACTTCGTCGGCCAGGGCGATTGGCAAAAAGCCTCGATCTTCTTCATCCTGGGCAACATCGGCTTTTCCGCAGCCAACATCTTTTACGACGGATTTCTCCCCCACGTGGCCACGAAAGGGGACATCGACCAGGTCTCCACGAAGGGGTATGCGCTGGGCTACCTGGGTGGCGGACTGCTGTTGGCCGTGAACCTGGCCATGATCATGAAGCCGGCCCTCTTCGGCCTGCCCAATGCCGAAATGGCCTCCCGCTGGTCATTCGTGACCGTCGCCATCTGGTGGGGCGTATTCTCCATCCCACTGTTCCGCTACGTGCGCGAACCGAAAGTAGCGCGGGCGCGGGGCGAAAACCCCAATCCGGTGCGTGCCGGCTTCGACCGGCTGCGCAAGACTATGCGGGAAGTGCGCCAATACCGCCAACTCGTGATCTTCATCCTGGCATTTTGGATTTACAACGACGGCATCGGCACGATCATCAAAATGGCTACCATTTATGGCAAGGAGATCGGTATCGGCACGACCGATCTGATCGGCGCAATCCTGGCCGTCCAGTTTATCGGCATCCCTTGCGCCTTCCTGTTTGGACGATTGGCCCGCATCATCGGAGCAAAACGTTCGGTGCTTTTCGGACTGGCGGTCTATGCGCTCATCTCCGTCGGCGGGTATTTCATGCAGACCGCCCTGCACTTTTGGATTTTGGCCGTGATGGTCGCTGTCGTGCAAGGGGGTACGCAGGCCCTCAGCCGCTCGATCTACGGGAACATGGTGCCAAAGACGAAATCGGCGGAGTTCTTCGGGTTCTACAACGTCAGCTCCAAGTTTGCCGGCATTGTGGGGCCGGCCGTCTTCGCCATCGTCGGCCAGTTGATGGGTTCCAGCCGGCTGAGCATTGTCGTCCTGGTGGTCTTCTTCGTCGCCGGTGGTACTTTGCTCTCGATCGTGAATGTGGACGAGGGGGTTGCCGTCGCCCGCACGGAGGATGCAGCGTTGTTGGGGTATGCGTAGATGAGACCTGTCAGGTCTCTAGAAAGCGAGGGAAATGATGTACGGCTATGCAGGACAGATTCTACGAGTCAATTTGACGACCGGTTCCGTGCAGCAGGAACCACTGCGAGAGGAGATCGCCCGAAAGTTCATCGGCGGACGCGGGCTGGCGGCCAAAATTTTGTGGGATGAGCTGGCCGCCGGCATCGATCCGCTGGGCCCCGCTAACAAGCTCGTCGCTGCGGCCGGCCCCTTCGCCGATTCGACGATCCCCGGCGGCACACGGCACGGTTTCTTCGCCAAATCGCCCATCACCGGCGGGTGGGGCGAGGCTCACGGCGCCGGCAACTTCGGCGCCATGCTCAAGCGCTGCGGCTACGACGCAGTCATCGTCGAGGGCCGGGCAGAGGCGCCGGTCTATCTGTGGATCACGGACGAGGGAGTCGAACTGCGCGACGCCGGCCACCTTTGGGGCATGAACAGCGGCGAAACGCTGGAGGCGATCCGCCAGGCCACCGACGCCAAGGCCGAAGTGGCAGCCATCGGACAGGCCGGCGAACACCTCTCCAAACTCGCCTGCATCATGAGCGACTACGACCGCGCCGCCGGCCGAAGTGGCCTGGGCGCGGTGATGGGAGCCAAGAACCTGAAGGCTTTCGCGCTGTCGGGCAAGCGACCGCGCCAAATCTCCGCTCCCGACGCTCTGCGGCAGGACGTGAAGACCCTGGCCCGGCAGCTTATAGACTGGCCCACCTCGATTGCCTTCCGCAAGCATGGCACACCGGCCGGCATCGGCGGACACAATGCCGCCGGCATGTATCCCGTGCGCAATTTTCAGGAAGGCTACAGCGACGATGAACTGATAGACCTCGTCAAAGGGGAGACGATGACGGCCACGATCCTGGTGCGGGGCAAGGGCTGCACCGGTTGCCCGGTTCGCTGTCACCGCGTGGTGCAGGTCAAGGCCGAAGACAGTCCCTATGGCGTGGTAGACCCCAAATGGGGCGGGCCGGAATTCGAGACCATCGGGCTGTGGGGGCCGAACCTGGGCATCTACGATCTGAACTACATCGCCCAGGCCAGCGCGCGCTGCAATCAATACGGTCTGGACGCTATCGGCACCGGCACAATCCTCGGCATCGCCTTCGAGGCCTACCAGCGCGGCATCATCACCACCGAAGATACCGGCGGGCTGCAGCTCGAATGGGGCAACGCCGACGTAGCCCTGGAACTTCAGCGGCAAATCGCCTTCCGCGAAGGCTTCGGCGCCGTCTTGACCGAGGGGCCGCTGGCCATCCTGGAACGATGGCCGGAGACGGCTCCCTTCAACCTGCACGTGAAGGGCCACCCCTTCGCCGTGCATATGCCGCGAGGGAAAGTGGGCCAGGGACTCTCCTACGCCACATCCAATCGCGGCGCCTGCCATCTGCAAGGCATGCACGACACCACGGTCAACGCCGGCCTGATCGCGCCCGACGTCGGCATTGACGAGAAGTTCAAGGGGCTGAATCGCATGGCCAAGGAACACAAGCCGGAGCTGGTCTATCGCGCGCAAAACTGGCGGGCCGTGGAAGACAGCTTCATCATCTGCAAATTCATCGGCTGGGACTACGGCGCGGCCACGGCCACCGACTGCGCCCGAATGCTGAACAACCTGACCGGCTGGAACCTGACCGCGCGCGATCTGACCGAGGCGGGCGAACGGGCCTTCAATCTGTGCCGCATGTTCAACGTCCGTGAGGGCATGTCGCGGGCGGATGATACCTTGCCGGCGCGTATGGGCGAATCGTTGCCTCGAGGAGCAACCAAAGGCTCGATGATCTCCCAGGACGACCTGAACCGTATGCTGGACGAATACTACGCCTTCCGAGGCTGGGACGAGAATGGCATCCCCACCCCGGAACGGCTGGAGGCTTTGGGGCTGTCGTAGGTTCCTGTTGCTCGTACCCCACGCCCGCATTTACTTTCCGGTGCTCGTA
>CAYWAK010000202.1:0-1340 GCA_964455755.1 uncultured Ardenticatenales bacterium | reverse complement strand
CCTTACGTCGAACGGTACTTTGTCAAGCCAGGTAGGCTGCTTCGGCCAAAGCGGCCAGCCGATCCCAAGAAAACTCGCGCTGCATCCGCTCGCGCGCGGCCCGTCCGAGTGCCTTGCTCTTCTTTTCGTCACGAAGCAAGCGGAGCAAGGCACCGGCAAACATTTTCGGATGACCCGCCGGAACCAGCAGGCCGCTTGTCCCCGGCTCGATATATTCGGCCACCTGGCCCACGGCTTCGGCCACCACCGGCACGCCAGCGGCCAAGAGTTCGGCCAGCTTCACCGAACACTTCGTGCGGTTGAGCAGGGTGTCGTCCATGGGAAACAGGGCAACATCGGCCAGCGCCAGATAGCCGGGCACATCTTCCGCCTCGACCCAGCCCGCTTCGATCACCGTACCGGCCAGGCCAGCGTCGGCCATCAACCGGCGCAGTCGCGTCTCCTCGCCGAAGAGGCCCTTGCCGACGATGAGCAAGCGGGCATCGGCCCGATCTGCCACCACTTCCCGCCATACGGCGACCAATCGTTCCAGCCGAAACTCGAAGAAGCGGGTGTAGAGCAACACGACAGGCTGCTCGCCCAGGGCGAGGTGATCCCGAATGGCAGCGATGCGCGCCGGAGCCGGCGTGATGGCGGCCGGCGAGACGCCGTTAGGCAGATAGAATACGTGGGAGCGCGGGACGCCCAGGCTCCACGCCAACGTTTGCAAAGCGCGGCTGGCCACGGTGACGGCATCGGCATGAGTCAGGCCCCAGCGCTCCTGCCAGGCAAAGAAAGCCCGTTGCACCGGACCATACGGCTCGAGGTCATTCCAGCCGCCGGCGCCTTCCCAATCATCCGTATCTACAACCAATCTGGCCTGCGGGTACCAAAAACGGCGGAAGTTCCACCAGACCCACGCCGTCAGACCGGCATACGATTTCGGCTTGAAGGCGTGTATGACGTCGGCGTGTTCAGCGCGGGCCATACGCACCAGACAGCGCGTGATCTCCAGGTGGTTCAGGACCGGCAAGGGCGCAGGCAGAGTCACGTTGCGCACCAACACCCCCTCATCCTCGAAGGATCGGCCCGAATCCTGGGGGTAGTTCCAGGGGGGCACAAGCACGGAAACGCAATGTCCGCGACGAACGAGGGCCCGGGCCAGCGGCAGCGCGCGTACGCTAACGGTTCCTTTCGGGCGAAGGCCAAAAGGCCCCACCATCACGATTTTCATGCTCGCTAATCCCACGAAAACCGCCAGAGGGCCACGCCGTCCCACTTCGTCTCCACGTTGAAGCCGCCGGACGCCTTGAGGCCGGCCACCAATTGCGTGCCAACCGGCCCCTTATCCTCGTTGACGA
>CAYWAK010000201.1:0-5134 GCA_964455755.1 uncultured Ardenticatenales bacterium | reverse complement strand
AGAGGGTTGTCGTGGAAATCAAAGCAGTAGGGGCGAAGAATGCTTCGCCCAGGCAAAGCATTCTGCGCCTGGGCGAAGCATTCTTCGCCCCTACTGCGCCCTTCTGCGTCTCGGCGGTAAACAAATACATGCGTACTTTTAATGCAACGCATGCTCAAATCTGAATTTCAACCAAACAAGATACACTACCACGCAACACGCATTCACTCATTGTATGTAAACCTTTCAAGCTACTGGCTTTCATCCGGTAGTAGTTGATTTGCCTTGTCCCGCAACATTCCTGCCACAGCGTCAATGCCCAGCAGATAACTGCGCCAGCCAAAACCGCTGATTTGCCCCACGCAGACCGGCGCAATCAGCGACCGCCGCCGGAATTCTTCGCGCGCGTGAACGTTCGACAGGTGTATCTCGACGACCGGCAGCCCAATCGCCGTGACCGCGTCGCGCAAGGCCACGCTGGTGTGCGTGTAGCCCCCCGGGTTGAACACGACGCCGTCTGCCCAACCTCGCGCCTCCTGCAGCAGGTCAATCAGCCGGCCCTCGCTGTTCGACTGGGCGAAGCGCACCACCGCTCCCAGCGCCGAGGCGTGCTCTCGTATCCGATCCTCGATCTCCGCCAGCATCTCCGCACCGTACACGTCCGGCTCGCGGGTGCCCAGCAGGTTCAGGTTTGGCCCGTGCAGCACCAGAATCTTGATGTGACTCATTACACTACCCCCTCCAGGATTGCCAGTACTACACGCTCCGGTACGTCTCCGCTGATGATCACATCACCGAGGGACCGCGGCAGCACGTAGCGAAGCCGCCGGCCACGCTTCTTCTTGTCGGTGCCCATGGCCCGCCAAACCGCCTGCGAGTCGTAGCCGGCCCACGCTACCGGAAGGCCCAGCCGCCGCAACAAATGCTCAATCCGTTCGGCCAGCGACACCTCGCACAGCCCCAGCGCGACGGCCACCCGCGCGGCGATCACCAGCCCAATGCTCACCCCTTCGCCATGCCGCAGCCGGAAATCGCTCAGCACCTCCAGCGCGTGCCCAAACGTGTGCCCCAGGTTCAGGACGGCACGCCGGCCCCGTTCGTACGGGTCTTCCTCCACCACGCGGACTTTCACCGCAACGGCCCGCTGCACGATCTGCGACAGATCGTCCGGCCCCCGCTGCTCAAGCTGTTCGAACAAACCCGCATCACCGATGATCCCGTGCTTCACCACTTCGGCCAAACCGGCACGCAACTCCGCCTCCGGCAGGGTCTTCAGCACCAGCGGATCGGTCACCACCAGCGCCGGCTGCTTGAACGCGCCGATCAGGTTCTTGGCCCGCGGGTGATCAACGGCCACCTTGCCTCCCACACTCGCATCCACCATGGCCAGCACGGTGGTTGGACACTGCACGAAGGGCAAGCCCCGCATATAGGTCGCAGCAACGAAGCCGGCCAGGTCCCCGACAACCCCGCCGCCCAGCGCGACCACCGTCGAGTTGCGGTCAATGCCGTCCGACAGGAATTGCTCGTACAGCCCGCTCGCCGTCTCCATCGTTTTGTAGGCCTCGCCGTCGGGGATGGTGAACAGGTGCGTCTCCAGGCCGGCAGCCTGCAAGCCCGAAACCACCTGCTCGGCGTACAGCGGACCAACGGTATCGTTGCTCACCAGCGCTACAGCCCCGGTCAGGTTCCGCTCGCACAACAGCGCAGCCAGTCGCGCCAAGTTGCCCGCGGCCAGCGCGATGTCGTACGATCCGTCCGGCGCACGAACGGGAATGATCGTGCTGTTTTCTGCGTGATGGGTCATGTGTTTTCTTTGTCCCGCCGGGCGAAGGTCTCGCGACCGAGCCCAGCATTGAAAAAGAGTGGTCAGTACTCAGTCTGGCTTGGGACAGAACGGCGGCTCCCCAGGCACATTGTAGCACTGATCTCGCTGAATGACAACTGTTGGCTGGTGGCAGATGAAAAGGACTCATGCAGCCGCCTCGTCCACAGTCTGGAAGCTGCTTACGCAAAGTGCACCTCCGGCGGCGCGGCGGTCGTGGCCGGCTATCTGGGCATTTTCATAGATTGGCCCCTGTATGTGGTCACGACTGTGCTGCTGGCCATCGGCACGTACGTCCTCGTGCAACGATTCATCGCCCGCCGCATGTTCCGCCGCGCGCAAGAATTGCCGGACCACCTATATGTGTACACTTTGTGGCAGATTTCCACGAAATCTGCTACAATTATGTCGACAGAAAGGGAGGATGTCCGATTATGGAGCAACAAACTCCTTTCTGCTTCCTGGCTCCTCTACGTTTCGGGGGCAGGCAGGTATCGTTCTGTGATGCTTGTGAGTGCGCATGATTCGTGATGGTCTCCCTGACCCGGACAGGCCTGAACCGAAAAATATCACCACAGATTTCCCAGATCATCCTGAGTATTCGTTCTGTAAAAGCCTGCGAAATCTGTAGTTGATCGTGCTTGTTCGTTGAATGAGCATGTTACCGGAAGGTGCAGGTGGAGGAGCAGTCGTGGCACACATAACGTCTCGTAAGCTGTCGAATTCATTTGAAGGTGCGCTTGCCGGCGGCGGCGACCCGGCTACGTCCCCCCTGTATGTTTTTGGTCCCTTCCTAAAGCTGATCGTAGTGGCCGGAGTCGCTGAGGTCACGTTCGGGGCCAGCGTCTGGTTGGTGGTCTTTACCATCGTCATGGTGTCGGCCATGTATCGCCTGGTGATGAATTGGGTGACGGACGGCAGCGGCGGCAGCGGTCTGACCGAGGAAGAGCTTGGCGGTTGGGCCGTCAAGATCAACGCCGGAATAACCTTCATCGAATACACGCTGACCTTTTTGGTTAGCATGGCCGCGCTGGTCACCTTCATTGCCGACCGGCTGCCTGCGCTGAATAGTGTCCTGTTGGGCATCCAATACCGTACCGTCGTGGCGATTGCATTCAGCATTCTCACGGGGTGGCTGGTCAACCGTGGCCCAAAGGTTGCGGCACGCGCGTTTGGGCCGGCAACGGCCGGAGTCTTATTGCTCCTGTGGACCATGGTGTTTTCTACCATCTGGAAATTCGGATTCCATTTGCCGACCTTTCAGCTTCAGGCGTTCGCGCCGCAGTATGTGAATTTCACCCTCGGTGGCTACGCACGAATCTTGGCGGTGATGACCGGCATTGAAGTCTTTGCCAATCTGGTGGCTGCATACGAAGGGCCACCGGCGCAGAAAAGTAATAAGGCTTTTGGTAGTCTCTTAATTATCATGGGAACGGCTTCCGTGACAATGCTCGTGGTGGGGCCGGCCATCTTCCGGCTCTCCAATCCGACCAACGCGCATGTCTCGGTGTTCACGCAGACGATGGACAAATTGCTTCCTGCGCCTCTGGCCTATCTGGGGACGCTGGTAAGCATCGCCGTTCTCCTGTCGGCATCGGCAGCCAGTGCGCAGGGGCTGCAAAACCTGGCGTTGGGCTTGACCGATCGCCGCTACGTGCCGCCGGTGATTGGGCGACGCAACCGGTTTGGGGTGGCAGACTGGCCGGTGTGGATTGAAGTGGGTCTGGTTTCGCTGGCGTTCCTTTTTTTCGGCACACGGGAAGAGACCTACCTGGCGCTCTACGCCGCCGGCGTGTTCATTCTGTTGAGCATGACAGGCTGGGCGGCCGCCAAACGTATCATTCGCGAACTTCGGGAGAAGATTACGGCGTCCCATGTCGCCACCCTGATTGGAACAACAATCGCTGCTCTGCTGACTACACTGGCTACCGTGATCATCTTTGCGGAACGACTCCGCGAGGGGGCATGGGCCTATTTTATTTTCATTCCCATACTTTACGTTGTTTTCACCTACTTCCGTTCCCAGTTAGGAGAACCTCCTCCTCTCTTGGAACGCCTGGGAAAATTGGAGGGAGCTATGTGGGGCGTAGGTACCAGCGAGATGACCGCAGGAGCCCCAATCGCCGCTATGGCTGGCGCGGAAACGATGGTCTGGCAGGAAGCCTCGGCGCATAAGTGGCGCTGGCGGGACGTGCGGGTCATTCCGAGCCATATCCTTGTCCCCCTTGACGGCTCGGCGTTTGCCGAACAGGCGCTTACCGTTGCGGAATATCTCAGCTATACCTATCATACTCGACTGACCCTACTCGCCGTGCTTCGTCTGCCGGGTCTGTCCACGGTGCTATCAACGGTACAAACAGAGGCGGAGGTCAATCGCATCCGCTCAGAACGTGAAACCTATCTGCACGAGACGGCACAACGACTATTGCCCGGCAACCCGCAGGTGGAATATCATGTTGGCCTGGGCCCCACGGCGGAGACCATTGACCGCGTCAGTCGTGAGCTTGACGTGGATTTGGTGGTACTCAGCACGCACGGACGCTCGGGTGTTCAGCGTTGGCTGCTTGGCAGCGTAGCCAGCAAAGTGATCCAGCTTGTGGCGACTCCCATCCTGCTGATTCGCCCCAGGCCAGATGAAGAATTTCGCGTTAAGCCATTCCGAAAAGTGCTGGTGCCGCTTGACGGCTCAGAATTCTCCGAGCGCGTGTTGTCCTACGCGCGGTCGCTGACTCCGGCGCAGGAAAGCGAGGTCATTCTCCTGACGGTTCCGGAAGTTCCCGAGGCAGAGATGTACGGCGTCGTGGCCGACGTTGTGGAGACGTTGCGTCGCAAAGCCGAGGCACGGGCCACGCACTACCTGAATAACGTGGCCGCTGCCTTGCGCGAGGAGGGGCTGCAAGTGCGGGTGATTGTGAAGGGCACGGGGCCGGCGCGCACCATCGTCGACCTGGCCGTAAGCGAAAATGTTGACGTGATCATGATGGCTACACACGGCGTTGGGGGATTAAACCGGGTCTTTGTGGGCAGCGTCGCCGAGCGGGTGATCCGGAATCTGCCATGTCCGCTCTTCTTGTTGCCGATTCACGAGAAACGGCAATCTGGCAATGGGCAGGGTGGGGCTTGAATGCCGGCGTTTCCGCCGTATTGTGACGTGGTGTCCAGTTTTTGTAAAACCTCCGCATTCACGGGCTTGCGCAGCGGTTCGCCGCAAGCCCCGAAATGTGGGGAGGAAGGAAGACGAGGGGACACCCCTCGTGCTCCCCGGGCATTTGCTGCGCATGCCCTTCACTCACGGTAACTGCGACGCATCGCCGGCGGCTAAGGTGAGCG
>CAYWAK010000200.1:0-5151 GCA_964455755.1 uncultured Ardenticatenales bacterium | reverse complement strand
GTGTGCGTAGCCTGCGTTCATCTGTGTCCTATTTACAAAGGAGCTTGCGATGGCAATCCGCATTCGAATTAACCGTTTGCGCAAGGAGATGGAAAAGCACGAAATGGCTGCCGTGGCAATGGTCCCCGGCCCGAATTTCCTTTATTTCACCAGCCTCGCCCTTCATCGTTCCGAGCGATTGACCCTGGCTCTGGTTGACGTGAACGGACGGCTCAACTTTCTTCTTCCTGAACTCGAACGCGCGCAGGTTGAGCCTGTCCGAACCAAGGATGTTGACCTGCGAACGTATTCCGATTCCGAAGGGCCGGGCGTTGCCCTGCAGGACTTGATCGCCAAAATGGATTTGCGCGACAAGTCGCTTGGCGTGGAGTTTCGGGGCATGTGGGTTGGCGAAGAACATGCCATACGGCAGGCCGCGCATGGAGTGGCCGTCACGGCGGCGGACGCGCTGTTCATGGACTTGCGCATGATCAAGGATGACGGCGAACTTGCCGCCATGCGCAAGGCCGCTCAAATCGTGGAGGCCGCTCTCGCAGATCTCGTGCGCGAAATGGCGGCCGGGCAGACAGAGCGCGAGATTGCGGCCAACTTGCAAATTGCCCTGGCGCGACACGGGAGTGGCCCGCTTCCCTTTGCGCCAATCGTGGTGGCCGGCCCCAACGCTGCTGCGCCGCACGCCTCACCAGGTGATCGCCCCGTTCAAGCGGGCGACATCGTGACCATTGATTGTGGGGCTTCGTGGAACGGCTACGCTTCGGACATCACCCGCAACGTAGCGGTAGGAACAATTGCAGATGAGCTGGAACACGTCCACGAAATTGTGCACGCAGCCAATGACGCCGGACGTGCCGCCGCGCGGCCTGACATACCCGCGGAGGATGTAGATGCCGCAGCTCGTGCCGTGATCGAAAAGGCCGGCTATGGCAAATACTTCACCCACCGTACCGGCCACGGCCTCGGTCTGGACATTCATGAACCACCCTACATCGTGGGCGGAAATCATACCCCTTTGCGAGCAGGAATGACGTTTACAGTAGAACCGGGCGTTTACCTCCCCGGCCTCGGAGGTGTGCGCATTGAAGACGACATCGTTGTAACCGCGGACGGCACAGAGACCCTGACGGGCTACACCCGGAAACTCCTGCGCATTGCCGCTTCCTGATGGTCCCCTCCTCCGGGGGGACGCCGTCCGTTATTCGATATGCAGATTCTTCAGAATGCGCGAAGCGCCTTGTGCAGCCAGGCGCTTGGTCAATCCCAGCCTCCAACCGGCCGTGTCGAGTAAGGCCTGACTGTAGGCTGTAACCAGATGAGCCAGATCTAAGTCCATCATGCGATTGAAGGCCAGTATGTATGCTATAAGCTGTTCCCGATCCGTTACCTCCGTTCCAAGCTTGTTGAGCACAAACCGGCGGAGGAGGCCCCGCGCCGTAATCATGTGTGCGGGGTCAAAACGTAAGAGGATGTAGAAGACCAGACTGCTTCGCCACAACCGTTTGGAGTAATTTGCATCATAAGTACCGGAGAAAAGCCCTACAAACGAGCGCCCAAAACCGATGCGAATGCGCTTCCATTCTGCTTCAGAAAGGTTCTCCAGATATCGGGCCGTGCCGGGATGCGCTTGCAGGGCGTCAAAGAAAAAGTCTGTAGCTTCGAGAGTATAGGGCTCAACAATGGTCCCTATTTCCTTCAGCAACTGAAAGTCTTCCTCCGTCAATTCCACCTGTTCTACGATATCCTCGAAGAACTCTTCAAAGTTTACTTTGGACATGCGCCTTGTTCACTCCTTTCGCCCGTGCTTCAAGGCATTGGTCAGCAATTGTTCCATCTCGACGGTTGAAATCGTTTGTTCTCCGTTTTCTGCCAAATCCGCCGTACGCGCGCCATCACGCAAGACGCGATCCACCGCCAGCTCAACCGATTGAGCGAGTGCCGGTTCATGCCAGGCATAGCGCAACAACAGGGCCGCGCTGAGGATCGTGGCCAGCGGGTTGGCGATGCCCTGACCGGCGATGTCAGGGGCAGCGCCATGGACCGGCTCGGCCAGCACGAACCGGTCGCCCAGGTTGATCGAGGGAGCCATACCCATGCCCCCACACCACACCGCGGTCAGATCGGAGAGGATGTCCCCGAACAGGTTTGTGGTCAGCACCACATCGAACGATTCGGGGTCGTGCGCCAGCCGGAAGGCCAGGGCGTCCACGAGCATTTCGTCTGTTTCGATTTCGGGGTATTCGCCCGCAACCGCGCGGGCGGTGTCGCGGAAGAGGCCGCATGTCAGGGGAAGGATGTTGGCCTTGTGAGCGATGGTCACACGGTGGCGGCCCTGCTCGCGGGCCAGCGCGTAGGTACGCCGAGCGATGCGTTGCGAAGCGGCTTTCGTGATCACGCGTGTGGCGGTGGCCCGCTCGTCGTCGCCTTGCTCCTCCCCAACGTAGAGGCCCTCGGTGTTCTCGCGCATGATCAGCAGGTCAACGCCCGGCCGGCTGCCCGGGAGGGGCACGCTGCGTACCGGTCGCAGATTGGCGAAGGTGTCCAGTTCCCGGCGCAGGGTGACAACCGCGCTGCGGTATCCGGGCACTTTGTGGGCCGGCGACGCGACCGCGCCAAAAAGGACGGCCCGGCAACCGCGCGCCTTCTCCAGCGTTTCCGCCGGGATCGCCTCGCCCTGCCGTTGGAAGCAGTCCCAGCCCCCGTCCGCCGGCACAACTTCCAGTGCCGGCAAGATCGTCTTGAGCAGCCGCACAGCCACCGGCACGACCTCATGGCCGATGCCGTCCCCCTCGATGACGCACAGTCGCGGCCTCACAGGGCCTGCCCCTTCAGGTTCGAACGGATGCCGGCCAGATGTTCGTTCCGGTTGAGGGCCAGCAGTTGCGTATGGTTGCTATCCCACTTCACCACGTTGAGCGCACAGTTTTCAATCGAGAGGTGACTGAGCGTGGAAAGGTCGGCGCCAAGAGCCGAGACCAGAATTACTTTCAGGGGCAGGTCGTGGCCGACGATGAGGATACGACCTTCGGGATAGCGTTCGGCCAGCCCGTCTACAGCCGGCACCACGCGGCGTTGCACTTCGGCCACGCTTTCCCCCCCTGCCCCCGGCATCGTGGCCTCGGCCGGGTGTTCGGTCCACGTTTCATAAAGTTTCGTGAACTGGGCCTTCACCTCCGCCGCAGTGAGACCTTGCCACACGCCGTGGTGGATTTCGGCCAGCGCAGGCTGCACTTCGACTTGGCAATCGTGGTATTGCGCAATCTTGCGTGCCGTGTCCGCCGCGCGCCGCAACGGGCTGGAGACGATTGCGTCCAGATGCTTGTCTTTCAGCCGGTTGGCAATCGCCTCTGCCTGTATCTGTCCCAGGTCGCTCAGGGAAATGTCAATTTGTCCTTGATAGACACCGATACGGTTCCAGAAACTTTCCCCGTGTCGTACAAGCAAGATTGTTGTCATCTCAAATCTTCACATATTTCAAGTCCCACATATCGGGGATGGCCAGAATTTCGTCCGCCACCTGGTCGGGCAAACTCTCATCGAGGATCAGCACCATGATAGCGTCCCCGCGTGGGGTCCTGCGACCAAAGGCCATGAAAGCGATGTTGATGTCGTGCTTGCCCAGAGTCGTGCCCACAGCGCCGATCATGCCGGGGCGGTCCAGGTTTTGGAGCACCAGGAATCGGCCGGCCGGTTCAAAGTTGATACGGTAGGGGCCAATCTCGACGATCCGCGGTTCGTCTTGAGAAATCGTACCGGCGATGCTGTGCTCCTGTTCGCCCGATTTCAGGCTGATGAAGATCAGGTTTGTGTACGAGCCCGCTTCGTAATTGCGTTCTTCGGAAACTTTCAGGCCGTGGCGACGGGCGATCAAGTCGGCGTTTACCAGGTTGATGCGGTCGTCGGACGCGTGCTCCAGGACGCCTTTCAGTACGACAGCCCGCAGCAAGGTGGTGTCCAGGGCAGCGAGGGAGCCGCTGTAGACGATGCGCAGCTCACCGAATTGGCCGGCAGCCAATTGGCCGATAAAACTGCCCAACTTTTCGGTCAGGCCCACGAAGGGACGCAAGACTTGCAGCGTTTCGGGCGGCACCATGGGCATGTTCAGGGTGTGTTCGGCCAGTTGGCCGTTCAGCAGGGCGAGCACTTGACGGGCCACGTCAATAGAGACGCTCAGTTGCGCTTCTTTTGTGGATGCGCCCAGGTGCGGCGTGGCCACCACGTTTGGATGTGCGATCAACGGGTTGTCGGGTGCCGGTGGTTCCTCGGTGAAGACATCCAACGCTGCACCGGCCACGCGACCGTCTTCCAGCGCGGCGAGCAGAGCCTCTTCAACGACGATGGGACCGCGCGCGCAATTGATGATGCGCACGCCCGGCTTCGTTTTCCGCAGGAATTCATCGTCGATCAGGTCGCGTGTCACGTCGCTGAGGGGAGTGTGCACGGAGATGAAGTCCGATTTTGTGGCCAAGTCGTCCAGCGTTGCGGGGGTGGCGCCAAGCTGTTGGACACGCTCTTGGGTAACGAACGGATCATAGCCCAGCACGTTCATGCCCAGGGCGCGCGCGCGGCGGCCCACTTCGGAGCCGACCCGCCCCATGCCGATGATGCCGATGGTTTTGTCGCGCACTTCGATGCCGGTGTATCGCTTGCGCGCCCAATCGCCCGCGCGCAAGGCCTGGTTTGCCTGGGGCACGTTGCGGGCCAGGGACATCATCAAGGCGATGGTGTGTTCTGCGGCTGCGCGGGTGTTGCCGGTGGGCGTGTTGACGACGACGATGCCTCGTTGCGTCGCTGTCTCTACGTCAATGTTGTCCACGCCAACGCCGGCACGCCCGACGACCTGCAGGCGTGTGCCCGCTTCGAGCACCTCGCGTGTCACCTGTGTCCCGCTGCGCACAACGAGCGCGTCGTACTCCGGGATGGCTGCGATCAGCTCTTCCGGGCTAAGGTCGAATTCTGTGGTGACCGAAACTTGTTCCCGGAGCAGTGCAAGCCCCGGCTCGGCCAAAGGATCAGAGACAAGTACTTTCATGTTCTGCATGAATAAGGCTCCTTGAAATCATAGTTTTTGTTTTCGTATGGGGTGAGCGATCTTGTGTCATTGTACCACTGCATTCCGACTCTGTCAATAGGGCTCCGCCAGATGCCAGTCACCAA
>CAYWAK010000199.1:0-5154 GCA_964455755.1 uncultured Ardenticatenales bacterium | reverse complement strand
AATTTATGACGCATTGCGTTATGTTCGTGTGAACAGCACGCAGTTTCATTTTATGTGGAGGAGGTATACAAAATGTCTCAGGAACAGAAGGAACCCAAGAAACAAACGGGAGAAGAAACGTCAGATGCAGACAGCCTGTTCAGTTCAGCGCGCAAGGTTCTGTTGGCCGGTGTGGGAGCCGCTGCCCTTGCTCAGGAAGAGATCGAAGATTTCGTCACCCGTTTGGTGGACAAGGGAGAAATTGCCGAGAAGGATGGCCGAAAACTGGTGAAAGACGTAGTGGAACGTCGCCGCAAGCGGACCGAACGTTTCGGTGAGGTGGTGGACGAGGGACTGGAGCGGGTCCTTTCGCTGCTGAATCTGCCGACAAAGGGAGACATCACCGAGTTGAGCGAGCGTGTGGCCGAGTTGAGCCGGCAAGTGGAAGAGCTGCAGAAAACGCAGTGACACGCCTGATCAAGCGCTACCCCAACCGCAAACTCTACGACACGGTGGCTCGCCGTTACATTGCTCTTCGCGACATCACCGCCATGGTCCGCGAGGGGGTCGAGTTGCGCGTGGTGGAGCACGAGTCTCAGGAAGACATAACCGCGCGCACCCTCTCGCAAATCATCCTCAAACAGCAACGTTCTGGTGGCGGCGTTTCGCACAACATACTGGCGAATCTGGTCCGGGCCGGCGATTGGGGAACCGAAACGATGCGTTCCTCCCTTTCGCTGACCCGCGACATCGTACGTTGGCTGGATGAGGAATTGCAGGCGCAGATCGGCACTCCGGAAGTTCCGGCGGAGGAGAGCGGGAATCGAATCCGGCTCACCTTGCAAGGGCTGTTGCAACTTGCCGGCATGGCGCAACTCTGGCAGATTGAGCAGCGCTTGCCCCACGTGTGGGAACGCCTCAACCTGGCCAGCCACCATGACCTGCGCGAGCTTGAAGCACGCCTCGATGAGCTTGCCCAAAGAATCGAAGAACTTGGCGCCACCTACCGGTAGACAGATGGGTATAGCGCAAAACCGTGGGGCGTAAGGGCGAGGCATTCGCCTCTACGCAGGGTCTCCCGTTGCTGTGGGGCAAATCAAAGGGGTTTGTCCCTCTCAGGGTGCTACGGGAATGCTACTCCTCCCTACCCGCTGAAGGGCAGCATGGCCAGGACGATCTGCACGGGGCCGGCAACGAGCTGGGGAAACAGGGCCAAGGCAATCAAGAAGGCACACAGAACAAGGATGGTTGCTGAAGTCGGACGTGGCTCTCGCTCGATGCCGGCCCCACGCTCCGTACGTACGAAGACGGACCGGATGATGCGGGCGTATCCCAAGCCGGCAAAGGCCGTAGCCACCAGAAGGCCCCACACCCAAATGGAATAACCGTTCTCAAGCAGTGCTCGATAGATAAGCCAGCGCGAGAGGAACCCGCTGGTGATTGGGAGACCAAGCAACGCCAGACTGCCCAGTGACATGCCCAGCAGTGAGACCGGCAGTCGGAAGGCAGTGCCTTGCAAATCCCTCGACGAAAGACCGGTCGCCCGGTGGTGCAACACGGCCAGGCTTTGGCCGGCCAGAATCAGCGCCACGCTCCGGTTGACCAGGCCGTACAGAACGCCTTGCAGGGCGACCTGCGAAGCGATTCCCAGCCCCACCAACAAGTATCCCAGATCGGCAAGCGCGACGTGTGCCCACCAGCGCCCCAGGTGGTCCTGCGAATAGGCAAGGATGCCTCCCGTGATTGCCGTTACCAGACCACCCCATACCAGCAGATGAGAAAACGTACCCGTTTCACGCAGCGCCGGAAACTGGACAAGCCACGTGGACAGCAGCACCAGGAAGACAATCGGGACCGTCGAAGCCATGAACGCCGCGATTGCCGGCGGGGCCGTCTCGCTGATCGTCGGCAGCCAAGTGTGGAATGGGAACAGGGCAAACACAAAGGCAAAGCCCAGCGCCATGATCGCCGTTGCTATCTGCAGCAGTGCAGTAATGTCCGAGTGCATGTCGTAGTGGTGCAGCAAGAATATGGCCACAAGGAGCAGCGGCGATGCCAGAACAATCGTCGTGAGCAAATGCATGGCCGGCCGGGTGTCTTCCCTGGGCCCGCCTTGCACGAGAAATACGCAGGTCAGCATACCCAACTCTGCCAGCAGGACCGCAATCACCGGGCTTTGGAAAAGCAGGGCCCCGTTCAGGAACCCGATGCTTAGCAGCAAGAAGGGGTACAGCGACCACCCCTGAGAGACTTGCCAGACGAAGAGGAAAATGCTGGCCGTCGAGAAGAGAAGGATGAGCAAAGCCATCCGCTGGATTGGGTACAGCGCCAATTCACGGCCCAGAATGAGGGCTGTTGTGCCATCCGGCAGCCGCCCGACCCATGACATCGTGAAGAAGATCGCTGCGATAGAGAATGTCGAAGCCAGCAACGCGAAACGGCGCAGTAAATAGGCAACCGGGGCAACGAGAAAGGGAATCGCCAATACCCCGACAAGGCTGGGCGAAAGCAAGCTGCTCATCCCTCACCGTCCTGCGCGGGCACTTCTGCTTCGGGTCTCACGGAAGCGAGGAGCGTTTGGAGTGCCTCCTCTACTGCTCGCACGCTGGCAGACTCTGGTACCCCGTCGTCAGTCCAGGGTACCATGTTGGCCGTGGTCAGGTATGAAATAAGCAGTGCAATCAACAACGTGATGACCCCTGTCAATCCGATAACGACAAGCGAGGGCTCAAGCACAACGTACAACAGTTCAAAACCACTTTGAAACAGCAGAATCCCCAATCCCATTCTAAAGGGTTCCTTTGTCAACATGATGATGAGGAGGCCTGTACCCAGCAGCCAGTAGGTGCCGGCGTTGATAAAGCTGTCCACCTCCGGCACCGGGTAACGAACCTGCAAGGTCGTAATCACCAAGGCTCCCAGTACCACGGAGAAGAAACGCAAGGGCAGGCCCATCCGGTCGGATAGCCCCAGCGACTTTTCATCACCCGTACCCGCTCGCGAAACGGCAACAGAGCGTGCTGTCCAGTATAAAATCAGCGTGGTGATGGCGCCCATCAGTATTTTGATCAGGGCAATGCTAAACAACACCGAGGAACTGACCAGCAATCCGGCCAAAATGTACTGTGCAAGAAGGAAGAACAGATTCCAGCGCCAGTCTCGCAGAATGGCAATTGCGCTGGTGCTAATGGCCAGCCCGACAATCAATTGCACTTCCGAAAAAAGAGAGAAAAGATGCAGGATTTCAGTCATAGCGTATCCGCGCTCACTGATTTAGCACAGCGAGTATCAGAATAAAGGCAAACAGTAGGGTCCAGAGGAATACATGTTCACCTTCCCACAGGCCGGTAGCGTCGCGCAACAAGTCTCCCAGGTACTCGGCCGCTCTGCCGAACGTTCGGAGCAACCATTGAGCGTTCAATAGATTGCGGAGCGACTCTATTCGCGGCTTGATGAATATCGGAACACTGCGCCAGCCCTTCCAAAGGAAATAGCCTCCCGGCCAGGGCAAGATCAGCGCCGTCCACAAAGCGACGTTCTGGAAGCCGGTAAGAGCGGCAGGGGGAGCAGCCCAATATGTCGCACTGGAAGCCAACATGAGGAAGCGAAGCAGCAATGTGCTGCTGCCCAGCAGCACCAGCGGTGCGGCCAGGAACACAGCAGCAATCCACGACGAAGGCCCGCGTCGCTCGATTGGTTGCTTTACGGCCAGGTTATGAAACGCTGCCGCTATGACAAAGAGATTGCCTACGGTAATCGCGGCAACGGGCCAGGGCAAATTGCTCACCACGGCGTGCTGGAGCAACGCGCGCACCACCCAGAAGCCGGCCGTCATCGGCAGACCGGCGATAGATGCCCAGGCCAGCCATTCGGGCCACCGTTTGAGAGAAGGATTCTCGGCGGTTCGAGGCGCTATCAACAACAATGGCAAGGCCATACCGGCCACGAGGAAAACGCCAAGTGTGGCGACCGGGAGGTTCCAGAGCAGGGCCACAAATGCCAGCGCCGACTGGTACGCAAGCAACAGCGAAATACGCTGAGCGCGGTGCGTTGCTTTCCAGACCAGAAAGCCCAGCGGAATGAGGCCGGCACACACCATTCCGGCCAGCCAGTCCGGAAAGGGACTGCTGCCGCTCATCTCGTATAAGCGCAGGGCCAGCCCCAGCCCCGCAATGCTGGAGATAAAGGGCAGAATGCCGACGACGAACGTCGGCGCCATCGGTTTGCGCTCGATGTTGAAGTGGAACGGGTAGATGCCGGCGCGCAACGCTACGGCAAAGGCAAACCACAGTCCAACACGCTGGACCTCGTTCCCCGCCCCTTTCATGAGCGGATCAACGGCTGGTGGAAACTGAATAGCCGCGCCCAGCAGAATCAACGTGGATAGCTGTCCCACCACCACGATGCGCGACGCGAGACCAGATGACCGGCCCAGCCCGAAAGCAAACATGGCGGTTGCATCGAGCAAGACCCAGGCAACGAGAAACGTCACCAGATTTGCCGCCATCGCCCAAAGCACCGTAACGGCGGCCAAAATGACCGCGGCGGCGGCCAGATTCGGACGCAGCTTGTCAGTCGGCTCGTCCAGGTGGGCCAATAGCAAAGCGGTGGTCACCAACAGGGCCAACACAGAAATCCACACACCTATGGCCTGGACATGTATGGCCAGAGGAAGAATGGGCAGGCCAATCTGTGACCAAGAGGATAGGATGAAGATTTGATTTGTGCCCCAGGTCAGCCGGATGGTCAACCACAAGGCCCCCGCCAAGGCCCAGAGCAATACGAGCATACGGCCTGGACGTGAAACCCAGGGCCGCAACAGGAACATTGCGCAAGCCGAGAAGCCGAGCAATGCCGGCGGAAGCAAGAGATAATAGTTGGGCATGAATTCTCCGCGTATGGAAAGGGTCGTGTACGGGACATTCTAACACAGAAAAAGCGGATTGACAAAGCGTCAAACTCACGGGGGTGTCCGTCAAAGCTTTGCGCGAGGAGAGTCTTCGGAAACGGGTACATCACGCTGTCTACCCGGACGAACAACCCGGCCTCCGTCATTCATGCGGAGCCGCGCCTTCGGAAGTCTGTTCCCCCGATTCGCAAAAACCAGGAAACAGGGTAGAATAAAGCCACTTAGTACTTGTTTACCGCTCTCAGATACACCGCAGAGACGCGGAG
>CAYWAK010000198.1:0-5189 GCA_964455755.1 uncultured Ardenticatenales bacterium | reverse complement strand
ACTGCGTACTGCGTGTTGCGTATTGCGCGATTTCATGGTCTTATTCGCACAAAGACGGTTTCCGGGCCGACGGGAATGGTGACTTGTCCGTCGTGGTGGGTGATGTTTACCGGCATGGCGCGGGTTGTTTCGTAGCTGTCACCCAAGACGATGCGCTCGGCGGTGACGGTGGTTCCGGGGGCCGGCAGCGTAACGGTGGGCGTCTCGCCGTTGATGGACCACAGGACCCAGCTCTCGTCTGCGGTTGCAGGCCGGCGGAACCGGTGCGCCTCCACGCCGGGCAGGTCGGCTCGACTCGGGATGCCGTCGACAAACTCCGTCATGATTTCAAACACCTTCAGCCCTGGCTTGGGCTGGTGGTCATTGGACATTAGCCCGCGGTCGATTTCACTCCACCCTGCTGGCGCATCCACGAAGGAATACCAGTAAACCCGGTCGATCTCGCCGCGCCCCAGGGCGCGGGGCAACTCCTGCGTGATGAACGTGTAACGCTGTTGCCGGGTGTCATTGTCCAGGATGCGGTCCGGCTCGTAGGTTTCGGTCAACCACATAGGCTTGTCGACGCCGTGAGCCGCCATGATGTCTCTCAAATCGCGTGCCTTATCAACGGCGGTGGGCCAATTGGCCTGGGCGAACCTGAACCAGTGGAAACCGACAACATCGGTGTACGCAGCGCCGTCGGCGGCCAGGAAGTTGTCGAAGAAGTCCCGGATGAACCAGCGGTCAAACTCGGTGTAGGCCAGCCCGCCGAGCATGACCGTTGCATCAGGCTCAACGGCCTTGATTTCTTCGTAGGCCATGCGCAGAAATTCGACGTACGCCTGCGTCATGTCGCCCCAGCACCCGCCTACCGGCGCTGTTGGTTCATTGCGTCCCCACTCCGGAGGACGCTCTCCGTCTTCCTCTGGGTCTACTTCGGTTTCACCATCTACCTCGTTGCCGATCTCCCAGATGTGCGCGTTGTACGGCGGGGCTGAATAGCGCTCAGCCAGGGCACGTACGAACTCCCGCCACTCGGGTGCCATGCCCTCTAGCAGGCCGCCACCGCAGCCGTAGCGAGTTGCCCAGTCGGGGTATCCAACAATGCCGATAATCGGATCTAGATCATATTGCCGATAGTCCCGCAGGCGCTGATCGTAGTGGGACCAGTCGTAGTTCTCGGGGGTCGTGTTTTCTGGCTCGATTTTGCGCCACCAGATGTGGGTGCGAATGGAAGTGATGCCGGCCCGCTGGGCGTATGGCAGGTCGTGTTCGACGACGGCCGCGTACCATTCGGCATTTTCTTCGTAGAAGGGCGCGAACTGGGTGCCGAGAACGACCGATCCCGTCTGAGTGGCAAGCGGCCAGTTGCGCAGGACGAGGGGAACGCGGACAGTTCGGGTGGCGGTGTCTTGGGTATCGGGGATTGGATATTGGATATTGGATATTGGAGATTGGGGGACGGGAATTTCTCCGTGGGCGGCCGGCTGGATCCGCACGAGCGAGACCAACACCAGAATGACCGTAAGCATGGCAAACGCAAAGGATCTCAAGTGTGACGACGTTGCTGTGAGTCGCATCTTTTTCCTCCTGTTTCTGAAGTCCATCTCCTGTTATTGATGTAACTCCGTTTGGTTCGCTTTTAGAGGTTCTATCTGGTAAATCCAGAGGTGATAGCCTGGATAGCTGAGGAGTGGGCCTTCGATTTCGGCGCTTAGCCGTAGGTTCTTGCTGTTCATAAACGCGCTGTATTTCGCCTCCTCCTCGACGGTCTGGCTTGCATCGTTGCGCAAAACCTCGCTGACTACGACGTAGTCATAGCCCTGCTCACGGTACCAGTCGACGTCGTGGGCCACGATGGACCAGCCAACGATGTCGACCTGGTAGCGATCGGGGGGAAGCACGGGCGCGGCCGCATCGGTTGCAAGCCGGCTTCCCGCTGGGATGTTGGCCACGATCCATTCGCGGCCGAGGGTTCTTAGCTCGTTCTGAGTGAACCGGTAAGCATGGCCTACGGAGGCCTGCAACGGTAACGCAACTACAACTGCGGAACAGGCGACCAACAGCGCGGTGACTCGCGGCGGGGATGTCTGCCCCCGGTGGGCGAGGGCGTGGGCCAGGTGTACGATCAGGATGGCTGCCAGAAGTGCTAAGAAGGGCATCAGGGGCATCAGGGCGCGCGGGTAACGGCGCTCGTACTGGACAATGGCCAGGAAGTAGGCCACGGGAAAGCTCCCGAGGAGCAAGCCTTGACGCCAGTTACGCCGGCTCACCCAAGCCAACCCGACCACTGCCAGGACGGTAATTGGGGCGTAGGTGGGTTGGAGGAGAAAGCTCACGTACCAGCGGGCGCTGCTGCCTTCGACCAGAATCCCATTGATGACGTATTGCTGGTTGACGTAGTCCAGCCAATATCGCCAAGTCTCGTAGTCCAGAACTGCGAATGGAGTGCTCAGTACGAATCCAGCGCCGGCCGCGATCAGCGCAGTCAGGAGTTTTGTCCCCTCAAATCTCGTTCGCCGGCGCGCGAGATGAGCTACTACCAGAGGTACGATTAGCAATGCGCCGGAGTATTTCGTGCCGGTCGCCAGACCGGCTAGGGCACCGGCCAGCAGGTAGTCGCGCCGCAAGCCACGTTGGAAGACGGCGATCATGAACCAGAAGCCAAGAACGACTAGGAATGTAACAGGCACATCTGTGGTGGTATAGTGGCTGTTGACCACGTGAAGCGGCAGAAACGTCAGGAACAGGGCAGCGATCAGGCCCGTCCGTCGATCAAGCAGCCGGCGGCCAATAGCGTACATTGCGACGACAGTTGCTGCCCCGAGCACAGCGGTGAGACCTCGGCTCAGGAGATATACCTGGGGAAAGGTGTATTGGTAGAGGCCGTGGGTGTTCTCGTACACCGGGATGTCGTGAACCGACGCGAGTTTACCTTGCGAGATATTGACCAGCAAGTAGACTGAATACAGCAAAGAAAGGGCATAGATATGCAGTGAACCGTATTCAAACCGATGGGGGTTCAGGTCGCCCGTCTGCAGAATACGCAGCGCCGGCATGATCAGAGCCCACTCGTCCGGGTGATACAGATGGGGCAGGCCGAAGTCGATGCCCCACAGGCGCAGGGTCAGTGCCATAACGAACAAGCCGGCGGCGAGTATCTTCGTATTCCCTCTCCGCACTTCTATCCTGCAATCAAAGATTGTAAGCGATGCCAGTTCAGCCTCCAAATATGAGAACAGAGTACCATCCAGACCAGCAGGGTCGCTAGTGGACTCAATGCTAGTATCCAGAAGGGCAAAGCCCGATGGATCATCAGGTTAATCAAGAGCCAAGAGCTTTGCGTCAGGATTAGCCCTACCGAAATCAGTAGTATACTCAGTTGAGCCTCGTAGACACTCCGTGGTAGCTGTGTTTGGGCTAGCAAGATTGCATAAGGGAACAGCAATAACACTTGAGTGAAGGCTTCGCTTATAGGCATGACGAGTAGAACGGTAGTTATCAGGAAGCTCAATCTCAAACCATGTCGCAACAGGTTGTTCTTTCTCTGCAATACCCAATCCGTCGCAAAGGTCAACACCATAGCGATCACCAAAGCCAAGTTAGTGACTTGGCCCAGACGGATTCCCAGACCTATATTATCACTTAGCGGCAAGACGTGTACTGTAGCGGGTTTTGTCATGAAAAAGAACTGATACGTGTACGAGACACTCGTAAACATCCGTTGTAGTGTTGGTGCAAGTGAAAAATTGAGCCAGAAGAGAGCATTGGTTTGAGCAAGGGCGGGTAGAACCTGGGTGAAATATCTGAGGGTGTTCGGCCAACCCGCGCCGAAATATCCAATCAATATTGTCAATCCGAGAGTTGCTACAGCTGTGTAGGCGACACGCCGGCGACGATACAGCCAGAAGTAGGGAATGAGCACCGCCGGAAACAGCTTGATCCCAGTGGCTATGCCAAGTGATATACCAGCAAGGAGTTGCCGGGATGGTGTATTACACGGATGGCTGTTAGTGTGGACCAGCAATAGTAACCATAATAAGAGTAAGTTGACCTGTCCAAAATACAAGAGGTTATGGTCGACGGGTGGGAAAACGCCAACGATTAGTCCAGCCAAGAGAAAGGTTGACCACCTCAATGAAATAGTCGATGCCACAAGCAGTTGACGAGCCACCAAGCCCAGAATCAGAACATTCAAGATTATCCAGACCCAAATAGCGGACATATGTGGCAGTTTGGCTAGCGGGCGTAGCAATACGGCGAAGAAGGGTGGATATATATAGTGAGAGTGGCGTGTTTGCATATTGAGAGTCGCTGCAACTTCAGCAGCTACCTGATCGTTGTATAGAAGTGGCTGCTCGCTGTTCAAGACCGCCGCGGCCACATAGTAAGCACCGAAGTCGTAGTAGAAATATTCATCGGACGGGGCAAAAAGATTGCTAGCAAAAATCTCCGCAGTAACCATGAATCGTGGCAAGTGTAGTACCAGGAGCACGATCGCAACGGTCATGTTACCTCGCCTCCACCAGGGACTTGGTGTGGCGGGATATGAGGATACTACCTCCTGTGAAGCTGTTCCGCTCGTTGCTGTTGATCCCATAGTCTCTGATTCAACATTCGGTATGGAAGTCGCCGATCAGCGTGTGGTCACTTCCAGCGTCATGGCCTGCCTTGATTCCCGGTCCGAGTCACTCGGCTATGTCATGGCTTCTCTTGATTCAGTGACTAGCATGACCTTTGACCGCGCCGCCGGTAATCGCATAATTAAAATGATTGCAGGGAGTGGTCCCCCGCCAGTCACCTGAAATCGGCTTGAAATCAGCCCTGAAATGGGAAACGGCAACTCGTTTAGGGCACATTTCTGGGGTGATCCCCCACTGATTGGCGGCAAGATTTCTAATTGTGTCATTGTCTTGTCCGCGGTCAAAGGTCATGCTAGAGATGCAACTTCCTGCTTGTTTCTTTTATGATGCACAAGACTACAGTCACAAATCGTTAGCTCCCTACCCGGTCCAGCAAGCGGGCAGTCGCTGAGTTACATTCACTTGTGTCGTTAATCGATGGCTACCTCGCCAGCCCCCTTCTCTCCAACTCCGCCCGCGCCTGTTCCACCAGGTCCACCCCCTCCTGCTCGCGGACCCAGTCGATCAGGTCGGCCATGCCGTCCTCGAAGCGCACCTGGGGCTGGAAGTTCAGCGTCTGGCGGATGC